>JACQAP010000019.1:0-300000 GCA_016194905.1 Betaproteobacteria bacterium
GAAACATTTTACTTAACTAAATGTCTTTAGTCAAGGGAAAGTTTTACTTTTTTGCGAGAAATCGTGCGGTTTTGGGGCAGATTTTCATGCCCATGATGGAAAACGGCTATTTGGATGGGTTTCGTCAAGTACATACTCCCGAATCTCGAGGTCCGGACCAAGCCAAACAGGATGTAAGCGGGCGCTTACATAAAAGGTGGGCGACGTACTCGCTCTAAGTCGGCGTCAGGGTGCTTACGCAACTCAGTTGATGAGGGAGCAGGAACCCGGCACGCCAAAGCGATACACAGTTTTTCTGGAGCCATTGCCAATGGGCGGCACCGACTCAATCGGGCACGGCGGAGTCCGCGTGCCGTCCGCACCCAACGTGGTGTCATCGGCAAACTCCGCCCAAATACCACGATAAACCGGACGGAACATCCACATCAGGTAGCCCCGACGAGCCGCAAGAGTAACCAGTTCCGCCGCATCGGGTGCTTCTGCCTCCACAACCGGGAAATCGTTGAATCCGTAAGGAAACGACCCGAAAGCCTGCAAACATTCCAGGGCTTCGCTCGAATCCGCCCCCGGGCGAGTGCATCCTGCTCGCTCGGCGCGGGCTACATCCCAAGCACCGAGCTCCCAGCCCGCTTCCATGGCCGCCCGATCCAGCATGGCCAAGTCGCTCCAGCGACCGTTAACCTGAAGTGCTGAGCTCGGGATTGGCTTGTAAGCCACCGTCTCGGCTTCTTCGCATTCGATGATTTTTTCCTCGACGAAGCCATGCCAGTGCAGCGTCAGGATCACCGGGGTGTCCGGGCATGGCACGGCCGCGACAGTAACCGCCACCAAAGGCAGGGGTTTGGCGGATATATGCTCGGTGATGGTTTCCAGCAAGTTCATGCAGAACCTCCTTTACACCGGATATCTCGGCAGCTTATATCGGGCTACCTTCAAAGAGTAAAGCATCAACGATGCCTGACTGCCTGGCAGCCAAACCCGCAGAGCGCCAATACTCCCGCTTGATTCACCGCCGAAAAAATGTCTTACTGCGCGCGATGTCCAGCCGCGCCACTACCTGCTCTGCATCCTGATGAATTCCAATTTGCCTCGCAACCAGGATCTGCTCGCCCGCAGCCTGCGCTCCGTCTGGCACCCCTGCACCCAGATGAAGCATCACGAGCAAATGCCGCTGGTGCCGATCGCGCGCGGAGACGGGATGTGGCTGTATGACTTCGACGGTAACCGCTATCTCGATGCGATCAGCTCCTGGTGGGTCAATCTCTTCGGGCATGCCAATCCGCGCATCAATGCTGCGCTGACCGAACAGCTCGGCAGGCTGGAACACGTGATCCTTGCCGGCTTCACTCATGAGCCGGTCGTGCAGCTTTCTGAGCGACTGTCGACGCTGACCGGCCTGTCGCATTGTTTCTACGGCAGCGACGGCGCATCCGCGGTCGAGATCGCCCTGAAAATGAGTTTCCATTACTGGAAAAACAGCGGACGTTCTGAGAAACAGGGATTTGTCAGCCTGAAAAACGGCTACCACGGGGAGACACTGGGTGCTCTGTCGGTGACGGATGTGCCCCTGTTTCGGGATACGTATGCGACGCTATTGAGGCAGAGCACCCAACTTCCCTCGCCGGATTGGCGCGATGCGCGTCCCGGGGAAAGGGCCGAAAATGTTGCTATTCGTGCGGCGGACGCGCTGGAAGCTTATCTCGCCGCAGCGCACGCGCAGACTGCGGCCCTGATCGTCGAACCGCTGGTCCAGGCCGCGGGCGGGATGGCAATGTACCACCCGCGCTTTCTGCGCGAAGCCCGAGCTCTGTGCGATCGCCACGGCGTGCACCTTATCGCCGACGAAATCGCGGTAGGATTCGGTCGCACCGGCAGTTTTCTCGCCTGCGAACAGGCCGGTATTCGCCCGGACTTCGTCTGCCTGTCCAAGGGCATCACCGGCGGCTACCTGCCGTTGTCGGTAACAATGACGACCAACGACATCTACCGTGCGTTCTACGACGATGAAATGGCGCGAGGCTTCCTCCATTCCCATTCCTATACCGGCAACGCGCTCGCCTGTCGTGCCGCGCTGGCAGTCCTGGATATTTTCGAGCAGGACGACGTTATCGCCGCGAATCGGGCCAAGTCCGCGCAGATGTCCAGACGGTGTCGAAAAATCGTTCAGCATCCCCGTGTCAGACAGTTCCGCAATACCGGCATGATCTGGGCATTCGAAGTCGCGACGAAGGACCCGTTGTTCCCGCGAAAGTTCTATCGCTCGGCGCTAGACCGGGGACTGTTGCTGCGACCGCTCGGCAACACCGTTTACTTCATGCCGCCGTATGTCATTGCGGAAGAACACATGGACATGCTCGTCGAAGGTACCTGCGCAATCCTGGATGGCACGGACTGATGCGGCGCCGATCGCGCCTTCCTTGGCCGCTGCCATCGTGATGTCCGTGCGTATCCGATTCATCCTCTTGCTGCTCGCCGTATTGCCGGCGACCGTTTGCGCTACAGCGCTGAACAGGCTGCCGGCGAGCATAGCCGCCGCCCTGGCACAGGCCGGCGTTCCCGAAAGCGAGGTCGGGGTCTACGTGCATGACCTCACCAGCGACCGCGAGGTGTTGTCCTTCGGTGCCGACCAGGCGCTCAATCCAGCCTCCGCGATGAAGTTGCTTACCACGTTCGCGGCGCTCGAATTGCTCGGACCGGCTTATACATGGAAGACCGAAGCCTGGCTGGATGGCAAGCTTGACGGTGACCGGCTCGATGGCAATCTGGTGCTGAAGGGCTATGGCGATCCAAAATTCAACGTGGAGAGTCTTTGGCTGTTTCTGCGTGATCTTCGCAACCGCGGCGTGCGTGACATCACGGGTGATTTGTTGCTCGACCGCAGCTTTTTCGCCATCGACAACCACGATCCGGCGCTGTTCGATAGCGAGCCGTCGCGGCCTTATAACGTCGGACCGGACGCGCTGCTGATCAATTACAAGACATTCCGGCTCCAGTTCGTGCCGGACGAAAGAAGACAGACGGTCGGCATATTCTCGGACCCGCCCCTGCCGCAGTTACGGCTGGTGAACAACCTTCGTCTCGGGCCGGGAAACTGCGACGTATGGCCGGAGAAGCCCGGGATCAACGAAAATACCCTGACGTTTTCTGGTGTGTTTCCATCGGGCTGCGGCGAGAAGTTTCGTTATTTCAGCCTGCTCTCAGCGAATGACTACGCAGCAACGCTGTTCCGGCAGTTCTGGCAGCAGGTCGGTGGCAGCTGGTCAGGCCGCGTGCTGGACGCCGAACTTGCCGCAACGGCGGAACTGTTCATCACCTGGCAATCGCCGCCGCTCTCCGAATTGATCCGCGAGGTCAACAAATTCAGCATCAACGTCATGGCGCGGCAGATCTTTCTCACCCTGGGCGTGCGTGAGGATCCGCCCGCTACCCTCGAAAAATCACAACGCGCACTGCGCGAATGGCTTGGCCGGCGTGGACTTTCCTTTCCCGAGCTTGTGGTCGAAAACGGCGCGGGGCTGTCGCGTGTCAATAGAATCAGTTCCCGACACCTCGCCCAGGTGCTGATCGCCGCCTATCGCAGCCCGTTGATGCCGGAATACATGGCCTCCCTGCCGTTAACGGCGATCGACGGCACAATGAAAAAGCGGTTGAACAATTCTCCGGCCGCGGGACAGGCCCACGTGAAGACAGGCTATATCGAAGGCGTACGCGCGCTCGCCGGTTACACCCTTGACGCGCGTGGCCGAATGCTCGCCGTCGTAATGATCATCAACCACCCTCGTGCAGGCGATACGCAGCCTGTGCAGGATGCGTTGCTCGAATGGGTTTACGCGGGACGAACTGCCCTTTGACCCAATCGGAGAGGCTCAAACGGGTTACCCGCAGCAACCAAACCGGGGGCTTATGCGATAATTCCTGGCACAGTCTTCGCGCTTTCCTGTGAAAAAAGCCCCTCTCAACGTCGTGATCCTTGCCGCGGGTAAGGGTACGCGCATGCACTCCCGGCTTCCCAAGGTCTTGCACGCCATCGGCGGCAAACCGATGCTCGGTCATGTGCTGGAGCGCGCAATGGCGCTGCGGTCTGAGCGCACCATCGTCATCTACGGCCACGGAGGTGACGCGGTTCCGTCCGCCTTCGGGAATGCACCGGTCAAGTTCATACGACAAGAGCCGCAGCTTGGCACCGGTCACGCAGTCCGGCAGGCCTTGCCCTACCTGCTGCCCGGCGGCAGCACATTGGTGTTGTATGGCGATGTGCCGCTTACCCGGGACAACACGCTTAAGGACCTCATGTCGAAACCGGGTCTGCGAGTTCTTACTGCGACACTAAGCGATCCCACGGGCTACGGCCGCATAATTCGGGATCGCGCCGGCCGCATCCAATGTATCGTCGAGGACAAGGATGCAAGTCCAAAAGAGAAAGCCATAGGGGAGATCAACACCGGCATTCTCTACGCACCGACGGACCTGCTGCAGCACTGGCTATCAAAGCTGACCAACCACAATGCACAGAAAGAATACTACCTGACCGATGTGGTGCGCCTTGCAATTGCATCGAAAACCGAAGTGAGCTCGACCATTCCGGCAGACGAGTGGGAGATCCTGGGCGTTAACAGCAAGGAGCAGCTGGCCTATCTTGAACGCGTTCATCAATTGCAAAATGCCAGGGGCCTCATGGCGCGTGGTGCGACGCTGGCTGATCCATGGCGTTTCGATTTGCGTGGCGAACTCGATTGCGGCGCCGATGTATTTATCGACGTAAACTGCGTATTTGAAGGAAAGGTCCGGCTGGCGGATGAAGTCAGAGTCGGCCCGGGTTGCGTGCTGAAGAATGTCGAAATCGGGGCAGGCAGCGAGATCGCGCCTTACTGTCATCTCAATGGGGTCGTCATAGGTGCCAACTGCCAGATCGGTCCCTATGCGCGGATGCGTCCCGGTACACGGCTGGCCGACGACGTGCATATCGGCAATTTCGTCGAGACCAAGGCGACCGAAATTGGCAACAAGTCCAAGGCCAACCACCTGAGCTACCTTGGCGACACGACGATAGGCAGCGGCGTCAACATCGGTGCGGGCACCATTGTCTGCAACTACGACGGCGCCAACAAATATCGTACTGTGATCGAGGACGGCGCCTTCATCGGCTCAGATACACAACTGGTCGCGCCGGTCACCATTGGTCGTGGTGCCACCATCGGCGCAGGGAGCACGATCACCAAAGATGCCCCCGCGGAAGCGCTGACGCTATCGCGCTCCAAACAGATATCCGTGTCCGGCTGGGTACGCCCAACCAAGAAGAGTCCAAAGTAACGACCGCATTCAACATGCTTGGCCGTTCATCGATCACTAGCCACTAAATCATCGGTCAATACATTTATGTGTGGAATCGTAGGCGCAGTCGCTCGGCGTAATATCGTTCCCATCCTGATCGAGGGTCTGCGCAAGCTTGAGTATCGCGGCTACGATTCCGCGGGGATTGCGGTAGTCAATGGCGGTCTGCATCGCCTGCGCAGTATCGGGCGCGTGGCTTCGCTCGCCGAGATGGCGGATCAGGCGAAGGTTCACGGCAACCTTGGCATCGCACACACCCGCTGGGCCACGCACGGGGTTCCTTCGGAGCGCAACGCCCATCCTCATGTCAGCGAGGACGGCTTTGCGGTCGTTCACAACGGCATCATCGAAAATCACGAAGAGATACGCGCACGGCTTTCGACTGCCGGGTATCGCTTCGCCTCCGATACCGACACCGAAGTCGTCGCACACCTGATTCATCTGCACTGGAAACAGGATGGCAACCTGTTCGCCGCCGTGCGCAAAGCCGTCGCCGAGTTGCGCGGGGCCTACGCGATCGCGGTGTTGTCGGAGAAAAGTCCTGAAACGCTGGTAGTCGCGCGCAAGGGCGCGCCATTGCTGCTGGGACTGGGCAAAGGTGAAAACTTCGCCGCATCGGACGCTTCTGCGCTGCTGCAGGTCACCAAGAAGGTCATCTATCTCGAAGATGGCGATGTGGCCGAGATCGGGTTGAACGGCGTGCAAATCTGCGACAGCACAGGCAGCGAAGTGATCCGGTCCGTGCATGAAAGCAAATTGTCCGCAGACGCGGTAGAACTCGGGCCGTACCGTCACTACATGCAGAAGGAAATCTTCGAGCAGCCAGGGGCGGTGGCCAATACGCTGGAGATGGTCATCGGCGCCCAATCGATCGTGCCGCAGTTGTTCGGCGTCGAGGCCGAGAGCATGATGAAGCGGATCAACGCAGTCACCGTGCTCGCCTGCGGAACCAGCTATCACGCCGGGCTGGTTGCGCGTTATTGGATAGAGGCAATCGCAGGCATTCCCTGCTCGGTCGAGATCGCCAGTGAATTCCGCTATCGGGAGAGTGTACCGAATCCCGACACACTGGTCATCGCCATATCCCAGTCAGGAGAGACCGCGGATACGATAGCCGCGCTGCAATTCGCCAAATCGCTTGGGCAGAACCTCGCGCTGGCAATATGCAATGTGGCGGAAAGCTCATTGATCCGACACGCCAGTCTGAAATTTCTCACGCGCGCCGGACCCGAGATCGGCGTGGCCTCGACCAAGGCATTTACTACTCAACTCGCAGCGCTGTTTTTGCTGACGCTGGTGCTGGCCAAAACGCGTGGTCGGCTTTCCGCGGCGGATGAGCAAAAGCATCTGCAAGCGCTGCGGCACCTGCCTTCTGCACTGCAACAGGTGCTCACGCTCGAACCCGAGGTTGCAAAATGGGCGAAGCGATTTGCCGATAAACAACATGCACTGTTCCTCGGTCGAGGCATGCACTATCCGATCGCGATGGAAGGCGCGCTCAAGCTCAAGGAGATTTCCTATATCCACGCGGAGGCCTACCCGGCCGGCGAGCTCAAGCACGGACCGCTGGCACTGGTGGACAAGGAGATGCCGGTAATCGCGATCGCCCCGAATGATGCGTTGCTGGAGAAACTCAAGTCCAACTTGCAAGAAGTCCGCGCCCGCGGTGGCGAGCTCTACGTGTTCGCCGATGCCGACACCCATATTCAGGCCGAGGATGGGGTGCATATCATCCGCATGACCGAACACGCAGGTTACCTGAGCCCCATCCTGCACACGCTGCCACTGCAGTTGCTGGCGTATCACGCCGCACTTACCAAGGGCACGGATGTCGACAAACCGCGCAATCTGGCAAAGTCTGTCACTGTCGAATAAGCATGGAAATGCGAATTGCCGAACGAGCCGTCGAATATGTCGAACGGAGGAGGACATGCAGAAATTCCTGAAATTATTGATTCCCTCAATGCTTGCCGTCCTGAGCCTGATCATACTGCCGACGGCCGTAGCGAATATGGGCTCGGAGGAATCAACCGAGAGCAGTGATCCAAACTACCTGGAGGGCAAAAAAGCCGTGGAATCGCAGGAGTGGAAAAAGGCGATCGACCTGCTCTCGAAGGCGGTGCAGGCCGTGCCGAACAATTCCGATGCGCACAATCTCCTGGGATACGCATATCGTAAGACCGGGAGGTTCGACGCTTCATTCGTCCAGTACAACGAAGCGTTGAAGCTCGATCCGACGAACAAGCACGCACATGAATACATCGGGGAGGCCTATCTTTTGACCGACAACCTGCCCAAGGCGGAGCAACATCTCGCCGAGCTGCAGAGAATCTGTTCGCCGATTCCGTGCGAGGAATACAAGGAGCTCAAGCGCGCCGTGGACACCTACAAAAAGGCCAAGAAGTAGCGATGCCCAATCCGGCGATATGCGCCGTGCTGTGGGATTTCGGCGGCGTGATGACGGAAAGTCCTTTTCTGGCGTTTCGACGTTTCGAAGAGGAACGCGGATTGCCTGCCGATTTCCTGCGCGGCATCAATGCGCGCAACCACGATTACAATGCCTGGGCGCGTTTCGAGCGATCGGAACTGTCGCCTCATGAGTTCGACGAAGTTTTCGCCGCGGAAACGCAGGCCGCCGGTCACGAAGTGCGCGGGCTCGATGTCATCGATCTCCTTTATGGTGAAGTCCGGCCGGCCATGGTCGCAGCGCTCAGGGCCTGCAAGCGCCACTTTACCAATGCCTGCGTCACCAATAACGTAGCCGCGGGGCCTGGGCGGGGGTTTGAGCGTGACCCGGGGCGCGCCGTCGAATGGAAGGGAATTCTCGACTTGTTCGACGTCGTCATCGAATCTTCCAAAATCGGCGTGCGCAAACCCGAGATTCGGTTCTTCGAACGGGCTTGCGAGCAACTCGGCATAAGCGCGTCGCAGGCGGTCTATCTGGATGACCTGGGCACCAACCTGAAGCCTGCGCGAACCATGGGAATGCGCACCATCAAAGTGGAGGATCCGGCCATCGCGATAGCCGAACTCGAGTCGGTACTGGAAATTTCCTTACACTGAAGACGCGGCGGGTTCAGCGGGGCGGCCGACGCGGCTTGTGCGGCGCGCGCGCGAACAGCAGGTCATACAACGGCCGCGGCAACCGGCGCAACACCCAGCCAACCAGCGCCATCTGCCAGGGCAGAACGTAAAACTTTTTGCGTGCGGCGATCGCCGTAGCCACCTTCGAAGCTGCTACCTCGGCATGCATTAAAAACGGCATGCGATAGGGATTTTTCGAAGTCATCGACGTGGCGACATACCCCGGGCAAATCGTCACGACCGATACACCGCTGCCGTGCAATTCGACACGCAAGCTTTCGAGATAGGAGATCGCGGCTGCTTTCGACGCGGAATACGCCGCGGCGCCCGGAATACCGCGAAATCCGGCTACGCTGGCGATCCCGGCCAGTACACCCTCGCGCTGCCGTTTCATCGCTTCGACGAATGGCTGAAAGGTCAGCATCATTCCAATGACGTTGATCGCCATGATTTCTTCGAACACCGCGTTGTCCTCGGGATTGCCTGTGAGCGTACCGGCACTTATCCCTGCATTCGCGATCACGACATCGGGACTTCCCACACGGGCGACGAAATCCTCCGCAGCCATCGCCAGCGCGCGCGCGTCCGTTACATCCACGGCATACGTGTAGGACCGAACCGGCAGCGACGCCGCAAGTTGCGTGAGAAGATCCGCGCGACGCGCGATCAGACCAAGCGTGGCACCGCGTCCGGCGTATTCCAGCGCGAGGGCTCTGCCTATGCCGCTGGAGGCGCCGGTAATGATGACCTTCCGGGCCGGCGCCTTCATTTCAGTGCACGCGCTGCACGCGCCTTGTCGATCAGGCCATCGACTATGGGCAACAGCGCATCCAGACTGCCGGCCATGCGGCCACTGGTCATGTATTTTCCGTCCACGACGAAGGATGGCGTGGCGCGAATGCCATACGCCACGGTCGCATCGCGTGCCCGCTGCACCTGCGCCCTGACCAGATCGGAGTCCAGCATTTGCTCGAGTTTCACGCTATCGAGACCGGACTTCTGCGCCCATGCGCGGAGTTCGGTGGAATTGCCGAGATTGAGCCCCCCCTCATGTACGACCTGATAAACCTGCATATGCAATCTTTCAATTTCCCCGAGTTGTTCGAGGGCGAAATAAACCCTGGTGAGCGGGACCCAGGCCATGCGCCGAAGGGCCGGCACGCGCCGGAAAGAGGTGTCGTGGGGGACGGTCTTCAGCCAGGATTGGAGCTGCGGCTCGAGGCGGTTGCACGATTCGCAGCCGTAATGGAAAAATTCGATGACTTCGATCTTGCCCGGGACTGCCACCGGCTGGGGCACAACGAGAACGTAGTCCACGTCCTCCATCGGCTCTGCTGCCATTGCGCCAGGCATCAACGCGAACAGGTGCCCGGCCGCGATCAGCCACGCCGGGCTTAGCGCGGCAATGAACTGCTTCACGATCCCGCCGAGGGCGGGTTAGCGTGCACCGCCCTGGCTCAGATCGATCAGCTCGTTCAGGACCTGCATGAGCCGGTTATGATCGACATTGCCGTCGGCACGCAAGGACATCGAGGGCCCGGTCAGGTAACGGCCGCCGATGATCAGATAGGGCGTGCCGGGGATACGATAGTTGCGCGTCATCTGCGTGGCGCGCTGCACCTTGTTGTTCACACTGAAGGAGTCGAAGGTCGCTTCGAATTTCTTGGTGTCGACTCCCTGTTCGCCGATCCATTTCAGCAGAATCGCCCGGTCTGTCAGATTCAACTGTTGCTGATGGATCGCGTAGTACACCTTGTCATGCAGTTTTTCGAGCGCTCCCATTTCTTCGAGCGTGTAGTAGATCTTGGCTAGCGGGATCATGCGTTCATTGAAAACCGCCGGGACGTAGCGGAACTCCGCATTCTTCGGTTTGTTCTTCAGCCAGGTCTTCAGATTCGGTTCGAATTCATAGCAATGCGAGCAGGCGTAATTGAAAAACTCCAGCACCTCGACGCCCTTCACCGTGGCCGGCTGGGGTTGAGGTGGATCGATCAGCTTGTATTCCTTGTCCAGCACAGGCTTGGCTGCAGCGGCCGACGCAAGTACGAATCCCAGTATCGTCAGCGCGGCAAGAAAAATGGGGCGTAATTGTTTCATGTCATTCCCGTAACGTTGGCAATCGCCGATTCTATTCGCGAACCTTGATCAGGTTTGCTTCCAGCTTGTTTTCCTTCAGAGCAGCACGTGACTTGCTTAGTTCATCCTGGCTCGAGAACGGGCCAACTCTCACGCGGTGCCATACCTGGCCGTCCGGCAGCGTGGCGGTCTGGATCTGAGTCTCGATACCGGCAAGAGCCAGGCGCGCCTTGAGATTGTCCGCGTCGGAAGGACTCTGGAAGGCCGCCACCTGCAGGAAATAAACTTCCTTGGCCGCAGCAGGGGAAGTCCGTTTGAATTCCTTGTCCGTAACCGCTTCTTCGGTACCCGGCAGGATTTTGTAGAAGTCGAAGCGCGGTTTGACCTCGCCGCTCTTGGCGTGTTTCTCGCCCGCAGGCGGGAACGGCTTCGATGTCTCCGTGGCGGGAGACTCCTTCTGCGGGTCGGTGGATTTCTCTGTGGATTTCTCTGCGGCCTTCTGCTTCTGGAGAAAGGGATTGGCGCCCTTGTTGATGTACAGGGCAACGCCGAGAGCAATGCAAAGGCCGACCAGCAACCCGATCAGGATGCCGACCCATATCGGACTGCCGCGTCCACCGGCCGCGGCAGATCCGCTGTTTTTGTAGTCGCGGCTCATTACGGAAGTTTACCTTACATCCTGTCGGGGGCGCCCACGCCAAGGATCTCGAGTCCATTACGCAATACCTGGCGAATCGCCGCTGCCAAAGCCAGTCGCGCCAGCTTGATGCGATCGTCTTCGACCAGCAGACGCGTGAAGTTGTAATAGCTGTGAAAGCCACCCGCAAGATCCTTGAGATAGAACGCCAGCAGGTGCGGCGCAAGTTCGCGCGCTGCGCCTTCGATCTGTTCCGGATAATCCAGCAGTTTCTGCAGAATCTGCAGTTCCTGCTCTTCAACGAGCGGCGTCAGGTCGGCGTTGACCAGCTCCGCCGGATTTCCGCCCCATTGCTCCATGACGGAACAGACACGCGCGTGCGCGTACTGGATGTAGTACACCGGATTATCGTTGCTTTGTGATTTTGCGAGGTCGAGATCGAAGTCCAGGTGCTGGTCGCTCTTGCGCAGCACATAGAAGAAGCGCGCCGCGTCGTTGCCGACTTCGTTGCGCAATTCACGCAACGTGACGAATTCACCGGCACGCGTGGACATCGGCGCCTTCTGGCCGTCGCGGTAGAGCACGGCGAACTGCACCAGCGCGATCGTGAGCCTGTCGGGATCCAGGCCGAGCGCCTGCAGCGCGCCCTTGACGCGCGCAATGTAGCCGTGGTGATCCGCGCCCCAGACGTTGATCACGCGATCGAAGCCGCGCTCGTATTTGTTGAGGTGATAGGCAATGTCGGACGCGAAATAGGTGTACTGGCCGTTTTCGCGCTGGACGACGCGGTCTTTCTCATCGCCGAATTCGGTCGAGCGGAACCATTTCGCCCCCTCTTTCTGGAAAAGGTGACCGCTTTTCTCCAGCTTTTCGACGACCCGTTCGACGAGCCCGGAATCGAACAATGATTTCTCCGAGAACCAGGAGTCGAAGGTGACGCCGAATTCGAGCAGATCGTTGCGGCAATCGCTGAGCTGTTCGGTCAGCACGAAGTCATGCAGGCTGTCGTAATCCGCGCCGAGCAGCCGCTTGGCGTTCGCAATCAGTCCGTCGAGATGCGCTTCCGGGTCGGCTTCAATCGACGGCACACCGCCCAACACGGCATCGGCGGGATGCAGGTAGCGCTTTCCTTGCGCTTCGTGGAGTTGGCGCGCCATGTCACGCACATAGTCTCCTTGGTAGGCATTCGGCGGAAACGACAGCGTTGTTCCGTTGATTTCGAGATAGCGCATCCACACGGATAGCGCCAGGATATCCATCTGCCGGCCGGCGTCGTTGACGTAATACTCGCGAGCCACGGAGAATCCGGCGGCTTCGAGCAGACTGGAAAGGCTCGCCCCGTAGGCCGCGCCGCGTCCGTGTCCTACGTGCAATGGCCCGGTCGGATTGGCTGAAACAAACTCGACCTGCACCTTCCTTGCATGTCCGAGATTGACGCGTCCGAATGCGCCTCCGTGTTCCAGAGCTTCACGCACGACCCGTTGCTTTGCGGCGGGCTTCAAATGCAAATTGACGAACCCGGAGCCCGCAACTTCGGCCTTGTCCAGAAAGGGTGACGCGGGCAACGCCTCCACCAGCGCTTGCGCGATTTCCCGCGGATTGCGCTTCATCGGTTTGGCGAGCTGCATCGCCAGACTGGAAGCATAGTCTCCGTGCTGCAAAGACTTGGGGCGCTCGAGTACCACGGGAATGGCAGCGGCACCAGGCGCGACAACCTGGAGGGCCGAATGCAGCAAATCGGTGAGATGAGAACGTATGTCTGACGGGGTATTGCTCATTACGCGCTACGTCGAATAAAAGCGGGGATTATACCGACTCGATCACGGCGGCCCGTCACAGTTCTATCGGATCGACATCAAGCGACCAGCGCACCCGGGCGGCCTTCCTTTCCACCAGCAGGGGACGCCATTCGGACAGAAAGCGCTGCAATTCCGCGCGCGACGCAGACTGCGCCAGCAGATGCCCGCGATGATGGCCGGCTATTTTCGCAATAGTTGCGGGCACCGGATCGTAAAGCGTGACTGCCTCGCGCCCTATGCCAGCCTGGCTCGCCGCGTAGCCGAGGAAATCCATCAACAACGATTCGCTCTGCGATTCGGCGCGCAAGAGCGCCTGATACACAAACGGCGGAAACACGGCACGCCGTCGCTCGTCGAGTAATTCTTCGGCGAAGGTCCGGTAATCCTGGCGCACCAGTGCCTGATACAGCGGATGCTCGGGAAATTGCGTCTGCACGAGCACCTCGCCCGGCAGATCGGCGCGCCCGGCCCGACCCGCGACCTGCATGAGTTGCTGGAACAATTTTTCGCCGGCGCGAAAATCGGTCGAGAACAACGCGCTGTCCGGATTGACCACGACGACGAGCGTCAGTTTGGGAAAGTCATGCCCTTTGGCCAGCATCTGGGTACCCACCAGGATGTCCACGCGTTCACGGCGAATATCGTCCTGCATTGCGTGCCAGGTATGCTTGCGCCGGGTGCTGTCGCGGTCGATGCGCAGGACGCGCGCGTCCGGAAAGTGTTCCCCCAGCAATTGTTCGAGACGTTGTGTACCCTGTCCCAGACCCTTTAAATCCTGGTTGCCGCACGACGGGCAGGCGCGTGGCACCTGCTCCTGATGTCCGCAATAATGGCAGCGCAGAACGGCGTCGCGAAGATGCCAGACCAGGCGAGCGCTGCAGCGACTGCATCCGGCGTTCCAGCCGCAGGCGTTGCAGACCAGCGCAGGAGCGAAACCTCGTCGATTCAGGAACACCAGGCTTTGCTCACTGCAGGCTTGGCGTGCGCCGATCGCCTGCAACACCTGATCGGAAATGCTCTGCGCTTTCGCCATGCCGCGGATGTCGACGAGCTTTATGGATGCTCTGGTCGCCGCGGGACGCTGGCTTAGGTGCAAATGGCCGAAGCGCTTGCTGCGCGCGTTGTGGTAGGTCTCGAGCGACGGCGTGGCCGAGCCGAGGACGACAGGCACCTGCCGTTGCCGCGCTAAAAAAATCGCAAGATCGCGCGCCGAATAGCGCAAACCGTCCTGTTGTTTGAATGACCCATCCTGCTCTTCGTCGACGATGATCAGGCCGAGTCGCGGCAGCGGGGTGAAGATCGACAAGCGGGTGCCGATCACGACCTGGGCCTGGCCGGCGCGCGCGGCGAGCCAGTTCGCACAGCGCTCGCCTTCCGCCAGATTGCTATGCAAGCTGACCAGCTGCAGCTCGGGAAAGCGGCCGCAAAATCGTTCTTCGAGTTGCGGCGTGAGATTGATTTCCGGGATCATCAGCAGCGTCTGCAACCCGCGCCCGGCGGCCTGCTCGATCAATCTGAAGTAGACCTCTGTCTTGCCGCTGCCGGTAATGCCTTCCAGCAACCATGGCGAGTAGGACCCCAGTCCCGCCGAAATCGAGTCGACTGCGCCGCGCTGTTCGTCGGTAAGTTCATGTTTCGCGTTCGTTGTGACATCAGGTTTGGCGTGAGAATCGGTCTCGTCATGCTTTTCCACCCATCCCGCCTGGACCCACGACTCCACGAGTTCCACGGCACGCGCAGACATCGCGAGCAAATCTGGGCGGCGCAGCGCATGCACGGAGCGCAGGGCTTCTAGCAGTCGACGCTTGACTATGGCCCGTACCGGAAACTGATCCGGGTTCAACTCCTTGCCAGCGATCGTGAGCACATACTGCCATTGCGGTTTAGGAGCGACGTAGCGAACGCGCCGTAATGCAGCAGGCAAGGCGACAAACGCGGCTTGGCCGATCGGACATTGGTAGTACTCACTGGCAAATCGAATCAGGGCAAGCGTGTCGGCCGGCAAGGGCTCCACCGGCACGATGCTTTCGATGCCGCGCAGGCGCGCATCGGCGATCTCGGAGTGCTCTGCGACCTCGAGGACCAATCCGACCTGGCGTCGCCTGCCGAAGGGAACGACGACGAGTTGCCCTGCCAATATCCGCTGTCCCGTCAAGCGGTAGTCGAACAACGAATTCACCGGGCAATCGAGCGCGACTCTTGCGATAGCCATTATCTGTTGGCGGACAATCCGGGCGGCGTATGGAACCCAGCGGCTCTGCTCTAACTGACTTTCGGGAAAGGGCTTTTTTTGGACGTAGACCGACTGTGGATAATTCTGTTGATGAAACTACCCGGTTGCTCTCTGGGAAATTGGTCTGAAACCCAGAAGGGACGCGGGATTGAGCGTGTCAACATTAATTATATTAATAAATTCAATATCTTAAAACGGTACTGCCCGGAAAGGCGCATGGTTGCTGCATTTCAGCTTGCGGCAGTCCGAAATTGTGCATAAACAGTGGGGTTTCGAGCGGCTACCGATGGTAAACCACTCAGTGAAACTGCCTGCTTTCCGAGTGTACCGCGTCCACTAACGCGGCCAGATTCTCAGGCGGAGTGAACTGGGAAATGCCATGGCCGAGATTGAAAACGTGGCCGGTCCCATATCCGTAAGCCGCCAATATCTTGCCGGCCTCCCGGCGGATGACTTCCGGCGGCGCCAGCAGCACAGCCGGGTCGAGATTTCCCTGGAGAGCCACACGGTCACCAACGCGAGCGCGCGCCTGTCCGATGTCGGCGGTCCAGTCGAGACCCAGCGCGTCGGCTCCGCATTGGGCGAGGCTCTCCAGCCATAGACCTCCACCTTTTGTGAAGACGATTCGCGGAATTTTTTGCCCGTCCCGCTCGCGTCTCAACTGGGCGCATACGCGCTCGATATAGCGCAGGGAAAATTCGTGAAAGGCCTCCCCGGAAAGCATGCCTCCCCAAGTATCGAAAATCATCACGGCCTGGACACCGGCTTCGATCTGTGCATTGAGATAGTCCGTCACCGCACGCGCATTGACTTCCAGCAGGTGGTGCAGAAGTTCGGGGCGCTCATAGAGCATTTTCCTGGTTTCGTGAAAATCGCTGCCACCACGTCCCTCGATCATGTAACACGCCAGAGTGAACGGACTGCCGGAGAAACCGAGCAACGGTATCGCGCCGGCCAGCGCTTTCCTGATCTGCGTCACGGCGTCTAGCACGTACGGCAATTGTGCTACTGGATCGGGCGCAATCAAATTGCGGATATCGCGCTCGTCGCGTAACGGATGCTGGAAGCGCGGCCCTTCGCCTTCCGCGAAATAAAGTCCCAGTCCCATCGCGTCGGGAATGGTAAGAATGTCTGAAAACAGGATTGCTGCATCGAGCGGAAAACGGGCGAGCGGTTGCAGCGTGACCTCGGTCGCGAAGTCCGGGCTCTTGCATAGATCGAGGAAGCTTCCGGCGCGGGCACGGGTCTGGTTGTATTCGGGAAGATAGCGGCCGGCCTGCCGCATGATCCAGACCGGCGTATACGGGGTCGGCTCACTCAGTAGCGCGCGCAGGAGGACATCGTTCTTCGGTCGGGACACGTGAGAGGGCGAAAAAGTGATCTTGATCGGCAAACTGTGACCGGCAGGCAGACTCGCGCCGTCAAGCGTTCATTGTTTGTCGATTCTGGGTTTCAGCGCGGCAATTCGGAACGGCCCATCAAAAACTCGTCCACTGAGCGGGCGCACTGACGGCCTTCGCGAATTGCCCAGACCACGAGGGACTGGCCGCGACGCATATCACCCGCGGCGAATACCTTCGGTACCGATGTCGCGTAGGCCTTCGGGCCCTCGGTGCCGGCCTTGACGTTGCTGCGCGCGTCCCTTTCGACGCCGAATTCGTCGAGCATCGACTGCAGGGGCGAAACGAAGCCCATCGCTAGCAGCACCAGATCGGCAGGCATATCGAACTGCGAGCCCTGCACCTCGTGCGGCTTGCCGTCTTTCCATTCCAGCCGAACCGCCCTCAGGGCGGTAACACGATTGTTGCTTCCAATAAATTCCTTGGTCGCGACCGACCAGTCGCGGTTCACGCCCTCCTTGTGCGAGGAAGAGGTGCGCAGCCGCGTCGGCCAGTACGGCCACACTGGATTGCGCTCGACATCGGGAGGCATCGGCAGCAGCTCGAACTGCCTCACCGAGCGCGCGCCGTGGCGGTTGGACGTGCCGACGCAGTCCGAGCCGGTGTCGCCGCCGCCGATGATGACGACATGCTTGTTGGTCGCCCACAGCTCGGGGACCGTCGAGTCGCCAGCGACGCGTTTGTTCTGCAGCGGCAGGAACTCCATCGCGAAATGAACGCCGTCGAGGCTGCGGCCCGGGATCGGCAGGTCGCGCGGCTGCTCGGCGCCGCCGGCAAGCACCACGGCATCGAACTCGGCCATCAGTTTCCCGGGCGCGATGCTTTCGCGCGCGTCGCTCACCACGCCCTTGCCGGGCGGCTGCACGCCGACGAATACCCTGGCGCGGAACTTGACGCCCTCGGCGCGCATCTGGTCGAGGCGCCGGTCGATCACGCCCTTTTCGAGCTTGAAGTCGGGGATGCCGTAGCGCAGCAGGCCGCCGATGCGGTCGCTCTTCTCGAATACCGTGACCTCGTGCCCGGCGCGCGCGAGCTGCTGCGCGCAAGCGAGCCCTGCGCCGCCCGCGCCGACCACCGCAACTTTCTTGCCGGTCTTGTGTGCCGCCGGTTGCGGCCGCACCCAGCCTTCTTCCCAGGCTTTGTCGATGATCGCGTGCTCGATCGACTTGATGCTGACGGCATCGGCGTTGATGCGCAGCACGCAGGCTTCCTCGCACGGCGCGGGGCAGATGCGGCCGGTGAACTCCGGGAAGTTGTTGGTCGAGTGCAGCACCTCGATCGCGTTCTTCCAGTCCTGACGATAAACCAGATCGTTCCAGTCCGGAATGATGTTGTTGACCGGACAGCCCGACATGCAAAACGGAATGCCGCAATCCATGCAGCGCGCGCCCTGAGTCGCGGCCGCCTCGTCCGACAGGCGTGCATAGAACTCGCGGTAGTGCTTCTTGCGGGCCTCTTTGGGCTCGTGCGGCTCCTCGAGGCGCTGGTACTCCATGAAACCGGTGATCTTCCCCATTTTTCAGTCCCTTGCATCCCTACAACTAGAGACACAGAGGCACCGGGAGAACACAGGAGTCTGTGTTCTCTGCGCCTCTGTGGTGAGTTCTTACGCTGCCAGCTTGCGGCGCTTGGCCGCCAGTTCGCCAAGCGCGCGACGATACTCGGACGGAAACACCTTGACGAACTTGGCGCGGTAAGCGGCCCAGTTGGAAAGTATTTCCGTGGCGCGTGCGCTCGCGGTATAGCCGGCATGCTTCTCGATCGCGCCCTTGAGAATCGCTTCATCGGCCCGATTCATGTGCCACACGTCCTGCGGCACCTTGGCCTCCTGCTCGGCTTCGGACAAAACCGGCTCGAGCTGCACCATCGACTGGTTGCAGCGGGTCTTGAAGCTACCGTCCTCATCCAGCACGTACGCGATCCCGCCCGACATGCCGGCAGCGAAGTTGCGCCCGGTGGTGCCGAGCACGACTACCGTGCCGCCGGTCATGTATTCGCAGCCATGGTCGCCTACGCCCTCGACCACGGCGCGCGCGCCCGAGTTCCTGACGGCGAAGCGCTCGCCGGCAACGCCGCGGAAATAAGCTTCGCCAGCGATCGCCCCGTAGAGCACCACGTTGCCGGTGATGATGTTCTCGGTCGGCTCGCCGCGGAACTTCGGCGAGGGCTGGATCGAGATGCGCCCACCCGACAGTCCCTTGCCGCAATAGTCGTTGGTATCGCCGATGAGGTCGAGGGTGACGCCATGCGCGAGGAAGGCGCCGAAGCTCTGCCCCGCGGATCCCGCGAATCGGATATGTATGGTGTCGTCCGGCAAGCCGTCATGGCCGTAACGCTTGGCGATCTCGCCCGAGAGCATGGTGCCGCCAGCGCGGTTGATGTTGCGGATGGGCATCTCGATCGTGACCTTCTCGCCGCGTTCCAGCGCCGGCTTCGCCAGCTCGATCAAGCGGTGATCGAGCACCTTCTCCAGTCCGTGGTCCTGCTTCTCCGTGTTGTAGCGCGCGACATCGGCCGGCATCTGCGGCATGCAGAAGATCTTCGAGAAGTCGAGCCCCCTCGCCTTCCAGTGCTCGATGCCCTTTCTCATGTCGAGCCGATCGGTGCATCCGATCAGCTCCTCGAGCGTCCTCACGCCGAGTCGTGCCATCAGCTCGCGCGCCTCCTCGGCGACGAAGAAGAAGTAATTGATCACGTGCTCCGGCTTGCCTTCGAACTTCCTGCGCAGCACCGGGTCCTGCGTCGCCACCCCCACCGGACAGGTGTTGAGGTGGCATTTGCGCATCATGATGCAGCCCTCGACCACCAGTGGCGCGGTGGAGAAGCCGAATCCGTCCGCTCCGAGGATGGCGCCGATCACCACATCGCGGCCAGTCTTCAACTGGCCGTCCACTTGGACCGCGATGCGACCGCGCAGGCGATTGAGCACCAACGTCTGCTGGGTCTCGGCGAGTCCGAGCTCCCACGGGGTGCCCGCGTGCATGATCGACGACCAAGGGGAGGCGCCGGTGCCACCGTCGTGGCCGGCAATGGTGACGTGATCGGCCTTCGCCTTGGACACGCCCGCGGCCACGGTGCCGACACCCACTTCGGACACGAGTTTTACGCTGATCGCAGCATCGGGGTTGGCGTTTTTCAGGTCGTGGATAAGCTGCGCGATGTCTTCGATGGAGTAGATGTCGTGGTGCGGCGGCGGCGAGATCAGTTCGACTCCCGGCGTCGCGTAGCGCAGCTCGGCGATGTACGCGGACACTTTGCGGCCAGGCAGCTGCCCGCCCTCGCCGGGTTTCGCCCCCTGTGCGATCTTGATCTGGAGCATCTCGGCGGACACCAGATACTCGGCGGTGACGCCAAAGCGACCAGAGGCAACCTGTTTGATCTTCGACTTGAGGGAGTCCCCCGCGACCAACGGTATGTCGACTTCCACGCGCTCGCGGCCGAGCCGCGACATCAGGCTCTCGCCGGCCTTCACCGGCGCGTAGCGCCTGTAGTCCTCGCCCCCTTCGCCGGTGTTGGATTTGCCGCCGATGCGGTTCATGGCGATGGCAAGCGTGGCGTGCGCCTCCGTGGAAATCGACCCTAGCGACATGGCACCAGTGGCGAAGCGCTTGACGATCTCCGCCGCGGATTCGACCTCCTCGATCGGCACCGGCGCGCACTGGTCGAACTTGAACTCGAACAGCCCGCGGAAAGTCATGTGACGCTTCGACTGGTCGTTGATGAGCGCGGCGTATTCCTTGTAGGTCGAATACGAGTTCGCGCGCGTCGACTGCTGCAGCTTGGCGATCGCGTCCGGCGTCCACATGTGCTCTTCGCCGCGCACGCGCCAGGCGAACTCGCCGCCCGCATCCAGCGCGTTGGCCAGCACCGGGTCGCGCTCGTCGAACGCCGCGCCATGCACGCGGATCGCCTCCTCGGCGACGTCGAACACGTCGATGCCCTCGACGTTCGAGGTCGTGCCGGTGAAGTACTTGTCGACGAGCGACCGCTTCAGGCCTACCGCCTCGAAGATCTGCGAGCCGGTGTAGGACATGTAGGTCGAGATGCCCATCTTCGACATAACCTTCATCAGGCCCTTGCCGATTGCCTTGACGTAGTTGGCGACTCCCTTCTCGCCGCGGTAGTCGTCCGGGATCGATTCGTCGGCATGGAGGATGGTCTCCATCGCCATGCAAGGGTGCACCGCTTCCGCGCCGTAACCCGCGAGCAGCGCGAAGTGATGCACCTCGCGCGCGGACCCGGTTTCCACCACCAGGCCGGCGGAGGTGCGCAAGCCCTTGCCCACCAGGTGCTGGTGAATCGCGGACAAAGCCAGCAGCGCCGGGATTGCGACATGCGTTGCGTCCAGTTTGCGATCCGACACGACCAGAATGTTGTAGCCGGAGCGCACCGCATCCTCGGCCTGCGCGCACAGGCTGGCCAGCCTTGCCTCGATCGCCTGGTTGCCCCAGGCGACCGGGTAAGTGATGTCGATTTCGAAGGACTTGAACTTGCCGCCGGTGTAGTAATCGATGTGCCGGATGGTCTCCATCTGGTTGAAGTCCAGCACCGGCTGGCTGACCTCGAGGCGCATCGGCGGATTCGATTCGTCGATGCCGAGCAGGTTGGGCTTGGGTCCGATGAAGGAGACGAGCGAGGTCACGAGCTCCTCGCGGATCGGGTCGATCGGCGGGTTGGTGACCTGGGCGAACAACTGCTTGAAATAGTGGTAGAGCGTCTTGTTTTTGTTGGACAGCACCGCGAGCGGCAAGTCGTTGCCCATCGAGCCGATCGCCTCCTCGCCCTGCTGTGCCATCGGACTGAGGATGAACTTCAGGTCTTCCTGGGTGTAGCCGAAGGCCTGTTGGCGGTCCAGCAGGGGCACCTTGCTTTGCTCTACTATCTTGGTGGAGGCCGGCAGGTCGTCGAGCTTGATACGGATGCGGTCGATCCACGCCTTGTAGGGCTTGGTGTTGGCGAGCGTATCCTTGAGTTCCTTGTCATCGATGATGCGACCGGTCTCGAGGTCGATCAGGAACATCTTGCCAGGCTGCAGCCGCCATTTCTTGATGATTTTCTCTTCCGCTATCGGCAGCACGCCGGCCTCCGAAGCCATGACGACCATGTCGTCACCGGTAACCAGATAGCGAGCGGGGCGCAGACCGTTACGGTCCAGCGTTGCGCCGATCTGGCGTCCATCGGAAAACGCCACGGCGGCCGGACCATCCCATGGTTCCATCATCGCCGCGTGGTATTCGTAGAAGGCGCGCCGGTGCGGGTCCATCAGCGTATGCTTTTCCCAGGCTTCGGGAATCAGCAGCATCATGGCGTGCGCCAGCGAGTAACCACTCATGGTCAACAGTTCCAGCGCATTGTCGAACGAGGCGGAGTCGGACTGCCCGTCGTAAATCAACGGCCAGACCTTGTCGAGATCCTTGCCCAGGATCGGGCTGAAGATGGCGCCCTGGCGGGCGCGAAGCCAATTGACGTTACCGCGCAACGTGTTGATCTCGCCGTTATGCGCGATCATGCGGAACGGATGCGCCAGATCCCAGGTCGGGAAGGTGTTGGTCGAAAAACGCTGGTGCACCAGCGCCAGCGCCGATGCCACCCTGGGATCGGAAAGATCCTTGTAGTAACTACCGACCTGTCCTGCCAGCAGCATTCCCTTGTAAACCAGCGTGCGCGCCGACATCGACGGCACATAGAATTCCTTGCTGTGCTCCAACTTGAGCACCTGAATGGCGTGCCCGGAAACCTTGCGGATGATGTAAAGCTTGCGCTCCAGTGCGTCCGTAACGGTCACTCCAGCACCACGGCCGATGAAGACCTGCCGCATGACCGGCTCGATCTTTTTAACCGATTCGCCGAGGCCGGCATTGTCGCGGGGCACGTCGCGCCAGCCGAGCAGCACCTGGCCTTCGTCCTTGATCGCGCGCTCGATCTCGTACTCACAGGCCAGCCGCGAGGCCGGCTCCTGCGGCAGGAACACCATGCCTACGCCGTACTCATCGGGCGGCGGCAGCTTGACACCCCTGCCGGCCATTTCCTCGCGGAAGAACTGGTCGGGAATCTGGATCAGGATCCCGGCACCGTCTCCGGCCAGCGGATCCGCACCCACCGCTCCGCGGTGAGTGAGGTTCTTGAGGATCTGCAGGCCCTGCTCGATGATGGCATGGCTCTTGGCACCCTTGATGTTCGCAATGAAGCCTACGCCGCAGGCATCGTGTTCGTTGGCCGGGTCATAGAGACCCTGCCTGGCAGGTAAAGAAGGATGAACCATGTCGTCTTGCCTCTGAGCCGTATCAGTAGTGGGTGCCCGCCCCGCTAGTCGCCGGGACCGTCGAAAATTCGGGGGAGTCATGAATGGTACCGCGATTGCCCGCGCCCTTTCAATAAACGGCGGCTGACAAATGGCAGTTCCATCCAACCAAGATAGGACTGATCTTCAGTGACGGGACGCTTGTCTGCGGACCGTCCAAAGCCCGCTTTTCCGAGCCCGGATCAGGGGTATTAGGAAGCTGGATTGGGTAATTGCACCGCGAATCCGCCGTGACGGCCACATCTGCTGCCGCGCTACCAGCCAGACGAGCCAAAATCAGGTTTCCTCTACGGTAAATAGTCTGCGATGCTCGCGGATGGCGTAGCGGTCGGTCATCCCTGCGACGTAGTCCGCAATTGCCCTGGGCAGGTCGGTTTCAGCGCGCACCTGGAACTCCGGCGGCAGCAGGCGCGCATCGCTCAGGAATGCCCGAAACAAGTCGGTGACAATGCGTTTAGCCTTATTGCTCATACGCGCCACCCGGTAATGCTGGTACAGGTGTTTGTGCAGGAATTTTTTGAGCTCCTGCTGTTCTTGCTGAATACCGGTGCTGAACGCGATCAGCGGCGGCGCATTGCGTACATCATCGATCCGCCCGGGACGATGCTGCGCGATCAATGTCCGGCTTTGCTCGGTCAGATCGGAAACCAGCGTGTTGATCATGCGCCTCACCGTTTCATGAATCAGGCGGCGGTCGAGCAGAGCCGGATATTGCGTTCTGACGTTGTCGAGATGCCGCGAGAAAATCCGCACGGACGACAACTGCTCGATCGTTATCAGTCCCGAGCGCAATCCGTCGTCGACATCATGATTGTTGTAGGCGATTTCGTCGGCCAGGTTGGCGATCTGCGCCTCCAGGGAGGGTCTCTGTTTCCGGATGAAGCGCTCGCCGATTTCGCCCAGTTTCTGCGCGTTCTTGAGGGAACAGTGCTTCAGGATGCCTTCGCGAGTCTCGAAACAGAGATTCAACCCGTCGAAAGCGGCATAGCGCTGCTCCAGCACATCGACCACGCGCAGCGACTGCAGATTGTGCTCGAAGCCTCCGTGATCCTTCATGCAGTCGTTGAGCGCATCCTGGCCTGCATGGCCGAACGGTGTGTGCCCGAGATCGTGTGCCAGCGATACGGCCTCGACCAGGTCTTCGTTGAGCCCGAGACTACGAGCCACTGAACGTCCGATCTGCGCGACTTCAATGCTGTGGGTCAGGCGGGTGCGGAACAGATCCCCTTCGTGATTGACGAATACCTGGGTCTTGTATTCGAGGCGACGAAAAGCTGTTGAGTGAATGATGCGGTCACGATCCCTCTGGAATTCAGTGCGCCCGACCGGAGGTGTTTCGGTGAACTGCCTGCCGCGGGAAGTCGCGGGATTGGCGGCGTAGGCCACCAATTCATGCATGCGCCGCTACTCCGGCGAGGACTTCGCGCAAGTTGCGCAAATCGAATTCTGTCGTCATGAATGCAGCGCCCAGCGATCTGAGCAGGACCAGGCGAAGCCTGCCATTCTCGACTTTTTTGTCATGGCCCATGAGTTCAAGGTAACGGTCCTGACCCAGTGACGGCGCCTCTATTGGGAGACCCGCACGGACGAACAGGCGCGCAATGCGTTCCACGTCATTGGCCGTCAGCAAACCCATGCGCTCCGAGAGTCGTGCCGCCAGAATGGTTCCGGCCGCCACAGCCTCGCCATGCAACCAAGTACCATATCCCAAACCGGCTTCAATCGCGTGCCCAAAGGTATGGCCGAGATTGAGAAGGGCACGCTCGCCGGATTCGCGCTCGTCTGCGGCGACCACTGCTGCCTTGTTTTCGCACGAACGCCCAACGGCATAAGCGAGCGCCGCAGGGTCTCGCTTATTCAAGTTGTCCATATTGGCTTCCAGCCATTCGAGAAATGGCAGATCCATGATCAAACCATACTTGATCACCTCGGCCAATCCGGCGGAGAGTTCGCGGGCAGGCAGCGTGTCGAGGATCGTCGTGTCCGCAAGGACCATGCGCGGCTGGTGGAACGCGCCGATCATGTTCTTGCCGAGCGGATGATTGATCGCGGTCTTGCCGCCGACGGCTGAATCCACTTGCGCAAGCAGTGTCGTTGGCACCTGAATGAAAGGCACCCCGCGCTGATAGCTGGCCGCGGCAAACCCCGCAAGATCACCCACTACCCCTCCACCGAGGGCAATGATGGCTGATTTGCGCTCACAGCGGTTCGATAACAACGCATCGAAAATCGCATTCAGGGTCTGCCAGTTCTTGTGCTCCTCGCCGTCAGGCAATATGACGGGGACGATTTCCACGCCTTCTCTGCGCAGCGTTGCGCTGAACTTTTCTAGATAGAGCGGGGCGACCATGGTATTGGTGACCACGGATATCTTGCGCTGTGGCAAGTGCGGCAGGAACAGTTCGGCTCGCGCGAGCAGCCCTCCTCCGATATGAATCGGGTAGGCCCGCTGGCCGAGCCCGACCGTTACGGTTCGCATCGCGGCTGGTCCTGCGCAGCGGCGGGTTGGTCGCACCGGGTTTCGAGTACCTGATGCAACCTGTTGACGAGGGTGGTGAGGCTTTGGTTGCCAGTATCGATCGTCAGGTGCGCGACTTCGCGGTACAGCGGATCGCGCATTTCGTACAACTCATTGATCCGCGTACGCGGATCCGCGGTTTGCAAAAGCGGGCGATTCTTGTCATACCGCGTTCTGTTAAGCAGGTCTTTGACGCTGGCCCTGAGGTAGACGACCGTGCCCCTGGCCCGGAGCCTGTCACGATTCTCCTGTACCAGTACCGCTCCACCGCCGGTGGCGAGCACGACCTCGTCCAGCGCAGTCAGTTCGTCCAGAACCGCAGACTCACGATGGCGAAAACCCGACTCACCCTCAATTTCAAATATCACGGGTATCTTCACCCCGGTTCGACCTTCGATCACGTGATCCGAGTCATAAAAGACCTTGCTCAAGCGCTTCGCCAGGACTCGACCAACGGAGGTCTTGCCTGCGCCCATCATCCCGACGAGGAAAATATTTCCCGGAATCGCCAAATCGGCTTGTCCGGAACTTTCGGGGATTGCGTTGTGCATGGCGCCATTTTAGCGAAACCATCGCTGTACAGCGGAAAAGCGCCAAAAAAAACGGCCGCAGATTGCGGCCGCTCGGGGAATGGTGTTGTCTAGCGGACGCTCAAGGTATCCTTGATCACCCGTGGCGTGACGAAAATGAGTAACTCACGCTTGTCGTTGCGTTTCAAGTCCTGACGGAAGAAGAAGCCCAGAACGGGGATGTCGCCAAGGAACGGAACCTTGGTCAAGGTCGAGGATTCTTCCTGAGTATAGATACCACCCAGACCTACCGTACCGCCATTTTCCACCAGCACCTCGGTCGAAACCTGTTTGGTATCGATGGCGGGGCCGGCACTGGTGTTCGCGCCGACACTGTCTTTGTTGACGTTCAACTTCATCATGATGTTGTCGTCAGGCGTGATTTGCGGTTTGACCTTGAGACTCAAGGTCGCCTTACGGAACGAGACGCTCGTCGCGCCGCTGCTGGTAGCCTGCTGGTAGGGAATTTCCGTACCTTGTTCGATGACGGCTTCCACGTTGTCGGCCGTGATCACGCGCGGGCTGGAAATGATCTTGCCTTTGCCGTCCGCCTGCAACGCGGTGATTTCGAGGTTCAGGAATTTGGTCATTGCATCGTTCATCAGGATCAATGAAAGCTGTCCCGGGTTCACGCCACCAAGACCGGGAGCCGGCATATTCACGAACGTCGAATCGGTCAGGAAATTCGGCGTGTCTGTGGTCTGTCCGCTGTGAGCACCGGTATCCACAAGGCCTCCGCCGATTAACGCCCGGTGAGTGCTCCCCGGAATCTGTTCACCGCGGCCAGTCGTGTCATGCCAACCCAGTCGAGCACCGACGTTGCGGCTGAAAGTGTCCGTAGCCTCGACAATACGGGCTTCGATCAATACCTGGCGCACCGCTTTGTCGGTTTTCTTCAACAAATCCCGAACTTCGTCGAGTTTGGAAGGCGTGTCCTGGACGAAAATCTGATTCGTCCTGGGGTCAACAACGGCGCTGCCGCGCTTGGACAGAATTCTCTGCGCGGCGTCAGTAATGACCTTCTGGAAGGCTTCCGCTTTCTGATAGTTGAGCTGAAAACTCTCCGTGCGCAACGGCTCTAGTTCAGAGATCTGTTGCCGCGCTTCCAGCGCGAGTTTCTCCTTGGTGGCGAGCTCATCTCGCGGCGCGATCCAGACCACGTTGCCGGTCTTGCGCATATCCAGGCCCTTGGCCTGCAGAATGATGTCCAGCGCTTGATCCCAGGGAACGTCCTTGAGGCGCAAGGTAAGGTTGCCGCTTACCGTATCGCTGGTGATGATATTGAGGCTAGTGAAGTCGGCGATCACTTGCAACACTGCGCGCACTTCGATGTTCTGGAAGTTCAATGACAGTTTGTCGCCCGTATAGCCACTGGACGCTTTCGGTTTACCGGCCTCCTCGACCACCGGCTTTACCTCAATGATAAAGCGGTTGTCCGTCTGGTAGGCGGATTGCTCCCAGCGCCCCTTCGGCGTAAGCGTTATGCGGGTGTTCGCCCCGGAACGGGTGACTTCGAAATTGTCGACCTGGGTACCGAAGTCGGTGACGTCGTAGCGCCGCTCAAGTGCAGGCGGCAAAACGGTCTGGATGAAGTCGACCAGAACGCTCTTTCCCTGTTGGCGCAGATCAATGCCCGTTGTCGCATCGGAAAGATCGACGATAATTTGTGCCTCGCCGTTTCTGCCACGACGAAAATCGACGTCGCGAATCGCATGTCCTTCACCGCTAGCCTTGGGTTCGGCAAAAGCTGTGGAAGAATCTGTCGCGGCAGTAGACGCGGCGACGCCTCCGCCCTCCAACATAATGATGACCGAATTACCGTCTATCTTGGTCGCGTACTTGACCATTTTCGCGAGGTTGAATACCACCCGCGTGCGGCCGTTGGATTGACCCAACCTGATCGTGCGCAGCTCGCCCTGGTTGACATCCTGCGAATTTTTTCCGAGACCATTGACAGTGCTCGGAAAATCGAATGCGACGCGCGGCGGATTGTTTACGGTAAATGCTGCCGGCGGATTGGTCGGTGCTTCCTTGAATCCGAGTTTGACCGTCACGCTGCCAGCCTGAGTGGAAACGTCGATCGACTGGATGACGTTACCCGCAGACGGGGCGGATTTGTCCTGACCATGAGCACCCATGTTTACCAGCAATACCAGTCCCAGCGGCGCGGCGACGAGTTTGATCAAACGACCGATGCGTTTCATATTCGCGTGCTCCTTAGTTCATTTCTCGAGCAGCTGCAAACTGCTTGTGCGCTCGGTCCAGGACCCCGATGAAGAATCCTGGATGACTTCCTTGAGTGTCACCGTCGATTCGCTGATCGAGGTCACGACACCGAAATTTTGTCCCAGATAGTTTCCGGACTTGACGCGATATAGATTGTTGTCAGGCGTCTTGATCAACGCGAAGCGAACCTGCTTCTGCTCGAGAGTGCCGACCATTTGCAGACTCTCCAGCGGAAATGCTTCCAGCGCTTCCTTGCGGCGGTTCAGGTCAGGGCGCGGGCCGCCGCCCGTCCCGCCGCGCGTATCGGCGACGGTCTTGCGTGGCCTGAAAGGATCCGGCAGATCGAAGGCGTTATAGGCAAATGGTTCGAATTGCCTGACTTCCGGAATCGGTTCCACACGTCCGCGCAGCCCCTCGCCCGATTCCTTCACGAACTGCTTGAGGTCGGAAAACTGTTCGCCGCCGCAACCGGAGACCAACAGTGCAGCAAGAGCGATTGCAAAAAGGGCGCGCGTCATTTCTTCTTGGGAGCGGAGGCATCACGTGCGGCCTTGCGCTGAGCCGCAACTTCGCTGTCATCCAGATAGCGGAACGTTTTGGCGACGGCGTCCAGGGTCAGGCCACCCTTGCTTGTGCTCAACGCAATATCATTCAATGTGACGATGCGGGAAAGCTGGGAAATGTCGCTCGCGAACGCGCCGATGTCATGATAGTTACCAGCGAGTTTGATCGTGATCGGCAACTCCGCATAAAACTCCGACCGGGTTTCCGCAGGCGCCGGGCGGAACAGTTCGAACTGCAGGCCGCGACCCAAACCGGCCTGGTTGATGTCCGTGAGCAACGCTTCCATCTCCGACTTGTTTGGCAACTGCTTCAACATTTCGCCGAAGGACTCTTCAATCTCAGCTAGTTGCTTGCGATAGGCCTCAAGGTTCACGGCCTGCTTTTTCTTGTCGAGGAAAGCGGTTCGCAGGTCTTGTTCTTTCGCCCGATCCCGCGCCAAATCGTCGAGTTGATTTTGCCAATCGAACCAGTATCCGGCGAACACGAGAACGAGTAGTAGTATGAACAACGCGCCGAGCTTCGGCAGCGCTGGCCAGCTGCCGATATCGCGCGGATTTAGTCTTCGAAGATCGTCAAGCGTCATGGGGCGTCAGGTTTTCGGCGCAGGAGGCACTGCGGTGGGCGCAGCCGGTTTCGGACGCGAGGCACTTTCCTCTTTTGGCCGCGAAATATTGACGTTCAAATTGAATTCGTTGAGGGCCGCATTGTCGACAGTGACCGCCTTTATTTCGATCAAAGACGGGCTCTCAAGCCAGGGTGACGCCTCGAAATTACGCATGAGCGTCGAAACTCGCGCGTTGGATGTTGCATAGCCGATGACATTTACGCGTTGGCCGGTCTGCTTTACCGACTTTAGATATATGCCGTCTGGAAGCTGCCTTACCAGCTGATCGAGCAGTCGCACGGTCTCGGTACGGTTGGTCTGCAGGGATTCCACCACGCGCTTACGCGCCAGCAACGCCTGCGTTTGCTCCTTGAGCTTCCTGATTTCATCGATCTGTTTATCAAGCAGCACAATCTCGGATTCGAGGTATTTATTGCGCTCGACCTGGTTTTCGATCCGGCCCGCAAAAAAAGTGTGCACGGCGACGACGATGGCGGCGGCCAAGCCAAGCGTCATACCGGCTAAGATGAAGAATTGCTGCTGCTGGGCCTTGCGCCGGGCTGCGCGGTGCGGCAGAAGATTGATCGGGATCATTCGTCGAACCTCCGCAGCGCGAGGCCACAGGCCACCAGCAACGCTGGCGCATCCACCGTCAATTGCGCCTGCCGAACTTTCGAGGACACTTCCATTCCAACGAACGGATTCGCAACCAGCGTATTGACCTGCGTGCGTTCGGCGACCACTTCCGGCAATCCGGGTATCGTAGCCGAACCACCGGACAGAAATATATGGTGAACTTGGTTGAACTGCGTGGAAGTGAAGAAGAATTGCAGCGCCCTTGCAATTTCAAGTGCCAAGGTATCCATGAACGGTGCCAGCACTTCAGAGTCATAAGTGTCTGGCAGGCCGCCGTTGCGCTTTGCCGCCTCCGCCTCTTCGACCGATAAGCTGTAATGCCGCATGATTTCCTGCGTCAGCTGGTTGCCGCCAAACGGCTGCTCACGCATATAAACCGATTGGGCGTTGCGTAATACGTTGATATTCATCATCGATGCACCCACGTCAACCACGGCAATGGTCTGATCATGACCGGCATCGGGTAATTGACCCTGCATCAGTTCGAATGCATTTTGGGAGGCAAAAGCATCGATATCCATAACCGTAGCCTTGAGACCGACCGATTCGGCCACGGCAACGCGGTCCTCAACCTTTTCCTTGCGCGATGCGGCAATTAGCACTTCTACATCTTCCGTACTGTTAGGCGCAGGTCCAAGAGTCTGAAAGTCGAGATTGACCTCTTCGAGTGCAAACGGAATGTATTGATTGGCTTCAGTTTCGACTTGGGCTTCGAGTTGTTCATCGGTCTGGCCGGCGGGCACCACGATCTTTTTCGTGATGACTGCTGCGGAGGGCAGGGCCATGGCAAGATTCTTGGCTCGGGTGCCCATGCGCTTCCAGCCGCGGCGCAGCGCATCGCCAACCTCCTCGAGGTTCATGATGTTTCCGTCAACGACAGCATCCTTGGGCAACGGCTCGATGGTGTAACGCTCGAGACGATATCGCCCCCTGCCGGGCCCGGTCAGTTCCACCATTTTCACCGACGACGAACTAATGTCGACGCCGATCAAAGGGGGCGACTTGGGTTTCAGCAGGCTGCCGATAAAATCGGCATCAAACGCAAATTTTCCCTTGAGCATTGGCCGTTTAGACGCGATACGTATAATCTACATTAAATGCTAGCAACAACTATTTTGCATGTAAAGCGTTTTTATGCAGGATTCTGTTGCCTGCTGACAACACCTTATATAATGCCCGTCGTTTTCCTTTCCGCGCCCCCGCGGCTGTTTAATCATGTTCTCCCGTTGGTGGATCTATCCCCTCATAGGGCTGGCTGCGTTCGCGGTTTCCCTAGCGTTGATCGTGGGTTATGCCGCAGTGGTGGCTTATCCTAATCTTCCTTCCCTGGATGCCCTCACCTCGTATCAGCCGAAGATACCCCTGCAAATTTTCAGCATGGAAGGCAGCCTCATCGGCGAGTTCGGGGAGGAAAAGCGTGCCTTCGTTAAGATCGACCAGACGCCGGAATTGCTCCGGAAAGCCATTATTGCAGCGGAAGACGAGCGCTTTTACGAGCACGGCGGCGTGGACTATATCGGGGTCATCCGCGCCGCGCTGTCCAATTTCGCGTCCGCCAGTGCACGTCAAGGGGCCAGCACAATCACCATGCAGGTGGCGCGCAATTTTTTCCTCAGCACTGAAAAAACTTTCAGTCGCAAGTTCAGCGAGGCGTTGCTGGCATTCAAGATCGAGCACAGCCTGACGAAGGACGAAATCCTGCAGTTGTACATCAATCAGATCTACCTCGGCCAACGTGCTTACGGCTTCGGTGCAGCCTCCCAAGTCTATTTCGGCAAGCAACTCGATCAGTTGAGCGTGGCGGAGATCGCGATGCTCGCCGGTTTGCCAAAGGCGCCATCTAGGTACAACCCAGTCGTCAATATGAACCGGGCCAGGATTCGCCAGCGCTATGTATTGCGGCGAATGGCCGAGCTCGGGCATATCGACGAACAGCAACTCAAAAAGGCCGAGGCACAGCCGATCATCATCTCGCGCCAGATTCAGGAGTTTGCAACCCGCGCGGATCACTTTGCCGAAATGGTGCGCCAGGCCATTTACGACGCTTACAAGGAGGAGGCCTACACGCGCGGATTCCGCGTCTACACCACGCTTTCGAAGATTCATCAGGACGCCGCCTACCGCGCGTTGCGGCTGGGTGTCATGGAATACGACAAACGCCAAGGCTACCGTGGCGCGGAGGGCTACTTCAATCTGCCAAAAGAGGAAGTTGGCGAAGAAGCCCTGGAAGACGCGCTGCAGGAAGAACTGGAAAGCGACGACGTCTATCCGGCCATAGCGCTGGATGTCGATGCCAAAGTGGTCAAGGCCTATCGCAAGGGCGGCGGGACCGTGACCATCACCGGCGACGGGCTCAAATTCGCGAGCCGGATGATCGGCAATAAGGCTCCGGCAAAAGTGCGGCTCAAGCGCGGCGCGCTGATTCGCGTTCAACCGGACGCGAAGGGCGATTGGCAAATCGTGCAGCTGCCGCAGGTGGAATCCGCTCTGGTTTCGGTGGATACCGACAACGGTGCAATTCGGGCACTGGTCGGGGGCTTCGATTTCTATCGCAACAAATACAACCATGTCACCCAGGCGCGTCGTCAGCCGGGCTCAAGTTTCAAGCCATTTATTTATTCGGCGGCCCTCGAGAAGGGATTTACGCCCGCGACCATCATCAACGATGCGCCGCTGACCATCGACGCCAGCGAAACCGGATCGGTCAACTGGCAGCCGCGAAATTTCGACGGGAGCTTCGATGGCCCCATCCGCATGCGCACTGCGCTTACGAAATCAAAAAACCTGGTATCAATCCGGATTTTGCAGGCGATCACGCCTCAATATGCGCAGGACTACATCTCGCGTTTCGGTTTTGATCCGAAGCAACATCCCCCCTATTTGACGATGGCGCTGGGCGCGGGGTCGACGACGCCCTTGGAGATGGTGATCGGCTATGCCGTCTTCGCCAACGGCGGTTACCGGATGACTCCTTACTTCATCGAGCGCATCGAAGATGCTCAGGGCACCGTGCTCGGGAAAGCAAATCCCGTCGTCGTCGGCAAAGGGGCGGAACGGGTTCTCGACCAGCGCAACGCCTTCATCATGACCAACATGATGCAGGATGTAATTCGCGGCGGAACCGGTGCCCGTGCCATGGCGCTGGGCAGAATCGATCTTGCGGGCAAGACCGGAACTACCAACGAGCAGTTGGATGCGTGGTTTGCGGGCTTCCAACGGCACCTGGCTTCCGTGGTTTGGGTCGGCTACGATATTCCGCGTACGCTCGGCGATCGCGAGACCGGTGCCGTTGTTGCATTGCCTATCTGGATGTCATACATGGGCGCGGTATTGAAGGGCCAGCCCGAGGAGCTGCCGATAGCGCCCGAAGGCGTGGCGGCTGTCGCCATCAATCCGGAAACCGGCCTGCGCGACAAGCATGCTCCGGCGCCTATGATCGAATATTTCTATCACGAAAACGTGCCGCCGGAACAAGAGGGCGGACCGGAGAACGAAGGCGTGGATACGCCCAAGCCTCCGGAGGAAGTGAAGGACCAGTTGTACTAACACCTATGCCGAGGGACCACGGTAACAACAAACAAATGCGGGAACGCATCGCCCATCTGGCGGCGCGGTTGATGGCCGTCGACGGCGTCGACGACTACGCGCTGGCGAAACGCAAGGCGGCGCGCCAGGCTGGCGCGCCCGATACCCGCAACCTTCCCAACAACGACGAAGTCGAACACGCACTGCGCGCCTATCAGCAGCTCTATCAGGCCAACGAACAACGCGATCGATTGCGTCATCTTCGTCAGCGAGCTCGCGAGATGATGGAACTGCTTGCCCGCTTCGATCCCTATCTTTCGGGTGCGGTGCTCTCCGGCAGCGCGGGCAAATATTCCGATATCGACCTGCTGCTATTTACCGACAGCATGAAGGACGTGGAATTGTTCCTGTTGGATCGCCGCATTGCCTATCGCACCGGGGAGCGTCGGATCCATATCGGCGACGAAATGCGCGGGGTGCCGAATTTCAGCGTTAGCACCGAAGATGCCGATTTCGACATTACCGTATTCGCTCCACGCGATCTGCGCTCGCCGATTCGCAGCACGCCTGACGGTCGGCCGCTGGAACGTGCTCGCATAGACTGGCTGGATGCAACACTTGCCGAACGCAACGCGCCCGGCGCCTGATACCGGCTTCAACCTTCTTTCAGCCAAGCGGCTGCATCCAGCGCGAAGTACGTCAAAATCGCGTCAGCACCGGCGCGTTTGAACGCCAAAAGCACTTCCATGACGCATCTGTGTTCGTCAATCCAGCCATTCTGCCCGGCCGCCTTGAGCATCGCATACTCGCCGCTAACCTGATACACCAAGGTCGGCGCACCGAATGCATCCTTCACCCGCCGTACTATGTCCAGGTAGGGCATGCCCGGCTTGACCATCACCATGTCGGCGCCTTCTTCCAGATCTAACCCCACCTCCCACAACGCTTCGTCGGAATTGGCCGGGTCGACCTGATAGGTGTACTTGTTGCCCTTGCCGAGCGTAGCGGAGGAGCCGACCGCATCCCTGAACGGGCCGTAGAAATTCGACGCGTATTTGGCGGCATAGGCCAGAATGCGCGTGTGGATGTGCTTCCCCGCATCCAGCGCCTCACGCAATGCACCGATGCGGCCATCCATCATGTCCGACGGCGCAACGATGTCGACTCCGGCCTGTGCGTGAGACAATGCCTGTTTGACCAAAACTTCGATGGTTTCGTCATTGAGCACATAGCCACTACTGTCGATCAAGCCGTCCTGCCCGTGGCTGGTATAGGGATCGAGCGCGATATCGGTGATGACGCCGAGTTCAGGAAAACGCTCCTTGAGCGCGCGGATGGTGCGCGGAGCGAGTCCTTCTGGATTGAAGGCCTCGCGTGCGTCGGCCGTTCTGAACCGGTTGTCCACCACCGGGAACAGCGCGATGGCCGGGATATCGAGTTGCACACACCGCTCCGCCTGCTTGAGCAACCGGTCTATGGAAACGCGTTCCACCCCCGGCATCGAGGGCACAGCTTCGCTACGATTCTCCCCATCGATAACGAATACCGGATAGATCAGGTCATCAGCAGACAACCGATGCTCCCGCACCAGCCGACGCGAAAAGTCATCGTGGCGAAGCCTGCGCATCCTTCGACGCGGGAATTTCCCCAGAACATGCATGATTCTCGATCCTTATCCCGCGTGTTTCGCGGATATTAATTTATTGATTTATTGAAGAAAAGCCATGGATATGGAACTTTCGACCGCCTCGATACTCTGATAGCGTAGACAGCGATGTCTCCCGCTTCTCCTCCCTGAGCGGGTGCCTTAATCCAATTGAGGCTTTGTTTTACCCCCCGGTTTTAGTCCCCTTTAACCGGGGGTTTTTTATTTTACCCGCACGTTTGCACGCTAGGCGGGCGCGTACCACCGATTCAGCACCGCTTCTGCTTCATCGATTCCGATCCTCGTTTCCGCCGAGAACAACTGGACCGACACATCGGGAAAGTCGGCGGCAAGTATCTTCGTGGTATTGCGCAGCTGTTCCATTGCCGGCTGCCGACCGAGCTTGTCCGCTTTGGTAAGCAGAATATGCACGGGCCTTCCAGTACCCTCGAACCACCCCAGCAATTGCCGGTCGAGGGGCTTCATTGGATGGCGGATGTCCATGACCACGATCAGGCCTCGCAGTTGCGGACGTAACTGCAGGTATCCCGAGATCAGCAATTCCCATTCGTTTCTCATCCCTCGCGGCACCTTGGCATAGCCGTAACCGGGCAGGTCTACCAGAAAGCGCTCGCCTCCAAGACTGAAGAAATTGATCTGCTGGGTTCGCCCCGGTGTCTTGCTTACGAATGCCAGTCGATGGCGTTGCGCGAGCGCGTTGATGGCGCTCGACTTGCCTGCATTCGAGCGGCCGGCAAATGCGACTTCCACCTGCGAGGGCGGCAAGCCGCTCCCGTCGGCGGCCGACGTGAAGAAGGCGATGTCGCGAAACAAACCTGACTGGCTCATGAGTTACGTTAAAATAATGATCCGGTCAGGGCCGGATGTGGCGTCTTGCCCGGCAGTAAATTAGGGAGCCTTCATGAATCGTTTTATCGCGACCGTTGTCGCATTGGTAGCCATCACTTCCGCTCACGCCGCAGGTGATCCCGCCAAAGCGCAGGGAATCGTCAATCAGGTTTGCGCAGCCTGTCATGGTATCGACGGCAACAGCCCACTGTCCGCGAATCCAAGCCTCGCTGGTCAGCATCCCGAGTATCTGTTCAAGCAGCTGACCGAATTCAAGTCGGAGGCGCGTAGCAATCCGGTGATGACCGGAATGGTGGCAAATCTTTCTCCCGACGACATGCGCAATCTGGCCGCGTATTACTCGTCGCAGACTCCGAAACAGATGGGCGCCAAGGACAAGGATCTGGTGGCGCAGGGGCGCAAGCTCTATCGTGGCGGCAATCCGTCGAATAGCGTTGCAGCCTGTGCAGGCTGCCATTCGCCGAACGGGTCTGGAATTCCGGCCCAATATCCCCGACTTGCCAGCCAGCATGCCGACTATGTAGCTGCGCAGTTGAAAGCTTTTCGTGCCGGCAATCGCGCCAACGATCCGAATCAGATGATGAGGGCGACGGCGGTCAAATTGACCGACAAGGAAATCGCCGCGCTTGCCGAATACATCTCGGGATTGCATTAAGCCGCTCGCCGTCTTCACGCAGCGGCAACTTTCCGGAATGCGATTTTCGCCGCTTTGATGGTAGCCTCGATTTCGGCGTCACCGTGCGCGGCCGATACGAAACCGGCTTCGTAGGCCGATGGCGCGAAGTAGACTCCCTCCGCCAGCAGCGCGTGGTAGAAACGGTTGAAAGCCACCTTGTCGCTCTCCATTACCTGCGCATAAGTCTCCGGCGGTTTTGCGCGAAAATAGACGCCGAACATTCCCCCCACTGATTGCGTGGAAAACGCGATGCCGGCATTGCGTCCAACACTTTGCAGCTGTTCGACGAGGCTGGTGGTGTGGGCTGCCAGGCGGTCGAAAAATCCCGGGGCCTGAACCAACTTGAGCGTCGCCAGTCCGGCAGCGACCGCGACCGGATTTCCGGATAGCGTGCCAGCCTGGTAGACCGGACCCAGCGGAGCGATCAACTGCATGATGTCGCGCCGGCCACCGAACGCACCGACCGGCATGCCGCCGCCGATGACCTTGCCGAGCGTGGTGAGATCCGGGGTAATCCCGAACAGACCTTGCGCCCCTTGCGGTCCCACGCGAAAGCCGGTCATGACCTCATCGAAAATCAACACCGCTCCATAACGCGTGCACAGTTCACGCAACGCAGTTAGAAATTCCTTGGTGGGCTTCACGAGATTCATATTGCCGGCAACTGGCTCGACGATGACGGTCGCGATCCGATCGCCTTCCGCCTTGAAAGCGGCTTCCAGCATTGCGGGGTCGTTGTAGTCGAGCACGATCGTGTGCGCGGTGATCTCCGGTGGCACACCTGCCGAACTCGGCTGACCCAGTGTCAGCGCCCCCGAACCGGCTTTCACCAGAAGCGAGTCGGCGTGGCCGTGGTAGCAGCCCTCGAACTTGACTATCTTCGGCCTTCCGGTAAAGCCACGCGCCAGCCGGATCGCCGTCATCGTTGCCTCGGTGCCCGAACTAACCAGGCGCACTTGCTGCATCGAAGGCAGACAGCGCGTAATGCATTCCGCCATCTCCAGTTCCGACTCCGTTGGCGCGCCGAAGCTCAGTCCGCGCGCAGCGGAATCCTGCACGGCCTTGACGACTTCCGGATGGGCATGACCAAGCACCAGCGGCCCCCAGGATCCCACATAATCGATGTAACGCCTGTCATCGGCGTCCCACACGTAAGGTCCATTGCCGCGAGCAAAAAAAACCGGGGTACCGCCGACCGAACGGAATGCCCGCACCGGCGAATTCACCCCGCCCGGGATGACTCGCTGGGATTTCTCGAACAGGATTTCATTTCTGGATTTCATGAATGCATCTCACGAATTGACAGGCATCTGAAATAGCCGTGCAAAACGGCGTGCTTGCGCCTCCACATCGATTGCATCGAACAGCGCACCGACCACGGCAACAGCGTCGGCGCCGGCGGCAATCAGTCCGGCAGCATTGTTCTCGGTAATTCCGCCGATTGCGACGACCGGAAGCGCAATTTCCGAGGCTGCGATTTGCAGAAGTTCCGTGCCGGCCCGTAACGCCTCGGGCTTGGTGGAGGAAGAAAAGAAACTTCCGAACGCGACATAGTCCGCACCTTGCGATACCGCTTCCCGCGCACGACCGATTTCGTTATAGCAGGACACACCGATCAGTTTTCCCGGCCCGAGCATCGTCCGCGCTGCGAGCACGCCACCGTCATCCTTGCCCAGGTGAACGCCATCGGCATCGACTTCGCGTGCCAGCGCCACGCTGTCGTTGACGATGAACAGCGCATTCCAGTTCCGACACAAGCGCACAATCTCGCCTGCTTGCGACCGGCGCAGCGAATCCGCGATCGATTTGCTCCGGTACTGGATAACACTGGCTCCGCCGCGCAGCGCCGCGTCGACCTTGCTGATCAACGCAATCGAATCGGTCAGTTCCGGGGTTACTGCATACAGGCCGCTAACTGGCTTGTTCATCCTCCCGTTCTTCCTCGCGCGCCCAGAACAGACGGTCCGGCACCAGTTGGCCCATACCGGTCCGATACGCGTGCTTGAGCGTCTGCCAGGTATATTCCTGCGCGTCGCGCACGGCTTCCGGAATGGCAAGGCCGTTGGCGATCGTCGCTGCGATGGCCGAGGCCAGCGTACATCCCGACCCATGATAGGTCCCGGCGAGTCGCTGCCATGAGTCAGTGCGCATGACACCCTGTTGTTCGTAAAGCGTGTTGATGACTTGCGGCGTATTCTCGTGTGTGCCGGTAATAAGCACATATTCGCAACCCAGACTGAGGATTCTGCGTGCGCATTCTCCGAGGTCCGGATCGTCATCTCCGTCTGCATCGTCGTCCCGGGCCAGCCGGCGCATTTCGAGGCTGTTTGGCGTGATCAGCGTTGTCTGCGGAACCAGCAGTTCGCGCATGGCCGAGATGAGGTCTTCGGAAGCCAGTTCGTCTCCGCGCCCCGAGGCGAGGATCGGATCCAGTACCAGCGGAATATCTGGATAATCGGATACCACTTCCGCAATTGCCGCGACGGCTTCTACACTGCCCAGCAGTCCGATCTTGAACACTGCAACCGGCACGTCTTCGAGAACGCAACGCGCCTGATCGGCCACCCACTCGGCGTCGATGGGCAGCACATCCTCCACGCCCATCGTGTCTTGGATGGTGACCGCAGTGACCACGGACAATGGGTGACATCCCATGCTGGACAGAGTGAGGATGTCCGCCTGCATGCCGGCCCCGCCGCTGGGGTCGGTTCCCGCAAACACGAGGACAATGGGAGGCGGAGCGGGCACGTCGATGTATTTCGCGGCTGCGTTTCGAACTAAAATGGAAGTTTAACCGAAACCCTTGCTTACCATGGCCGCGACCGACGACCAAACCTACAAGACTTACATGTGTTTAATCTGTGGATTCATTTATGACGAAGCTGCCGGCCTGCCCGAGGAAGGCATCCCCGCCGGTACGCGCTGGGACGATGTCCCGGTCAACTGGGTTTGCCCGGAATGCGGCGCCCGCAAGGAAGACTTCGAACTGGTCGAGATCTAGAGAGGGCGGACATGCGAATACTTCACACCATGCTGAGGGTCGGAGACCTGAAGCGTTCGATCGAGTTCTACACCAACGTGCTCGGAATGCAGGTACTGCGGCAGAAAGACTATCCGGATGGCCGCTTCACGCTGGCGTTCGTCGGGTACGGCGCCGAGGACAAGGAAGCCGTGCTCGAGCTGACCCATAACTGGGATACGCCCAGGTACGATCTCGGTACTGGCTATGGCCACGTCGCGCTGGAAGTCGATGACGCTTACAAGGCCTGTGAAGAGGTGAAGAAGCGCGGTGGCAGGGTCACGCGCGAAGCCGGGCCGATGAAACATGGAACCACCGTGATCGCGTTTGTGGAAGATCCGGACGGCTACAAGATAGAGTTCATCCAGCACAAACACTAGAAATGCCGCGGTTCAGGTCCTGGCGGCAACCATGAAGTTAGCGATCCGCACGAAATCCGCCACGCCGAGGGTCTCTCCCCTTGCCACCGGATCGATCCCAAGTTGCTCGAAGTCCGACGACACCAGTATTTCCCTCAAAGTATTGCGCAATGTCTTGCGGCGTTGACCGAACGCACGCATCACCACCTCCGCGAACAGCTTCTCGTCGTCCGCCACATGCGGCAGGACCCTGTGCGGAATCATGCGCACGATGGACGACCAGACCTTGGGAGCGGGGCGGAAGGCCGAAGGCGCAACGTCGAACAACAACTCGATGCTCCATCGATACTGCAACATCACCGACAACCGCCCGTACTCCGAAGTACCGGGTTGCGCACTCATCCTTTCCACGACTTCGCGTTGGAGCATGAAGTGTGCGTCGCGCACAACGTCAGCCTGGCTCGTTAAGTGGAACAGCAGCGGAGTGGATATGTTGTAGGGCAGGTTCCCCACAACGCGCAAGTCGTGCCCCATCGCGGCGAAATCGAATTCGAGCGCGTCGCCCTCGTGAATGGTCAATCGATCGGCTCCATGGCGGGCGCGCAGGTCCGCCACGATATCGCGGTCTATCTCGATTACGTCGAGATGCTCAAGCCGCTGCAACAGCGGCAATGTCAGCGCGCCGAGGCCAGGTCCGATTTCCATGAACCGGTCACCGGATTGCGGGCGGATGGCCGCCACGATGTGCTCGACCACGCCGGCATCTTCCAGGAAATTCTGGCTAAAGCGCTTGCGCGGTGTGCGCATGTCAGCCGAACCTCGCGGACGAACTACGGGTACAACTCAGCGGCGTCGGAATCTGCGTGATTCGTTGATCGACGTCGGGCATACCGCATGCACATGGACGCCATGCAGCGCAGCTACTGCGTTTGGCACGGCGCTTCAGCGTTCTTCCAGGCGCAATTCGACATAAGCGCGGTCGCGCTGCTGCCGCACCCATTCCTGGTAAGCCTCGTCGGCCTTGCGCGTGCGAATCGACTGCCGGGCGAGGACTCGCTGACGTTCTTTCGACATGTCCTCACTGCGCCGCTCGACGACTTGAATCAGATGCCAGCCGAAGGGTGACTGCACCGGGTCGCTGACCTGGCCCGGCTCGAGTCCATTCATCGCACGCTCGAATTCCGCCACGGTATCTCCCGGGGACAGCCACCCCAGGTCGCCTCCGCGCGAGGCGCTCGCATCCTCGGATTGCAGGCGCGCCAGTTCGGTGAAATTGGCGCCGTTTTCGATGCGCTCCTTAAGGTTGGTCAGCCGCTGCTTCGCTTCGGCCTCCGACACCACTTCATTGAGCCGGATCAGGATGTGGCGTGCATGCGTTTGCGGAATGATCACGGGTGATTCATTGCCGCGCTTGTCCAGAAGTTTGATGATGTGAAATCCGTTGGCGCTACGCAGCACCGTGCTGACATCACCGACCTTCATGGTCTTGACGGATTCGACGAAAATCTGTGGAAGGCGCGCTGCCGGTCGCCAGCCCAGCGGACCGCCCTCGAGCGCATTCTGCGCGTCCGAAACGCCCGCGGATACCTGCCGGAAATCGGCCCCCCCCTTGATCTGCTCAAGTGCTTTCTCGGCAATGATGCGCTTCGCCTTGATTTGTTCCGGGCTGGCCTGTTCCGGCACGAGGACCAGGATGTGGGAAAGACTGTACTCGTCGTCTTTGCCTCCTTGGCTTTGCTGGTTCTTCAGATAGTTGTCGATTTCCGCATCGGTGATCAGGATCTTGCTGTCGACTTCGCGCTCTTTCAATCGGGCGATCAGGATCTCGTTGCGCAATTCTTCCCGAAAGCGGTTGAAGTCGATGCCGTCAGCCTCCAGCATCTTGCGGAAAGCTTCCGGCGTCATCTTGTTTTCCTGTGCGATGCGCTCGATCGATCGCTGCAACTGGGTATCGTCCACGCGCAATCCGGTTTCCCTTGCACTCTGCGCCAATACTTTTGCGGTAACCAGCCGCTCGAGCAACTGGCGCTCCAGGACGTCGGGAGCCGGCAAGGGTGTGCCCTGGCGTTTTAACTGCTGCAGCGCGACCTTAACCTGTTCGTCGAGATCGAGACGGGTGACCACCTCGCTGTTGACCACCGCAACAACCCGATCGAGCATCAGGCTGTCGTTGCGCTTTCGACCTTCCTGCGCGGCCGAGACTGGAAAAGCGAGGCATACCAGCAGCAGGGCGCAGAGGATTCGCATATTCATCATTCATTTCGGTAATCGGAAAATTCGCATCATTGCAACAATAGACCATGGCGCCTAGCATGCGTTCATGCGTCAAAATGACGGGAACGGATTGAAATCCGCGGGCCGTTTTTCGTTTGTCTTCGTATAGCCGGTGATGTTCTGCCGCAACAGCTCCAGCGGGCTCGAACCGATCCGCGAAACTCCGTTCAACTCGAGTTGAAAGAACATTGCGTTGACGTACTCCTGGGTCGCGCTCACAAACCGATGCAAGACGAACCGCGCAGCCCAGCACCCGGCATTGTACTCGACCCCCAGCAGCCCCTCCAGGAGACGCCTGTCCCGTAAGGTATAGTTGTAGCGTGCCAACCCGGTCCAGCGACCGCCAATCGGCCATTCCGTCGACAGGTCGACCTGCTCCAGCGTGTCGCGAGTGAAACGGTATCCGAAATTCACCACTTTGCCGACGTCGGGCTGATAGCGTAGCACCGCGTTGCTACGCTCAGTTCGATTGTCGTTGACGCTATACTGCATGCCCAGATCGGTGAACCAGTGCTTGGTGATTTGCCCGGTCGCCGCTGCCAGCACATCGGAACGATCTGAACCGGGCAAGGCTGGCGTGAGCGAGACTTGTTGTTGCTTGAAGTAGTAACGCTGGCCCAGCGTGAAACGCAGTTGTTCGTCACCGTTGTCCGGATCGATCAGTCGGCTGGTGACCGCAGCCGTGAGTTGATTGGCGTCGTTGATCCGATCGCCGCCGCTAAACCGGTTCTCGGTGAATATTTGCGCGAGGTTGAAGTCCGCCAGGGCGGTATCGAAATTGGGCAACTGATCCTGCGGGCGGAACGGGATGTAGACGTAGTAAAGCCGCGGCTCCAGTGTCTGCAGGAACGCGCGCCCCCACAAAGCGGTCTCCCGTTCGAACGTAAGCGCGCTGTCGACGCTGTAAATCGGCAAATTGCGCGACTCTCCGGCACGATTCGGATCCTCGAACGAGTAATTCGTGGTGTGATAGCCGACCTTGGGTGTCAGATAGAAGAACGAAGTCTGGAATGGCGCACTGATCGACGGATACAGAATCTCGCGCCTGCCATTGAGCAGGGTGGGGTGCACAAATTCGACATATTCGCCCTGCAAGCCGAAATCCAGATGTACGTCCGTCGGCCGATTCATGTTCAGCGTAATCTGCGGCATCCGCGCATAAGGCGGAACCACCGGGGCCAGCGGATCCTGCAGGGTCTGAAATCGCTGGACGCGGGTATTCAGATTCCACCAGTCCCCGTCATAGAACAGGTTCCCTTGCCGATTCAAGTTGGTCTGCGACGTGGCGGCGATCTTGTCGCTCAGGTCCGTGAAGTAGGTGTCATCGGAAACGCCTTGCAGGTCCAGCGCGCCCGAAAAACCGTTTCCGAAATTTTGCTGGTGCTGCCAGGAATAGGCATAGCGCGTCTGATCTTTCTGACGATCATCGGGGAGGTATTCGCCGCGCATCTCGCCCTTGAGGTCAGGCTCCAGGTAACGGAAATCCCCGTTCATCAGCACGCCGCGCTTGGCCAGCAGCCGCGGTGCAATTGTCGCGTCGCGATTCGGCGCGATGTTCCAGTAGAACGGCTGGGTGTACTCGAAGCCGCTCTGTCCCGTGCTGCCGATGGTAGGCGGCAGCAGTCCTGTCTTGCGACGACCGCTCAGCGAGAAATCCAGATAGGGTGAATACAGGATCGGCACGCCCTTGAATACCACGGTCGCGTTGTGTGCCACGCCGATATCCCGAAGCCGGTCGAGTTCCAGCCGGTCTATGCGCATGAACCAGTCGTCGTCGCCCACATCGCAATTGGTATAAGTAGCCTTGTCGATCTTGTACAAGTCGCGATTCTCCGCCACCAGCCGGCCGGCATCGCCGCGTGCGCCGTAGCGCAGCAGCCTGTACGCCGGCTTGTCGATATATCCGCTGTCGTTGTCCAGATCGTAGAACAGCTGGTCACCGGTGATGACATCGCCCTCCTTCTCGAAGCGGACGTGGCCGGTCGCGGTAAACTGCTGGTCCGGAAAAGACAGGTGCAGCTGATCGGAAAATATCGCCGTGCCGCGCTTGCGGAGACGCACGCTGCCTGCGGCCTCAAGCTCCTGCTCCTGGTGGCCCTCGACGTGATCGGCGTCGACGAACAGGTCGGTGGGCTCATCGCGGCCGAGTACGTAAGGAATCAGTTCAGGTTGCATCCGGAGTTTGAGACCGGGTTCTTCGGCGTGCGCGCCGTGAGCGACATACAAGATCAACGACAGGACTGCAGATGTGATGCGCAAACGATGCATGCGGGTTGTTGATCGAGGCGAGGTGCTAAAATCTCACAAATCATCCTTCAAGGCAACGAAGCAGCTTGGATCGCTACGCGCTCGTTCACGACTGGCTGACCCGGCAACTTCCCGGACGGACCTTCTCTCTCTCGCCAGCCTCCGCGGACGCCAGCTTCCGGCGCTATTTCCGCGTTACGCTGCCTGACGCCACGCTCATCGTCATGGATGCGCCGCCCGAGCATGAAGATTGCCGCCCGTTCGTACACGTCGCCGGGCTCATGGCCGCGGCGGGCATGAACGTTCCCGCCATATTTGCACAGGATCTTGCACAGGGCTTGCTGCTGTTGTCGGACCTGGGTTCGACGACTTATCTCGCCGCGCTCAGCGATCACAACGCCGACAGTCTGTTCGGCGATGCGACCGATACGCTGATCCGCTGGCAGCTCGCCAGCCGCGAAGCCGTGCTGCCCCTGTACGATGAAGCCTTGCTGCGACGCGAACTCGACCTGTTCCCCGAGTGGTATCTGCGGCGTCACCTCGGCATCGAACTCAATGCCCGGCAACGGCAATCTCTGGAGACGGTGTTCCGGCTCGTTCTCGCCAGCAACCTTGCCCAGCCCAGGACTTACGTTCATCGCGATTACATGCCGCGCAACCTGATGCTGACCGAACCCAATCCGGGAGTGCTCGACTTTCAGGATGCGGTTTACGGGCCGATCACCTACGACGTGGCCTCGCTTTTCAAGGACGCCTTCATAAGCTGGGACGAGCGACGCATCCTCGACTGGACCATCCGCTATTGGGAAAAAGCCAGGCAGGCAAGGCTGCCCGTCAATGCCGACTTCGGCGCGTTCTATCGCGACTTCGAATGGATGGGATTGCAGCGCCACCTCAAGGTGCTCGGCATCTTCGCACGCATCTGCCACCGCGACGGCAAGCCCACTTATGTCAAGGATACGCCGCGCTTCCTAGGCTACGTGCGCACAGTATCCGAGCGTTACGCGCCGCTGTCCCCGTTGCTGCACCTGCTCGATCAATTCGCCGATCGCAAGCCGGCAATCGGCTACACGTTCTGATCCGCGTGCCTCGGCATTTTTCTCCCGTTGCGATGATTCTCGCCGCCGGCCGCGGCGAGCGCATGCGGCCACTGACCGACCACACACCCAAGTCCATGCTGCAGGTCGGCGGCAAGGCACTCATCTTCCGGCATCTTGAAAAACTCGCGGACGCCGGATTCCGCTCCGTCGTGATCAACCATGCCCATCTGGGCGAACAGCTCGAAACCGCCGTTGGCGACGGCAGTCGCTGGAATCTCGCGATTCGTTTTTCGCCGGAAGCGCAGGCGCTGGAGACGGCAGGCGGTATCCGCAATGCGCTGCCGCTGCTGCGCGAACAGGTGTTTGCCGTCGTCAATGCCGACGTCTATAGCGGCTATGATTACGCTCGCCTCGCCGAAGCGATTCGGCAAATGCAACCCGCAACGCTTGCGCATCTCGTCCTGGTCAACAACCCGCCGCATCATCCGGAAGGTGATTTTTGCCTGGAAGGCAATCTGGTGCGCGCCGGCAGCAAAGATCTGCTCACGTTCAGCGGCGTCGGCGCGTATCGAGCGGCACTGTTCGATCCGGTCGCGCCCGGGAGCAAGCACCCGCTGGCGCCGCTGCTACGCGAACAAATGGCCCTCGGCAAGATTACCGGCGAGCATTTTCGCGGCGCATGGGACGATGTCGGCACACCGCAGCGCCTTGCCGATCTCGAGGCGCGGCTGCAGCAGGCACCGGACCGCTGACCTCCGTCCGCGCGGGATCGGCATCGCACAGGCCGTATAATTCGAGCACTGCATCCTTGGATTCCCTTACGTGATCGATCCCGCCCTGTATGCCCGTCGCCGCACCCGGTTCGCCGCACTGATGGAGGACGGCGTCGCGGTAGTACGCACCGCGCCGGAGCGGCTGCGCAATCGCGATTCCTCTTATCCGTTTCGCTTCGACAGCTATTTCCACTACCTCACCGGCTTTCCCGAACCAGAAGCGGTGCTGGTGCTTTTCGCCGGAAAGAACCCGAAAAGCATCTTGTTCTGCCGCGAGAAGGACGTCGAGCGCGAGATCTGGGATGGCTTTCGCTATGGCCCCGAGAAGGCGCAACAAGCTTTCGGCTTGGACGAGGCGCACCCGATCGCCAGGCTCGATGAGCAGTTGCCGCAACTGCTCGCCAACCAATCCACCGTTTTCTGCGATGTCGGCGCGGACCCGGATTGGGACCGCCAGGTGATCGGATGGATCAACAGGGTGCGCGCGCAAGTCAGAACCGGCGTGGGTGCGCCGGGTGAGATTCGCGATGTCCGCCGCTTCCTCGACGACATGCGCCTGATCAAGGACGAACAGGAAATCGGCATCATGCGGCGGGCTGCTGTTATTTCGTCGGAAGCGCATCGCCGGGCCATGCGTGCGGCCCGTCCCGGGTTGCGCGAATATGAACTGGAAGCCGAATTGATTCACGAATTTCGCCGGCAGGGTGCACAGGCGCCGGCCTACACGCCGATCGTAGCCGGCGGAGCGAACTCCTGCGTGCTGCACTACGTGCAGAACGATGCAGTGCTCAAGGACGGCGAAGTGGTGTTGATCGACGCGGGATGCGAACTCGACGGCTATGCTTCGGACATTACGCGTACTTTTCCGGTGAGCGGCAGGTTCTCCGGGCCGCAACGCGATATCTACCAACTCGTGCTGTCGGCCCAGGCTGCGGCCATAGCGCAGGTAAAGCCCGGCAATGAATGGGAAGCGCCGCACGATGCGGCAGTGAAGGTGCTGGCGCAGGGCATGGTAGACCTCGGACTATGCAAAGGCAGCACGGACAGCGTAATCGAGTCCGGCGACTACCGGCGCTTCTATATGCACCGCACCGGACACTGGCTGGGCATGGATGTCCATGATGCCGGCGATTACAAGCGCAATGGCGCGTGGCTCGCGCTCAAGCCGGGCATGGTGCTGACGGTCGAGCCGGGCTGCTACGTGCGGCCCGCCGAAGGCGTTCCGGAAAAATTCTGGAACATCGGCGTACGCATCGAGGACGATGCGCTGGTGACCGACTCCGGCTGCGAGATCATCACCGCGGCGGCCCCGAAGAATATCGACGACATCGAAGTACTGATGCGCAACTGAGCCCGCAACGCTTCATGTCCATTCTTCGACTCGTTGCACCCGCACGACGCTAGTCTTGAGCGCGCGCCCTTACGACGTCGTGATCGTCGGTGGCGGACCGACAGGTGCCGCACTGGCGATCGCGCTGCAGGGCAGCGGACTGACCGTGTTGGTGCTCGAAGCGCGGCCCGACGCGGGCAATAGCAACGATGCGCGCACCCTGGCCATGTCTTATGGCAGCCGTCTGATTCTCGAACGTCTCGGCATCTGGTCGCTGATAGAGCCCGTCACGCCGATCGAATCGATCCATGTCTCCCAGCGCGGCGGTTTTGGCCGCACGCTGCTGAGCGCCGACGAAGCGGGACTGCCTGCGCTGGGCTATGTCGTGCGCTATGCCCGATTGCAGCAGGCTTTCGGCAAAGCGATCGGGTCGGAGCACACGACATTGATGGCCGGTGCCGAAGTCTTCGGCATGGACTCCACAGCCGAGGCCGTCTGCATCGGGTATCGCTCGCAGGGAATCATGCAATCGGCGGCAGCGCGCCTGCTGGTCATTGCCGACGGCGGTGCCAGCGCCGGATTGCGCGCTGGTGCGGCCGTGAAGATACGCGAGTATGGTCAAGATGCCGTCGTCGGCCTGGTCGAAACTGCGCGACCGCATGAGCGCAAGGCTTACGAGCGTTTCACGCCGGACGGCCCGATTGCGTTGCTGCCGTTCGAAAACCGTTACGCGCTTGTGTGGACCGCGACGCCTGAAACTGCGAATGGACTGATGGAGTTTCCGGCCACCGGTTTCCTGGACAAATTGCAGCGGCATTTCGGCGATCGCGCCGGGCGCTTCATTTCCATAGAAGCACGTGCACGCTTTCCGCTGATACTGCGCTACGCCGCCGATCCGGTTTTGCCACGCGCCGTTATGCTCGGCAATGCCGCGCAGGCACTACACCCGATTGCCGGTCAGGGATTCAACCTGGGTTTGCGCGATGCATGGGAACTCGGCGAAACTTTGCTGCTGCACGCGGCGCGCGATCCCGGGTCGGACGAGTGTCTGTCGAGTTATCGAACCACGCGCCGCCCGGATCGTCAGCGAGGCATCGCGCTAACCCATTCGCTGGTCAAGATTTTCTCCAATGATTTTGCGCCGCTGCGAGCCACGCGTGGAGCCGCACTGGCGTTGCTCGAGCTCGTTCCGCCAGCCAAACGCGCATTCATGCAGCGCATGATCTTCGGCGCATCGCGATAACAAGCGCCGTTTCGCATTCTCCATTCAGCATCCTTTGCGCTAGAATGGCGGTCCACTTTTTCGCCCCGGCACCGAAATGCAGATCGGTCCGCACATCCTCAGGAACAATCTGATCGTCGCACCCATGGCCGGGGTGACCGATCGGCCATTCCGGCAATTGTGCAAGGCGATGGGGGCCGGCATGGCGGTATCGGAAATGCTTTCGTCGAATGCGCAACTCTGGAATACGGCGAAATCCCGGCGGCGCGCCGATCATCAGGGCGAAGTCGATCCCATTTCGGTGCAGATTGCCGGTGCCGATCCGGCGGCGATGGCTGAAGCAGCACGTTACAACGCGGATCGTGGGGCGCAGATCATCGACATCAACATGGGCTGCCCGGCCAAGAAGGTTTGCAACGTCGCGGCCGGATCAGCACTGCTGCAGAACGAGCCGCTGGTCGGCCGGATTCTCGATGCCGTTGTAGCGGCGGTCAGCATCCCGGTCACACTGAAAATCCGCACCGGCTGGAATCCGCAGAACCGCAATGCCGCGCGCGTGGCGGAGATCGCGCAATCCGCCGGAATCAAGGCATTATCGATTCACGGTCGCACACGCGCCTGCGCTTTCATCGGTGATGCGGAATACGACACCATCGCCGATGTGAAGTCGCGTGTCGGCATTCCCGTCATCGCCAATGGCGACATCGATTCCCCGGAAAAAGCTCGCGATGTGCTGCGCCACACTGGTGCCGACGCGCTCATGATCGGCCGCGCAGCGCAGGGCCGGCCGTGGATTTTTCGCGAGATCCAGCACTATCTTATGAACGGCTGTCACCTTCCCGCGCCGCAAATCACGGAAATCCGCGACGTGCTGGTACAGCATTTGCGTGATCTCTACGCGCTCTACGGGGAACAGGGTGGCGTTCGGGTCTCGCGCAAGCATATCGGCTGGTATGTCAGGGGACTTGCCGGTGCTTTCGAATTCCGCCAGACCATGAACAGGCTGGAAACCGCGCGACAGCAACTCGCTGCCGTGGAAATCTATCTTGCCGGACTGGCAGCCCGTGGAGATCGCCTGACCTATATCGAGGAACTCGCGGCATGATCAACGAAAACGAAATCGCCCGCTGCGTGCGCAAGGCAATGGATGGCTACTTCAAGGATCTGGACGGCGAACGGCCTTGCGCCATTTACGACATGGTGATGAATTCGGTCGAGAAGCCGCTGCTGGAAATCGTGCTGCACCGGGTCTCCGGCAACCAGACGCAGGCGGCGCAGTTGCTGGGCATGAACCGCAACACGCTGCGCAAGAAAATGAAGGATTACGGCATCAAGTAGAACGCCGATGCCTCACCACACTTCCGCCCGTTCGTTGCCGACGGGCGGTTTATTTTTGGAACGCGTTCGATGAACAAACGACAAGCCCTGATCAGTGTGTCCGATAAAAGCGGTGCTGCGGAACTCGCCCGCGTCCTGCACGCTTCCGGCATCGGCATCCTGTCTACCGGTGGAACCGCCAAGCTGCTGCGCGAGGCGGGCGTTCCGGTCGTCGAAATCGGCGACTACACCGGTTTCCCGGAAATGCTTGACGGCCGCGTGAAGACGCTGCATCCGAAAGTGCACGCCGGCATCCTCGCGCGTCGCGATCTGGCCGCACATATGCAGGCCATGACCCGCGCGAACATTCCGACCATCGATCTGGTGATCGTCAATCTCTATCCGTTCGTGCAGACGATATCCAAAGCCGGCTGCACGCTGGAAGAAGCGATCGAGAACATCGACATCGGCGGCCCGACGATGGTGCGTGCGGCGGCGAAAAACTGGCAACATGTGGTGATCGTCACGGATCCCGCCGACTATCCTGCGCTCATTGCCGAAATGCAGTCGGCCAACGGCGCGATTAGCGTCGAGACCCGTTATCGCCTGGCCAGGAAGGCCTTTTCGCACACCGCGGCCTACGACGGTGCAATCAGCGACTATCTGACCGCCACTGACATTAACGGCGCACGTAATGCATTTCCCGAACAGATCAACATGAGCTTCGCCAAGATCCAGGATTTGCGCTACGGCGAGAATCCTCATCAGCAGGCGGCGTTCTACCGTGACCTGAATCCGGTATCGGGCGCACTCAGCAACTACCGGCAATTGCAGGGCAAGGAACTGTCCTACAACAACATTGCCGACGCGGATGCTGCGTGGGAATGCGTGAAGACGTTCGAACAACCGGCCTGCGTCATCATCAAGCACGCCAATCCTTGCGGCGTTGCCGTCGCCGAGGGTACGGCGCAAGCGTATCGCCGCGCGTTCAAAACCGACCCGACTTCCGCGTTCGGGGGCATCATCGCCTTCAATCGCGAGATCGATCTGGAAACGGCCGAAGCGGTGTCGCAACAATTCATGGAAGTCCTGATTGCGCCACGCATCGCCGCGGATGCCGCGGCGGCGCTCGCCAAAAAAACCAATGTGCGGGTCCTCGAGGTGCCGATCGAGAACGGTGCGAACCTGTATGACAGCAAACGCATCGGCGGCGGCCTGCTGGTGCAGACATCCGACGCGATGAACGTCCAGATTTCAGATATGCGGTTCGTGACCAAGAAACAACCCACTCCACGGCAACTGTCGGACCTGTTGTTTGCCTGGAGAGTGGCGAAATTCGTCAAGTCTAACGCCATCGTATTCTGCGGGGACGGCATGACACTCGGCGTGGGGGCAGGACAGATGAGCCGTGTGGACAGCGCGCGCATCGCATCGATCAAGGCGGAGAATGCCGGACTGTCGCTCGAGGGTTCGGTGGTCGCTTCCGACGCCTTCTTTCCTTTCCGCGACGGGGTCGACGTGGTGGCGAAGGCGGGCGCAGCCGCAATCATCCAGCCCGGCGGCAGTGTGCGTGATGATGAAGTGGTCGCTGCCGCCGACGAATACGGCATTGCCATGGCCCTTACCGGCGTGCGCCATTTTCGCCATTGAAATGATATTGTCTTATCCCTCGTCCCTCCTCACTCGTCTTTCGTCCCTATCGTTTTTATGAACCTTCTCGTCATCGGCAACGGCGGTCGCGAGCATGCGCTGGCCTGGCGGCTGGCACAATCGCCACGCATTGGTCGCATATACGTCGCGCCGGGAAATGCCGGTACCGCACGTGAAGACGGATTGTTCAACCTGCCGCTAACGGCGATTCCCGACCTGGTCGATTTCGCCCGCAAGGAATCGATCGCGCTCACCGTGGTCGGCCCGGAGGCGCCGCTGTCGGCCGGCATCGTCGATGCGTTTCGCGTCGCGGGGCTTAGGATCTTCGGACCCACGCGCGCGGCAGCACAGCTCGAAGCCTCGAAGGATTTCGCCAAGGCCTTCATGATGAGGCACGGCATTCCGACAGCTGCGTATGCGACCTTCACCGATGCAAAGACGGCTCACGATTACGTCGCGAAACAGGGTGCGCCGATCGTTATCAAGGCCGATGGACTGGCCGCAGGCAAAGGTGTGGTGGTGGCGATGACGCTGGAGGAAGCGCATGCCGCGATCGACATGATGCTGGTCGACAACAAGATGGGGGCAGCCGGCGCGCGTGTCGTCGTCGAGGAGTTCCTGGGCGGCGAAGAGGCGAGCTTTATCGTCATGGTCGACGGCAAGCACGTGCTGCCTCTTGCTTCCAGTCAGGACCACAAGCGCCTGCAGGATGGAGACAAAGGCCCGAACACGGGCGGCATGGGCGCCTACTCGCCGGCACCCGTTCTGACACCGGCCATCCATGCCCGTGTGATGCGTGAAGTGATCCAGCCGGTGATTCACGGCATGGAAAAGGAGGGCAACCCTTATACCGGGTTTCTCTATGCCGGCCTGATGATCCGACCAGATGGCACGACCAGGACGCTTGAATTCAACTGTCGCATGGGCGATCCGGAAACCCAGCCGATCATGATGCGGCTGAAGAGCGATTTGTTCACCCTGGTCGAACATGCTGTCAATGGCACCCTCGACACCGTCGACGCCGAGTGGGATCGCCGCGTCGCCCTCGGCGCCGTCATGGCTGCCCAGGGTTATCCGGAGGACCCTCGCAAAGGCGACGAGATCACCGGCCTGCCGCGCGATGGGGAAGACTTTCATGTCTTTCACGCCGGGACTTCGCTCCGCGACGGCAAAGTGCTGACAAGCGGCGGACGCGTATTGTGTGTGACTGCACTCGGCGATACTGTGCGCGTGGCAAAACGCCGGGCTTATGAAGTCGCCGAGGGCATCCACTTTGCCGGAAGCCAGATGCGTCGTGACATCGGCTTTCGTGCAATTGGTGCGAAAAGGAGCACGTTGTAACGCTATGGGCAGCCAGATCGTCAAAGATTATCTGGAAGGTCTGCAAGGGTGGATCGTCGGCAGGCTCGAAGCGCTCGACGGCAACAGTTTCCGCCGGGACGAGTGGACCCGTCCGGAAGGCGGCGGCGGGATCAGCTGCCTGATCGAGGACGGCGGCGTATTCGAGCGCGGCGGGATCAATTTCTCCCATGTAACCGGCAACGCGCTGCCGGCATCGGCCACTGCAACCCGGCCCGATCTCGCCGGCCGTTCGTTCCAGGCCATGGGGCTATCCCTGGTCCTGCATCCGCGCAATCCGTACGTACCGACGGTGCACATGAACGTGCGCTTCTTCGTGGCCGAACAGCCTGGCGCCGAGGCCGTGTCGTGGTTCGGTGGTGGCATGGATCTGACGCCTTACTACGGCTTCGAGGAAGATGCCGTGCATTTTCACCGCACCTGTCGCGATGCCCTGGAACCGTTCGGGGCGGGAACGCATGGCAAGTTCAAGAAATGGTGCGACGAATATTTCTATCTCAAGCATCGCAGGGAGCCGCGCGGCGTCGGCGGCATCTTCTTCGATGACCTGTCGGAACCCGATTTCGATACCTGCTTCGCGCTGGTCCGCAGCGTAGGCGATCACCTGATAGACGCTTATGTGCCGATCGTCGAGCGCCGCAAGGATCTGCCTTTCGGCGAAGTCGAGCGCGATTTCCAGGCCTACCGGCGCGGCCGCTACGTTGAATTCAACCTGGTCTATGATCGCGGCACGCTGTTCGGCCTGCAGTCCGGCGGTCGCACGGAATCCATCCTCATGTCGCTGCCGCCGGTCGTGAAATGGCGTTACGACTGGAAGCCCGAGTCCGGTACGCCCGAAGCCAGACTCTATACCGAATTCCTGACCGCGCGCGACTGGGTGTGACGCCACGCCGACGGACTGGCGCAGCCGCGGTTTTTGCGGCAATATCCTGTCGCCATCGCGGCCGTCCTGCGATGGTCGCGACTCCCGTCAGGCCGCATTCATGTCCAGGCATTCCCATCGCATCATTGTCACCGTTATCGGCCGGGACCGCGTCGGCATCATCGCCAATGTTTCCGCGGTCCTGGCCCAGGCCGGTGCCAATATCCTCGACATTTCGCAGTCCGTCATGGACGAATTCTTCGTCATGATCATGATGGTGGACGTCGAGCACGCCGGCATTTCCTTCGGCGAGCTCAAATCCAAACTCAACGCCAAGGGCGAGGAAATGGGACTCAGGATCGACGCCCAGCACGAAGACGTGTTCAAGTTCATGTATCGCATCTGACGCGATTTCCAACATGGGCGTCAGCCACTACTCCCCGCAGGAGATCGTCGAAACCATCCGCATGGTGCAGATGGAGAATCTCGATATTCGCACCATCACCATGGGCATCAGCCTGCGCGACTGTGCCCATCCTGATCTTGCCGTCGCGGCAACAAAAGCCTACGACAAGATCTGCCGGCTGGCCGAGAGACTGGTCCGCGCCGGCGAAGAAATCGCCGCGGAATACGGCATCCCCGTCATCAACAAGCGCATCTCCGTGACGCCGATCGCGCTGATCGCTGAGAGCTCCGCCGCGGACTCCTACGTGCTGATGGCCGAATATCTCGACCGCGCAGCAAAGCAGGTCGGCGTGAATTTCCTCGGCGGCTTTTCCGCGCTGGTGCAGAAGGGCATGACCCGCGGCGACACGGCGCTGATCGCCTCTATTCCGGAAGCACTCGCCGTCACCGATCGCGTCTGCGCTTCGGTCAACGTCGGCACCACCAAAGCCGGCATCAACATGGACGCGGTGGCGTTGATGGGGCGAACCATCGTCGAAACCGCCCGTCTGAGCGCGTCGCGGGACGGCCTGGGTTGCGCCAGGCTCGTAGTGTTCTGCAATGCGGTGGATGACAACCCTTTCATGGCCGGTGCCTTCCATGGTATCGGCGAACCGGAATGCGTGATCAATGTCGGCGTGTCGGGCCCGGGCGCCGTATTGCGGGCGATCGAGAAAGAAGGCCAGACCGATTTCGGGATGCTGGCCACGACAATCAAGCGCACGGCCTTCAAGATCACCCGCATGGGCGAACTGGTGGGCAGGGCGGCCTCGGAAAAACTCGGCGTACCTTTCGGCATCGTCGACCTGTCGCTCGCGCCGACCCCTGCGCAGGGCGATTCGGTGGCGCGGATTCTCGAGGCGATGGGCCTGGAGCGCGTCGGTACGCATGGTTCGACGGCTGCGCTGGCGCTGCTGAACGACGCAGTCAAAAAAGGCGGGGCGATGGCATCGAGCTACGTGGGTGGATTGTCCGGCGCATTCATTCCGGTTTCCGAAGACATCGGCATGATAGAGGCCGCAAGCATGGGTGCCCTGACCTTCGACAAGCTCGAGGCCATGACCTGCGTATGCTCCGTCGGCCTGGACATGATCGCCATTCCGGGCGACACCCCTGCGGAAACGATTGCCGCAATCATCGCCGACGAGGCCGCCATCGGCATGATCAACCGCAAGACCACCGCCGTACGCATCATTCCCGCACCGGGAAAGAAAGAAGGCGATATGGTTGAATTCGGCGGCTTGCTGGGGCGCGCACCGGTCATGGCTGTGCATCGCGAATCGAGCCATGACTTCATCCGTCGCGGCGGACGCATTCCAGCACCGCTGCAGGCGCTCAACAACTAAAGAGGATTATTTGCGCAGTACGCACTTGTCGTACAGGTCGTGCAGGCGGCCGTGCGGGTCGTACCTGGACTTCAACCGCCGGTAGGCGGCCCCGCCATAGATGCCATCGAATTTCTCGCGCGAGTAGTAGCTGTCCGAGTACAAGGACTTGATGCCGCCGAGTTCCGCCACCTTGCGTTCGATGAGCCTGTTGAAATGCCCCGCAAGTTGCGACTTCTTCGATTTCACGACATCCCAGAATCCGAAATTCACGTAGGTTGTCGGTGGACTCAGCGGATACAGGGGATACTGTGCCCGCGCATCCGGGCTGCGGATCGGACAGATCCATATCGGCAGGATACCGATCTCGCGTTGGAAGAAATCCAGGAATTCGGCCGCTCGCTCGATCGGAATGTCGACGTCCTGAATGACCGACTCTCGGTGCACGCCGAACAGGGCGCCGAGGCGTTGCGTGAGTTTCCACCGGCTGTTCCAGCGCATCACCCTGGTATAGGTGCGCGAGTTGAGGCGCGGCTTGCCGGCCAACCGGCGGACCAGCGGATTCTGCATACCGAAATTCTTCGAACACCAGAACCAGTCAGTATCCCAGCGCCAGAGGAAATCGTGCGCGGTGAGATAGTCCGACTCCTTATCCCGAATGGAACGGTAGTAGATGTGCTCGAAAGTGTAGTCGCTGACGAAAGGCGCATCGTCGACGAATGTTCCCGTGGTCAGATAAAAATCTTCGGGGCCGAATACGACGCCGTCGACGAAGTCGGCGCCGGAATCGCAAATCACCTGCAGGCCGCGGAAGTACTCGGACGGATCCCGGAAGTGGGAGTGCCCGATCCGCACGAACTTCTTCACGGGAATCGTCCTGGTACGCACCCGCAACGCGTAGCCCAACGTGCCGTAGGAGTTCGGAAACCCGAAAAACAGTTCGCGGTGTTCGTTCTGCGGCGTACATAGATAGATCTTGCCGTCGCCGGCAAGAATGTCCATTTCGAGAACGCCCTGGTGCACCAGTCCCTGGCGGAAGGACGTTGCCTCGATACCGACACCGGCCACCGCACCGCCGAGCGTGATCGTTTTCAGCTGCGGCACCACGGCCGGCATCGTGCCGCACGCCAGCGTGGACAGCACCAGTGTCTCGTAGGATGTCATGCCTTCCGCGTCCGCCCACCCGGATTGCGGATCGACTTGCAGGACATGATTGAAATCGTGCACGTCGAGCCGCGGCTTGCTTGCACGAACGCGGTCGCGGAACAGGTTGGAGTTCTTTTTCCTGAGCGTGACCTGCCCGGTGGCGGCGTGCATCTGTTGCGCCAGTCTTTCCCGGCGGGCCGCGTACGTGTCCGCTTTCCGCGCTTTCGAAGCCAACGCTAGGGCCGCTCGTAGAGGAAGCCGCGGCTCATCGGGTAGGTGTCCTTGGTGACGTTGCCTTTGCTGAATACGATCTGGAACAGGTGCGTCCTTCCCGCGGGGGAGCGAAACATTTCCGCGCAGGAAATGAGGTAAGTCCGCCACACACGCCGGAACTTCTCGTCGAACCGACCGGGGTCAAGCGCACGGATATGCTCCCAGTTGCGATCGAAGCGTTCCGCCCAGGCATCCAGCGTCGGGGCATAGTGGCGTCGCAGGTTCTCGATGTCCACGATTTCCAGCCCGCAACGCTCCATCTCCGCAATAGTCTGGGCAAGACTCGGAATCCAGCCGCCGGGAAATACGTGCTTGCGGATGTAGAGCTCGGTATCGCGCACGCCGACGTGACCGATGAAATGCAGCAGCCCCATGCCGCCCGGCTTGAGGAAATCGGCGTGCGCCTTCACGACCTCAGCGAGCTGGTCGCGTCCGGCATGTTCGAGCACACCGATCGATACCACTTTGTCGTACTGCCGGTCTACTTCGCGGAAATCGGCGAGCCTGACCTGCATCTTTGCGTCGAACCCGCGACGGCGGATTTCGTCCTCCACCGCGGTTACCTGCTCCGGCGTGGTGTTCAGGCCATGGGGGATTGCACCGTAGCGTTCATGCGCATGGAACATGAACCCGCCGAAGCCGCAGCCGATATCGATCACGCTTTCGCCCCGGGAGAGCTTGATCTTGCGACAGACGTAATCGACCTTGCTGACCTGGGCTTCATCGATGGTCGTCGTACCTTCCTTCCAGTAACCGCAGGTGTACATCATCAGCGGGGTATCGAGCCAGTAGCGATAGAACTCGGTACCGATGGCATAGTGAAATCTGGCATTGGCCCTGGCCTGGGCAATGCTGCGATTGGAAAAGCGCAGCTCGTGCCAGCGATTGCGCAGACCGATCAACGCATTCGGGTCACGCTCGAATCCGCTCTCGAACGCGACCTGGAATGCCGTGCCGAGGTCACCGTCGACATCGACGTCACCATCGAAGTGGGCCTCCATGAGCCCGATGTGGCCGAACAGCAGAATGCGCCACTGCGCACGGGGACGCCGGATGATGATGGTGAATGCCGGCGCACCCTCCCGGTTCTGGTATTCCGAGCCGTCTGCGAAGTGCAAACGAAAACAGGTTTCGATACTGTTTCCGAGCGCCGACAGCCTGTCTCGAACCAATCCGTTGAGCATGTCCGACCCCGCGTTGAAAAACAGAAGAAGGCTTTCACTCGCCCAGGTAGGCTTTTCTGACGAGCGGATTGTCGAGCAATGCCCGCGCACCATCGGCCAGCGTGATCACGCCGCTTTCCATCACGTAGCCGCGATGGCTCGCCTCCAGTGCCAGCTTGGCGTTCTGCTCGACCAGCAATACCGTGACGCCTTCCTTTGACACCATACGTACTGTATCGAAAATTTTCTCGACCATCAGCGGCGCCAGGCCCATGCTCGGCTCATCGAGCAGCAGCAGTTTGGGCCGGCACATCAGCGCCCGGCCGATCGCCAGCATCTGCTGCTCGCCTCCGGACAAGGTGCCGCCGGTCTGATTGCGTCGTTCCGCGAGCCGCGGAAAGAGCGCGTAAATGCGCTCCATATCCACACGTATCCCGGCCTTGTCGTTGCGTATATACGCACCCATCTGCAGATTTTCGCGCACCGTCAGCCGCCCGAATATGCCGCGGCCTTCGGGGACGAGCGCCAGTCCGCGTTCGACCAGTTGATAGGCGGATAGGTTACCCACGTTCTCGCCACGCAACTTCACCACCCCATTGTGATGCAACAATCCGCAAATCGCCTTCAGCGTGGTGGTCTTGCCGGCGCCGTTGGCGCCGATCAGCGCTACCATTTCGCCTTCGCCGACGGTGAGGTCGATACCCTTGACTGCGTTGATCCCGCCATACGCGACTTTCAGCGCCTTCACGTCGAGCAGCGCGGTCACGGCAGCGCTCCGCCGAGATAGGCGCGGATGACTTCGGGATCTTTCTGCACCAGCGCCGGCTCGCCTTCGGCGATCTTCCTCCCGTAATCGAGAACGGCGACGCGGTCGCAAAGGCCCATTACCAGCTTGACATCGTGCTCGATCAGCAAAATGGTTACGCCATCGCCGCGAATTTTTTCCAGGAGCCGGCGCAATTCCGCCGTTTCCGTCGCGTTCATTCCCGCCGCCGGCTCGTCGAGTGCCAGCAGCTTCGGTTCCGTGGCAAGCGCTCGCGCGATTTCCAGCCGGCGCTGATCGCCGTAGGAGAGGTTCCGGGATAGCACGCTGGCGTGTTGGCCAATGCCGACATAGCCAAGCAGCTCCCTGGAACGGCGGCGGATGGCAACTTCTTCGTCGCGCGCGCGGCGCGTGCGCAGGATCGCGCCGATCGCGCCCGCATGCGTACGCACATGCCGTCCGACCATCACGTTTTCGATTGCCGTCATGTTGCCGAACAGGCGGATGTTCTGGAAAGTCCGCGCGATGCCGGATTCGGCGACTCGATAAGGTTTTAGACCGACCAGACTCGCGCCGTCGAATTCGAACTGACCGCGGTCCGGCACATAGAGCCCGGTCAGCACATTGAACAGCGTGGTCTTGCCGGCGCCATTCGGTCCGATCAAGCCATAGATTTCCCGGTGGTTGATGGTCAGCGAGACATCGGCGAGCGCCGTCAGCCCGCCGAAGCGCTTTTCGATGTGACGGATCTCGAGCAGTACTGCGGCTGGCATCAGCTTGGGTCCGTCTCCGCGAATTCGCGCTTGCGTCGCTTCGAAGGCCAGAGCCCCGCCGGTCGGTAGAGCATCATGAGTACCAGCGCCAGTCCGAACAGGAGCATGCGGATGACTTCCGGCTCGATCAGCAGGCGGCCGAACACCGCTTTCTGCGCCGGCTCCACCGTGTAGCGCAGGATCTCCGGCACAAAAGACAGCAGGATCGCGCCGAGCACCACCCCCCAGATATTGCCCATTCCACCGAGTACGACCATGGAGAGCACCATGATGGATTCGACGAAGACGAAGCTCTCCGGACTGATGAAACCCTGGGTCGCCGCAAAGATTCCACCCGCAAGACCGCCGAAGCCGGCGCCCATTGCGAATGCCAGCAGCTTTACGTTGCGCGTGTTGATTCCCATCGCCTGCGCAGCGACCTCGTCTTCGCGGATCGCAACCCAGGCGCGTCCGACGCGGGAATTCTGCAGGCGCAGATTGACGATGATCGCCAGGACCAGCACGGCCAATAGAAAATAGTAATACTTGATCGGCCCGCTGAAGGCGAGACCCAGCAGGCTGTCGGTACGGCTGAAATCCACTTTCCCGATCCTGAACGGATCGATGAGCGTGACGCCCTGGGGACCGTTCGTGATATTGATCGGTTGCGAAAGATTATTCAGGAAGATGCGCACGATTTCGCCGAATCCGAGCGTAACGATCGCCAGGTAGTCTCCGCGCAATTTGAGCGTCGGTGCACCCAGCAGCACGCCGAACACGCAGGCCACTGCAGCACCGATCGGCAGAATGACCCAGAGCGGCAGATGCAATCCAAAGTGAGGCGAAGCCAGCAGGGCGTAGCAATACGCGCCGACAGCATAGAACGCGATGTAGCCGAGATCGAGCAGGCCGGCAAAGCCGACCACAATGTTCAGCCCGAGTGAAAGCAGCGCGAACAGGATCGCGAGATTCGTGATGCGCACCCACGCCGTGCCCACCGACGCGAGTGCGAACGGCAGTATGAACAGGGTTACTACGATGAGCGCAACGCCCAGCCACGGCGCGGCGCGGTGCGAGCGCAGTCGTTCGAGACGTTCGGTCAAGTTCGTCATGCGTCAGGCCCGGTCGGAGACCCGCTCGCCCAGCAGTCCCGAGGGCCGGAATACCAGCACGGCAATCAGGACCATGAACGCGAAGACGTCCTGATAGTTGCTGCCGAACAGCACGAAGTGGTTGTCCTGCGCACAACGCGCGGCGAGCGCGTCGGAGATTCCCGACAGGTGGCACAAGTCCATGATCTCGCCGATGTAGCCCGCGCCGAGCGCCTCGACCACGCCAAGGAGCACGCCGCCGAGCATGGCACCCGCGAGGTTGCCGATGCCGCCGAGCACGGCGGCGGAAAACGCCTTCAGGCCGAGCTGCGCGCCCATGGTGTAGTGCGCAATGCCGTAGTAAGTCCCAACCATGACACCGGCGACCGCACCGAGTCCGGCACCGATGACGAAGGTGGCCGAGATCACGCGATTCACATTGATGCCCATCAATCCGGCGACCTGCGGATTCTCGGAGGTTGCGCGCATGGCGACACCAAGACGCGTGCGAAATACCAGCAGCGTGAGACCGGCCATCATCAGGAACGAGCCGAGGATGATTGCGATCTGCACCGCGCTGATATGCGCACCGGCAAGCTCGAATACCGGATTGTCGATGATCTGCGGGAAGCCCAGCGGATTGCGGCTCCAGATGATCATGGCAACTTGCTGCAGGATGATCGAGATGCCGATCGCCGTAATCAGCGGCGCGAGCCGCGGTGCGCCGCGCAGCGGTCGATAAGCGATGCGCTCCATGGTGAAGCCGACCGCCATGCAGACCGGTACGGCACAGAGCACACCGGCAAACACGATCGCCAGCGGCGGCAGCACGGTGCCGGCGAGGGCGGCGATCACCGAAAGCGAAACCATGGCGCCCACCATCACGACTTCTCCATGGGCGAAATTGATCAGCTGAACGATCCCGTAAACCATTGTGTATCCCAGCGCGACGATGGCATACACGCTGCCCAGAGTTAGGCCGTTGACGAGTTGCTGAAGGAAGATATCCAAGGTCGGCCGGGCCGTAGTCAGTCAGGCCGTAGTCAGTCAGGCTGTGGTCCGTCAGCCTGTAGTCCGACAACTGCTAGCAAGTTCCGTGCGGATGGCACAGCGCGCAGCCTGCGGTCGAAGACCCACCAAAGAAAACAGCACCCGCAGGTGCCGTTTTCATATCGGAGCAACCGCACCGCCTACTTTGCGGCTCCGCCTTTTACGAAATCCTCGAACTTGACCGACTTGCCGCCCTTGATGACGGCGACCGGCGTGATGGTGCCGTTCTTCATCGTGAAGATCGTCATTTCCGCATCCTTGCGGTCACCCTTCTCGTCGAATTCGATGTGGCCGCTCGCGCCGTCGTACTTGATCTTGGCAAGCTCCGGCAGATATTTCGCCGGATCGACCGAATTGGTGGCCTGCATCGCAGCGATGAGCAGGTTGGTCGCATCGTAGGTAAACGGCGCGTAGATCAGCGGATCGGAATTGAACTTCTTCTTGAATGCATCCAGGAAAGCCTTGCTCGCTGCCTGCACCGGAATGCCGGCCTGCGAGCAGACCATGCCTTCGGATGCAGCACCGGCCAGCTCTTTCATCTTTTCGGTGCACGCGCCGTCGCCAAACGAGAACACGGCCTTCAGGCCCAGTTCACGCCCCTGCTTGAGCAAAGGGCCACCGCCGGAATCCATGCCGCCGTAGAAAATCGCATCCGGACCCTTGCCTTTCAGCTTGGTCAGAATGGCTTTCCAATCGCGCGTTTCCTGTGTGCCTTTCTCGCGCGGCAGCACGTTGACGCCGGATGTCTTCAATGTCTTCTCGACTTCGTTCGCGAGTCCCTCGCCATAGGCTGTGGCATCGTCGATCACCGCCACGGACTTTGGCTTGTGTTCGGAAACCAGATAACTGGCGATCGCGGGCCCCTGCTGATCATCGCGGCCCACGGTACGGAACGCGACCTTGAAACCCTGCTCGGTCAGTTTGGGATTGGTCGCCGAACCGCTGATCATCGGTATGCCGGCCTGGTTGTACACCGCCGAAGCTGGAATGGTTACGCCGGAATTCAGGTGTCCGACCACGCCAGCCACTTTCGCATCGGCAAATTTCTGCGCGATGATCGGACCCTTGTTTTCCTTGCCTTCGTCGTCTTCGCTGATCATCTCGAAGGCGACCTTCTCGCCGCCTATGGTCAGGCCTTTCGCATTGGCTTCCTCGATCGCGAGACGTACGCCGTTCTCGTTGTCCTTGCCCAGATGCGCAATGCCGCCGGTCAGCGGTGCCGCATGTCCGATCTTGACCACACGCTGTATCGACGATGCTTTTCCGGCCGTACCGGATTGCTCTTCCTTCTTGCCACAACCGGCCAGACCGAATGCCGCCACCGCAGCAAGGCCTGCCGCAACCCATTTGAATTCGTTCGTCACGCCGAGAGCTTTCATGTCTGCAGTCCCCTTGTTGTTTGTAGCTTGAGCCGGTTTGCCCGGATTATCCGCCAGCGATTTAAGCGTTGTCAATTTGGGCCGTTAATTCATCAAGTTGTGCATGGACAGCGAAACCGACAAAAAACAAAAAGGCCGGCATTCGCCGGCCTTCCCCGCTGCAACTGCGATGACGTTATTACAGGGACAATATCCAAGCTACAAGGAGCTTGGCCTCGTCTTCCTTGACCGGATTGGGCGGCATGGGAATCGTACCCCATACACCGCCTCCGCCATTGATCACTTTCTTGATCAGCACTGCTTCCGCGTCCTTGTTGCCCTTGTACTTCTTGGACACTTCGGTGTAGGCGGGACCGACCAGCTTCGTGGCGACAGCGTGACAGGCGAGGCAATTCTTGGCCTGTGCCAGCGCCTTCGCTTTTTCGGCATCTGCCGCGTTCGCACTACAGGCCAGCGCCAGACCCGCCGTCGCCGCGATCATCAGGAGTTTCTTCATTTACGAGCGCCTTTCATTACGAGTTGATTTGGACCGCAGGGCATTTTATCGGCTTTGGTCTACTTTGAAAACCTTCAGGCATTTACCCGGTTTCGAGATTCGCGAGTAATGCCTGAACATCCCCGACCGGTGCCAGGCAGATAACGCCGCGGCAGAGATAAGCGTTGACAGTGGCGCCGACGGGCTTGTTCAACACCCCCGGCAGATCGGACGACGCCGAGTCGACCGCCAACGTCATCGCGTCCGGCAGATATCTGCTTGAAAGCGTCTGCTGCCATGGACGCAGTGCATCCCGCGGTCCGCGCAGCACGATCACCCTGGTCGGTTCCAACACTTCCTCTAGGCCGGTACAAAGAGTGGAAAATCCTCCGGGCTGCCGCAGCATCACCGGATAAAAAAGCCGGACCGCCTTGTCAGCCGCTTGCAGATAGCGCGATTCGCCAAGCAGATGGCCGAGGCGCGTGAGCACCAGCGCCGCTACGCCGTTTCCAGAAGGCGTGGCGTTGTCCGCACCCGGTTTGGGCCGCAGAATCAGCGCTTCGTGGTCGTCGCTGGTGAAGAAAAAACCACCGGCGGCCCGATCTTCGAAGCGCTCGAACAGCGTGTCGGCGAGTGCGGTCGCGAGTTGCAGGTCGCCAGCCGCAAACTCGGCCTGCAACATCTCCAGCGATGCGGCAAGCAAAAAAGCATAGTCGTCCAGATACCCGTTCAGATGTGCACGGCCGTTCTTGTACGTCGCCAGCAGCCGTCCTTGCTTCCACATTGTTGCTGTGACGAAATTCATCGCGCCGCGCGCCGACACGTGCCAGTCGTCGCGTCCGAATACGCGAGCGGCGTGGGCCATGCCTTCGATCATCAACGCATTCCAGCTGGTGAGAATTTTCTCGTCCCGGCCCGGACGCACACGCTTGTCGCGCGCCACGAACAACTTGGCGCGAGCACTTTGCAACAAGGATTCGCACTCCTGCAGGTTGCGACCCGCCTTTGCTGCGACACTTTCCATCGGTTGCGCCATGTAGGGATTCCAGGCGTGGTCTTCGAAATTCGGCGCACGGTCGAGTCCGAAATAAGCGGCCGCGATCTCATATTCATCTTCGGTTAGCGGCGCGGCGAATTCCTCGCGTGACCAGACGTAAAACTTGCCTTCCTCGTGCTCCGAGTCCGCGTCGAGCGAAGAGTAGTAACCGCCTTCGGGAGATTGCATCTCGCGCATCACCCAGCCCGCGGTCTCCTCGCAAATACGCTTGAACAGGGGTTCCCCGGTGACCAACCAGGCGTCCGCATACAGGCGTAACAGCGGGCCGTTGTCGTAGAGCATTTTCTCGAAGTGCGGGATCAGCCAGCAGGCATCCGTACTGTAGCGGCAGAATCCGCCGCCGAGCTGATCGTAGATTCCGCCCTGCGCCATTTTCCTGAGCGTCAGGATCACCAGATCGCGCAGACGCGTGTCACCCGTCGATCGGGACACGCGCAGGCAGAATGCGAGCTCGAAAGGGTGCGGGAATTTCGGTGCGGCTCCGATTCCGCCGTGGATTTCATCGAAACCCGATTGCAATTCGGCGGCCGCCATTGTGATCGGTCTACGGCTCATTTCGACTGCATCGGCAGCAGCGGGCAGCGTGCCTGCGAGAAATTCGAGCAGGGATTCGTTCTGCCGGTCGATTTCGCTGCGCTTCTCGCGGTAAACAGCGGCGATTTTCTCCAGCAGTTCGCCAAACCCCGGCAGTCCGTAACGTGAAGTCTTGGGAAAGTAGGTGCCGCCGAAAAACGGTTTCTGCGCCGGCGTCAGGAACATGGTGAGCGGCCACCCGCCGGAGCGCCGCGTCAGCAGATGGTGGGCGGTCTGGTAAATCTGGTCGAGGTCCGGGCGCTCTTCGCGATCGACTTTGATATTCACGAACAACGCGTTCATGATCGCGGCGGTTCCCGGATCCTCGAAGGACTCGTGTGCCATGACGTGGCACCAATGGCAGGCGGAATAGCCGACCGACAGCAGGATCGGCTTGTCGTGGTCGCGTGCAAGCTCGAGCGCTTCTTCGCCCCACGGATGCCAGTCCACCGGGTTGTCGGCGTGTTGCTGCAGATAAGGGCTGGTTTCGCGTGCAAGCCGGTTCGGCATGGCTAAAGCCCCAGCTCGCTCCAGAGCTCGTCGATCCGGCGTTTGACTCCCGCGTCCATTGCGATCGGAACGCCCCACTTGCGGTTGGTCTCGCCGGGCCATTTATTGGTGGCATCGAGTCCCATTTTCGAACCGAGTCCGGAAACCGGACTGGCAAAATCGAGATAGTCGATCGGCGTATTTTCCGCAATGAGGGTATCGCGTGCCGGGTCGACGCGGGTCGTGATGGCCCAGATCACTTCCTTCCAGTCGCGCACGTCGATGTCGTCGTCCACGACGATGATGAACTTGGTGTACATGAACTGGCGCAGGTAGGACCAGATGCCGAACATGACGCGCTTGGCATGCCCGGCATACTGCTTGCGCATGCTGACCACGGCGATGCGGTAGGAGCAGCCTTCCGGCGGCAGATAGAAATCCACGATCTCGGGAAACTGTTTCGTGAGCAGCGGCACGAACACTTCGTTCAGCGCCACACCGAGAACGGACGGCTCGTCCGGTGGCTTGCCGGTGTAGGTGCTGTGATAGACCGGGTCACGACGCAGGGTGATGCGCTCGATGGTGAACACCGGGAAGTTTTCCTGCTCGTTGTAATAACCCGTGTGATCGCCGAACGGTCCCTCCAGCGCGGTCTCGCCCGGCTGGATGATGCCTTCGAGGACAATTTCACTGGACGCCGGCACCTGCAGATCGGAACCGAGGCATTTGACCAACTCGGTCCTGGAGCCGCGCAGAAGTCCCGCGAACTGGTATTCGGAGAGCGAGTCCGGCACCGGCGTCACGGCGCCGAGTATCGTTGCCGGATCGGCGCCGAGCGCGACAGCGATCGGAAACGCCTGGCCGGGATTGGCGTCGCAATGGTCACGGTAGTCCAGCGCGCCGCCGCGATGCGCCAGCCAGCGCATGATGACCTTGTTCGGCGCGATCACCTGCTGGCGATAGATGCCGAGATTCTGGCGCGGTTTGCGCGGACCGCGCGTGACGGTCAGACCCCAGGTGATCAGCGGACCGGCGTCGCCCGGCCAACAGGTCTGAATCGGCAGTTTGCCGAGATCCACGTCCTTGCCTTCCCACACGACTTCCTGGCACGGCGCGCTGCCGACGATCTTCGGCGCCATGTTCATCACCTGCTTGAGTACCGGCAGTTTGTCCCAAGCGTCCTTCAAGCCCGACGGCGGCTCGGGTTCCTTCAGATAGGCGAGCAGCTTGCCGACTTCCTTCAGCGCTGCCACCGATTCCTCTCCCATGCCCATCGCCACGCGTTGCGGCGTGCCGAACAAATTCGCCAGAACCGGAATCGAAAAGCCTTTTGGCCTTTCGAACAACAGCGCCGGTCCCTGCGTCTTCAGCACGCGATCGCAGATCTCAGTCATTTCCAGATAGGGTGATACCTCTGTGGCGATGCGTCTGAGTTCGCCCTGTTTTTCCAGTTGGCCGATGAAATCGCGGAGATCGTGGTAGCGCATGCGCGTCGGCGTTCAGATGATCGGGTTGGCACCGCCGTCCATCGGGATCACGGCACCCGTGACATAAGCGGCCTGATCGGAGGCCAGAAACAGCGCGACGCCGGCGATGTCCTTTGGGTCTGCATAACGACCCAAGGGCACGCGCGCCTGGCCTTGCTCGAGTACTTGTTCCGCCGTGGTGCCTTTGGCCTTGGCCTCGAGTTCGAGCCCTTCGCGGATGCGGTCGGTGATAGTGGCACCGGGATTGATCGCATTGATGCGCACACCGAATTTGCCGTAAACGCTGGCCAGGCCGACCGTAGCCAGCATCAGCGCGGAATTGGCCGCACCGCCCGGCAGGTGGATCGACGAGGCGACCTTGCCGCCGGTGCCGATAATGTTGACCACGTTGCCGCGCTTGCGATCGCGCATCGACGGCAGCAAGGCGTCCATCGCGTGGATATAGGTGAAGTACTTGGCATCCATCGCCGCGTGCCAGGCCTGCGCGTCCAATTCGTCCGGCAGATAACGCTTCGCCGCGCCGGCGGAGTTCACCAGCACGTCAATCGGACCAATCGCTTCTTCAGCTTCACGCGCCATCCGCTTCGCATCGTCTGCACGCGTGAGATCGGCTGCGATCCGCGTGATCTTCCCCAGCAGTGCGGCCGCCCTGTCCAGATTGCCGCGGTCGCGCGAGACGATGGCGACCTTCGCCCCTTCATCGAGGAAGGCGCGCGCGCACGCCAGTCCTATCCCCTTGCTGCCCCCGGTGATCAATACCGAGCGGTTCTTCAAATCGAGTTCCATGTTGGTTGTCTCTTCGTGGATTGATTCGCGCCGTTACCGCGGGGACGCCGGCTTGCCGGAACGACTTTGCCGGTCAAATATGTTTCTGGAAATAGAAGCTCGCGAAGATGCCGGCGAAGATCGCCGCGCCGACCCAGTTGTTGTTCCGAAACGCGCGGAAGCATCCGGCCGGATCGCGATCCCGGATCATCCGGTGCTGGACTGCAACCAGGCCGGCCGCAACAGCCAATCCGAGGTAGAAATACCAGCCTGGCCGGAACAGCCTGCCGATCCATATCATGATCAGGAGAAAAAGGACATGACAGCCCATCACGGCGGCGACATCATGGCGGCCGAATGTAATCGCGGAAGTGCGAATGCCGATCTTGCGATCGTCTTCCCGGTCCACCATCGCGTATTCGGTGTCATAGGCGATCGCCCAGAACACGTTCGCCGCCAGCAGTACCCACGCCCCCCACGGCACATGGTCAGTGTGCGCAGCGAAGGCCATCGGGATACCAAAACCGAAAGCCAGACCCAGAACGGCTTGCGGCACGGCAAAGAAACGCTTCGCGAATGGATAAATCGCCGCAATGATGACAGCGACAACGGACAATTTGATGGTTAGTGAGTTCAGCTGCATGACCAGAGCAAACGACGCCAGGATCAACACCACGGCCACCATCAATGCTTCCATCGGTCTGATCTGTCCGGTTGCCAGCGGACGTTCCCGCGTTCGCGCCACCCTGGCATCGAAATCGCGGTCGGCATAGTCATTGATGGCGCAACCCGCCGAACGCATCAGCACGGTACCCAGGACAAAGATCCAGACGATGGTCCAGTCAGGACGACCCCGCGAGGACAACCACAATGCCCACAACGTCGGCCACAACAGCAACAGAATTCCGATCGGCTTGTCGAGCCGGATCAACTTCTCGTACGCAGTCAGACGCTCGATGAAAGTCATTGCAGTGCCGTCAGCCCCTGGGCTTGCCTTGCGCGATTGCGGTGAGAACACCCTGCATGATCGCATAGGGCGTGGGCGGGCAGCCGGGCACTGTGACGTCGACCGGGATCACGTTCGACACCCGGCCGCAACTGGCGTAGCCCTCGCCGAAGATGCCGCCGGTACAGCCGCAGTCGCCGATCGCCACCACCAGCTTGGGGTCGGGGGTGGCGTCGTAGGTGCGCCTGAGCGCCACCTCCATGTGGCGGGACACGGGACCGGTGACCAGCAGCATGTCGGCATGGCGCGGACTAGCGGAAAAACGAATGCCCAATCCCTCCAGATTGTAGTAAGGATTGTTGCAGGCATTGATCTCCAGCTCGCAGCCGTTGCAGGAGCCGGCGTCGACGTGACGAATCGTCAGCGCGCCTGCAAACGAGGCCAGCACTTCTTGCTTCAGCCGTTGCGACAACGCACGCATCGCCTCGTCCGGCTGCGGCGGCGCCTCGGTCTTGATGCCGGTGAGTGCGATTTGTTTCAGAATTTGATACATGTCAAGACCTGACTAACTACACAGACACGGAGGTACGAAGAAAGCTCTGTGGTGAACATAGCGCTACAGATCGTGGCCGCTGTAGGAAAGATTGAACGATTTGTTGATGAGCGGGAAATCCGGAACGATGTTGCCGATCACCGCGTGCTCCAGCAGCGGCCAGTTCTGCCAGGACGGATCATGCGGATGGCAGCGGGCGACCCGTCCGTCCGGCCCCGTTTCCAGAGCAACCAGTACTTCGCCGCGCCAGCCTTCCACCCAGCCCAGGCCAAAGCTGCCTTCCGTCACGGCGGATATCGGTTCTCGATGCGGTCCAACGGGTAGCCGATCGAGGAGGGTCCGTATCAAACGCAGCGACTCGAGGACCTCTTCGAAGCGCACCGTGACACGGGCCGCGACGTCGCCATTGCGGTGCGTGGCCATGCGCACCTCGAGCTGGTCGTAAGGCGCCCAGCCGAATTGCGCCCGCAGGTCCCAGGACTGCGCGCTGGCGCGCCCGGCGAGTCCGGTTAGGCCCATTTTCGCAGCCAGCTCCGGCGCCACCTTGCCGCAGTTGATAAAGCGATCCTGCAACCCGGCGTGATCGTCGTAGACGGACTTGAGCGCCCGGACATCTTTCTCCACCGCGTCGGCTTCGAGCGCGATGCGCGACCAGGCCTCGCGGTCGAGGTCGCACGCCATGCCTCCCGGCACGATCGCATCCATCAAGTAGCGGTGCCCGAATGCCATCGCGTTGGTGCGCAGCCAGTCTTCCTTGAGGCGCGAGAACTGCGCCAGGCCGAACGCCAACCCGGCATCGTTGCCGATGAAGCCGAGATCGCCCAGATGATTGGCGACCCGTTCGCGTTCCAGGCAGAGCGCGCGCAGCCAGGCCGCGCGCGCCGGGATCGTCAATTGCGCCACCCCTTCGACCGCCATCGAATAAGCCCAGGCATACGCCACGGTGGAATCGCCGCTGACCCGGCCGGCCAGTCGCACCCCTTCCTCCAGCGTCATCTGCTCGAAGCGCCGCTCGATGCCCTTGTGCGTATAACCCAGGCGCTCTTCCAGGCGCAACACCCGCTCGCCGAGAATCGAGAAGCGGAAATGTCCCGGCTCGATCGTGCCGGCATGAACCGGCCCGACCGGAATTTCATGCACACCTTCGCCGCTGACCGGCACGAAGGCATAGTTGTCCTGGCCGCCCGGCGTAGCAAGGGCCGGATCGAAATCGTGACGCAGCGGGTGGGCATGGCGCGGCCAGCTACCATGGCGCAACCATGAGCGCTGGTCGCGCGCACCCTCCGCGGCAATGCCGAGCATGTCGGACACGGCTCGCTGCATGCGATTGGCCGCCGGGAACAGATCGCTCAGGTCCGGAAAAGCGGACTGCACCGGCAACGAGATCCACAACAGCCCGGCACGGATGGTGAAAGCGGCGTGCACGGCAAAGACCCGGTTGCGGCTGCGCCAGTCGGAACCCCAGATCGCGACCAACCGGCCGCCCTGATCGAGCACGCCCTGCGCGGTTTCGCGCCACTCGCGCGCATTCACTGTGCCGCGCCATGCCGCTACCGCGCCGGGAAGCGGTGTCGTTAAATAGGTGAACTCCGTGTCGGCCATGTCCGCTCAACCGATCATCTGCGCAGCCTGCCGGTACCATTGCGCCAGGTAAGGGGGAATGTAAAGCCCGAGCAGCAGTACGATCGCCAAGTGTGCAAATACCGGCACCGCGGCAGGCGCATGCGGCAGGCGCTGCGCGGTGGTTTCGCCGAATACCATGCCCTGAACCTTGCCGAAGATCGCAGCAAAGGCGACACCCAGCGAAATCAGCAGGAACGGCGTGGCCCAGGGGTGCTCGTGAATCGCCGTGGTCAGGATCAGGAATTCGCTGGCAAACACGCCGAACGGCGGGACGCCCAGAATCGCCAGCGCGCCCAGCATCAGGCTCCACCCGACCGCCGGACTGACGTTGATCAAGCCGCGGATGTCTTCGATCATCTGAGTTCCGGCCTTTTGCGCGGCGTGGCCGACAGCGAAGAAAATCGCCGACTTGGTCAGTGAATGCACGGTCATGTGCAACAGCGCCGCGAACGACGCCACCGGCCCGCCCATGCCGAACGCGAACGTGGCCAGCCCCATGTGCTCGATCGAAGAATAGGCGAACAGCCGCTTGACGTCTTTCTGCCGCGACAGGAAGAACGCCGCCACCACCACCGACAGCAGGCCGAACCCCATCATGAGATTGCCGGCGAGATTGCTGCCGAGCGCACCGTCCACCAGCACCTTGTTGCGCACCACCGCATACAGTGCGACGTTGAGCAGCAACCCGGACAGCACCGCCGAGATCGGTGTCGGGCCCTCGGCGTGCGCATCAGGCAGCCAGTTATGCAACGGCGCAAGCCCGGCCTTGGTGCCGTAGCCGACCAGCAGGAAAACAAATGCGATGGAAAGCACGGTCGGTTCGAGGCTGCCCTTCACCTCGTTGAGGTGGGTCCACAACAGCGCGCCGCCGCCCGAACCGAGTACACGTTCCGCGGCGAGATAAAGAAGAATCGTGCCGAACAGCGCCTGCGCGATGCCCACGCCGCAAAGAATGAAGTATTTCCACGCGGCTTCCAGACTGGCCGGGGTGCGATACAGGCTGACCAGCAGCACCGTCGCCAGGGTGGCCGCCTCGAGTGACACCCAGAGGATGCCGACGTTGTTGGTCAGCAACGCCAGCAGCATGGTGAACGTGAACATCTGGTACATGCTGTGATACAGCCGCAGCCTTGCGGCCGAGAGCTTGCCGCGCTGCTCCTCGATGCGCATATACGGGCGGCTGAACAGCGCGGTGGTGAACCCGACAAAAGCGGTCAGCGTCACCAGAAAGACGTTGAAGGGATCGATGAAGAATTGCTCCCTCCACGCCAGCATGGGCCCATCGGCGACCACCCGTGTCGTCAGCGATGCCGCCGCCACAAAGGTGAGCAGGCTCACCAGGGCGTTGATCTCCGGCGCGCGGCCGCGATGGCCGCCCAGCGCCAGCAGCGCGCTGCCCGCGAGGGGGATGCCGAGTACCAGCAACAGTTCCATCTATTTTTCCTTCAATTTTTCCAGGTGGTGAATATCGAGGCTGTCGAAAGTTTCGCGGATCTGGAAGAAGAAAATGCCGAAGATAAAGGTGCCGACCAGCACGTCGAGCGCAATGCCGAGTTCGACGACCATCGGCATGCCGTAGGTAGCGCTGGTAGCGGCGAAGAACAGTCCGTTCTCCATCGCCAGGAAGCCGATCACCTGCGGCACCGCCTTGCGCCGGGTGATCATCATCAGCATCGACAACAGCACACTCGCCATGGCGATGCCTATCGTGGCCCGGGTAATAGTGCCGGCCAGTTGCGAAATTGGCAGCGCCAGATTGAACGCCAGAATCACCAGCAAGATGCCGACCAGCATGATGGTCGGAATGTTGATCAGGGTTTCGACGTCCCAGCGGATGTTCAGCCGAACGATCAGCCGGTGCAGAATCCACGGCAGCACGATCACTTTGAGGATCAGCGTCAGCCCCGCCGAGTAGAGCAGGTGGGTCTGTGCGGTCGACAGCGCCACCACCACGGTATTCAGGGTCAGCACCGTGCCCTGCAGGGCAAACAGGTGAATCAGCGAAAGGATGCGGCGCTGCGCCAGCATCGCGAACGCCAGCAGCAGCATCAGAGACGCCAGCAAGTTGATCAGTTGTGCGGACAGAGGCAGGATCAACTCAACGCTCCAGCAGGAAATGGGTCAGTATTCCCAGCACCCCCAGCATGAAAGCCATGCCGAGAAACTCGGGGGCGCGAAAGATGCGCAATTTCGCCGACACGGTCTCCAGAACCGCGAGCCCGGCACCTCCGGCCGCCATCTTGGCGGCAAACGCCACGATCGCCAGCGGCATCATCGGCCAGTCGCCGGCCTGGGCGATTCCCCAGGGCAGGAACAGCGCCACGCCGACGGCGAAATAGATGGTCAGTTTGATGGCATTGGCCCATTCCATCAGCGCCAGGTGGCGCGCCGAATATTCGAGGATCATGGCCTCGTGGATCATGGTGAGTTCCAGATGCGTGGCCGGATTGTCGATCGGAATGCGCGCATTCTCGGCCAGCATCACCATCACGAAAGCGATCCCGGCGAATGCCATGCTCGGATAAATCGTCAGCCGGGTATGCGCCAGGGTTTCAACGATGGTCGTCAGCGCCGTGGAACCCGAAATCAGCGAGGGCGTGAAAACAACCATCAGCAACGCGGGTTCGGCCAGCGACGCGATCAGCATTTCCCGGCGCGCGCCCATCGAACCGAAGGCGGTGCCCACATCCATCGCCGCCAATGCCATGAACACGCGGGCCAGCGCAAACAGTCCGACCAGAGCGATCACGTCGGCGGCCGGGGAAAACGGCAGATCGGTGGCCAGCACCGGCACGATCGATGCGGCCAGCGCCATGCAGCCGAACACGATGTAGGGCGTGATGCGGAACAGCGCCGAGGCGTTGTAGGCCAGCACCGCGTCCTTCAGAAACAACTTTCGCAACGCCCGGTAAGGCTGCAACCACCCGGGACCGCTGCGGTTCTGCAGCCAGGCTCGACACTGGTTGACCCAACCCAGCATCAGCGGCGCAGCCAGCACCACCAGCAGGGTCTGAAAAAGCTGGGAGACAAGGAACTGGATCATCGGATCAGAAACAGCAGCGTCAGCAGCGTCACAAAGCTGTACACCAGGTAGACATGGATGCGGCCGTGTTGCAGCACACCGATCGCTTGCGACAGCCATTGCACTGTTTTCGCCACCGGCAGGTACAGCCAGTACCACAGGCGGTCTTCGGTTTTCGACCAGTAGTAAGGCCGCTCGTCGGTGGGCTTCGGCAGGTGCCGCTCGATGCGAAAGAACGGCTCGAAGATCTGCTTGATCGGCTGGCCGAAGCCTTCCGCGGTGTCCTGCATGCGCGCGGTCTGCTGCGGGAAACCGCAGTCCCAGGCGGCTGCTCGACGGATCCGCCCGTGGTAAACCCGGCGCACCAGCAGGAAAGTGACCAGCACGGCGCCGACGATGCCGATCAGGAACAGCGGCGCGCTATAGCTTGCTCTTTCGGGCGAAGCGGGCGTCACGAACAGCCAGCCGGCGCGGCCCATGTTGCCCGACAGCGCGGCACCGACCAGCATCTGGCTGACGTTATCGAGCTGCGCGATCACCGCGACCGGGGCGAGACCCAGCAGCACACATGCGGCCGCGAGCCAGACGAACGCGGCCCGCTCCCAGTTGGAAGCGTCGTGCACCTCGTTCAGCTTTCCCTCCCGCGGCTGGCCGAGGAAAACCACGCCGTAGAATTTCACCATGACATAAGCAGCCAGCGCCGAGGCCAGCACCAGCGCAGCCGTGGCCACCGGCACCAACATATTCAAATACGAATTCGGCAATCCCGGCGTAAGCAGGAAAGCCTGCAGCAGCAGCCATTCGGAGACGAACCCGTTGAGCGGCGGCAAGCCGGCGATCGCCAGCGTGCCGATCAAGCCGAACGCGGCCACCCAGGGCATGCGCCGGATCAGGCCGCCCAGATGCCCAAGGCTGCGCTCGCGGGTGGCGTGCAGAACCGAACCGGTGACCAGAAACAGCAGGCTCTTGAAAGCGGCGTGATTGATGCAGTGATACAGCGCCGCGATCAACGCCAGCGCCGCGAGCACGTTCATGGAATAGGCGTGGAAAATGATTGCCAGGCCGATTCCCGACAGTACGATGCCGATGTTCTCGATCGAGGAATACGCCAGCAGCCGCTTCATGTCGGTCTGCACCGCTGCGAACATGACGCCGAACAGCGCAGTGACCAGCCCTACCGTCAGCGCCACCACACCCCACCACCAGATCTGCTGGCCGAGCAGATCGAATGTGACCCGCAGCAGCCCATAGATGGCGGTTTTCAGCATCACCCCGCTCATCAGCGCGGACACCGGCGAGGGCGCCGCCGGGTGGGCTTCCGGGAGCCAGACGTGCAGCGGCAGGAAGCCCGCCTTGGCGCCGTAACCGATGAGTGCCAGCAGAAACACTACGGTCGCCCAGAAATCGGAAAGCTTCGCGCTGCGCATGCTGGCAAAGGTGTATTCGCCGGCGCTGTTCTGCATTACGCCGAAGCAAAGCAGAATCGAGATGGCGCCGAGGTGCGCGATCAGCAGATAAAGAAAGCCGGCGCGGCGGATCTCCGGCACATTGTGATCAGTGGTGACCAGGAAATAGGAGGACAGCGCCATGGTCTCCCATGCCACCATGAAAAAATAGGCGTCATCGGCCAGGCATACCGCGGCCATGCTGACCAGAAACAAGTGGTATTGCAGGCCGATCAACCCCGGCTGAGCGGTGTCGGTTTTGCGGAAATAGCCCGCCGAAAACAGGGAAATGCCGGTCGCGGCGAGACCCAGCAGCGCAAGGAAGAAACTCGACAGCGGATCGAGCCGAAGATGGAACGGAAGATCGGGAAGTCCGAGCGGCAAAACCAGCGCGACCGCCGGCTGGGACAATCCCGCGAGGCCGACCAGCACAAGCCCGGCGCCGCCGAGGCAGCCGAGGGGAAACAGAATGCGAAAAACGAAGCGCTCGTCGTGGATGCGCACCAGTCCCGCCATCCCGAGCACGAGCCAGAACATCATCACCCCGATGGCTGCGTACAGCGCTGACGGAGCAGCAAGACTCATTTCGAGGGGAAGCGCTTCAACGTGCGATGAATGATATCACCCCGTCTGCCGTCGTCCCAAGGCGGGTGCGGATTGTCACGCCTTCAGAAACTCCTGCCTGCCGCCGAGCCAGCGTTCCAGATGCAGTTCGGCGCTCGCGGGATGATCGCGCAGCAATTGCGGCGCCAGATTGCGCGCCGCCTCCAGCAGATCGATGTCCTTTTCCAGATCGGCGAAGCGCAACATCGGCACGCCACTTTGCCGCGCACCGAGCAATTCGCCGGGGCCGCGCAGCCGCAGGTCGTGCCGCGCAATTTCGAATCCGTCGCTGTTCTCGAATATGATACGCAGCCGCTCGCGTGCGTTCTGCGACAGCGGATTCTGGTAGAGCAGGATGCAGACGCTGCTCTCGCTGCCGCGTCCCACGCGACCACGCAACTGATGCAATTGCGACAGCCCCATGCGTTCGGCGTGTTCAATCACCATCAGCGAGGCATTTGGCACGTCGACGCCGACTTCGATCACCGTGGTGGCAACCAGCAGCTGGATCTCGTTGGCCTGGAATGCCATCATGACCTGGGCTTTCTCCTGGTTCGGCAATCTGCCGTGCACCAGTCCGACCTTCAGTTCCGGAAACGTGGCGAGCAAACCCTGATAGGTATCGATCGCGGTCTGCAACTGCAACGCTTCGCGCCGCGCGCGAACCTTGGTCTGCAATTCCATCGCACCGGCGCGCGCAACCTCGCCACCTCCGCGGTCCCATCCCGCAAGCGGGTCCCTGCTCCGCGCTCCGGTGTCGGACTCTTCGATCAGCGGGCATACCCAGTAAGCCTGCCGGCCGGCCAGGCAGGCATCGCGCACCCGCTGAACCACGTCGCCGCGCCGGGTGTCGGACAACAGTTTGGTCAGCACCGGCGTTCTTCCGGGGGGCAGTTCGTCGATCACCGATACGTCGAGGTCGGCGTAATAACTCATGGCCAGCGTGCGCGGAATCGGCGTGGCGCTCATCATCAGTTGATGCGGCTGGACTTGGGCGTCGCCGCGGCTGCCTTTCTGGCGCAGCGCCAGGCGCTGATGCACGCCGAAGCGATGCTGCTCATCGACGATCGCGAGGCCCAGCTTGCTGAACGCGACCTCGTCCTGGAACAGCGCGTGCGTGCCGATGGCGAGCGCCGCTTTTCCGGAGGAAATTTCCGCGAGCGCCTTCTCGCGCTCCTTTTTCTTCAGGCTGCCTGTGAGCCATACCACTTCGACGCCGAGCGGCGCGAGCCAGGCGGCGAATTTCCGGTAGTGCTGTTCCGCGAGGATTTCGGTCGGTGCCATGACCGCCGCCTGATAGCCGGATTCGATCGCCTGCAGCGCGGCCAGTGCGGCAACGATGGTCTTGCCGCTGCCGACATCGCCCTGCAACAGGCGTTGCATCGGATGCGGACGCGTGAGATCGGTGCGGATGTCCATCAGTACCCGGGTCTGCGCCCGGGTGAGCCTGAACGGGAGCGCGGCGAGCAGCGCCTTGGACATCTTCGAATGCTGCAGCAGCGGATGCGCGCGCACCCGGTTACGCCGCTCGTGATGCAACCGCATCGACAACTGTTGCGCCAGCAGCTCGTCGAACTTGACCCGGCGCCAGGCCGGATGGGAGCCATCGAGCAGGGCCTGGGCATCGACGTCGGGCGGCGGATTGTGCAGCAGCCGGATCGCTTCATCGAGCGGCAGCAGTTTCAATTTCCTTCGCACCGGCTCCGGCAACGCGTCTGCCAGATCGGCGCTGCCGAGCGCGCGCGCAGCGAGCTTGCGCAGCACTCCCTGACCCAGCCCCGCAGTCGTCGAATACACCGGCGTCAACGCCTGCGGCAGTGGCGCCTCTCCACGCAATACGCGAAAACGCGGATGGACCATTTCGGCGCCGAAGAAACCTTGCCGGATCTCTCCCATCACCCGCACCTTTGCACCGGGTGCCAGCGCGTTCTTCTGGCTCGGATAGAAATTGAAAAACCGCATCATCAGCCGTGCGCTGCCGTCGTCGACTTCGGAGATAAGCTGACGCCCAGGACGGAACCTGATATGGGTTTCGACCACCGTGCCTTCGATCTGCACGGTATCACCGGACAACGCATCGTGGATGGAAACGATGCGGGTCTCGTCCTCGTAGCGCAACGGCAGGTGCGTGACCAGATCCGAAAGTTTGCGGACGCCGATGCGCGCCAGCTTTTCCTGGACTGCTGGTGTGGCGAACGACAGAGAGGGATGTATTGCAGGTGCGGGCGCGGGGGAGCGATCGGGTGCATCGCTGCGGCGACGCTTCGTCGTTCCGGTGCTATGTGTACTCGAGCGGCGATCGGTCCCGGCGATTCTTTTGTCCGGCTCGGCGGCAGCACTGGATATCGGCAACGGAAGTTCGCGGGTTCGCCTGGATCCGGTGCGCTGGCCTTTGCCGTTTTTCGCCTCGCCCCTTATGGCCATAAGCCGGTATCCCTTGGGCACCGCATGCCCCTCAGCGCTTCGACAATATCGCCTCGATCTCGACCAGTGCGCCGCGCGGCAATTGGGAGACGCCGACCGCGGAACGCGCCGGATACGGTTGCTTGAGATACTGCGCCATGATCTCGTTGAGCCGCGCAAAATGCGCGAGATCCGTCAGGAACACCGTGAGTTTCACCGCATCATCGAGATTCGCGCCTGCCGCCGCGGCGACCACCTGGAGGTTGCGGAACACGCGGTGGACTTGAGCATCGATGCCATCCACCACCTGCATGGTGGCGGGGTCGAGCCCGATCTGCCCGGAGAGATAGATGGTGCTGCCGGCGCGTATCGCCTGCGAGTAGGTTCCGATTGCCTGCGGGGCATCCGGGGTGTGAACGGCCTGTTTGGTCACGGCTTGCTCCGGGTATAGAATGTTGCGCCACAACAAGGGCAGGCCATCAGTCCGGCCCTGCTTTCTGACGATGATAACCGAACACCCGTCGCTAGAGCCTTGTCACGACGCGAAACCGCGTTGCATCATTCGTCCGGTCCGATGAGCGGCAAGCCAAGCTGCTCCATTCGCGCGCACGCGCGCCGGTCGGCGCGGCATGGCGATCCGGGGACACTGAGGAACAAAGAATAACAATGAGCTCCAACGGGAACGGACGCGAGAAGACGGGCGTGCTGCCGCTGACGGTCGCGGCGATCGGCGTGGTCTTCGGCGATATCGGCACCAGTCCGCTGTACGCCATGCGCGAAGCGTTCAACGGCAGCCATCCGGTCGCTGCCAACCATGACAACGTGCTCGGCGTGCTGTCGCTGATTTCCTGGGCACTGATCATCGTCGTGACACTGAAATACGTGGTCTTCATGATGCGCGCCGACAATCGTGGCGAGGGAGGCATCATGGCCTTGCTCGCACTGGTGTTGCGCTCCACGACACGCAATACCAGGGGTCGCATGATATTGATGTCGCTGGGCCTGTTCGGCGCCGCGCTGTTTTACGGCGACGGCGTCATCACACCGGCGATTTCGGTACTATCCGCCGTGGAAGGTCTGGAAGTCGCGACCCCGGCCCTTAAGCCGTTCGTCATTCCCGCCACGGTCCTCGTCCTGATCGGCCTTTTTCTGTTTCAGCAGAAAGGCACCGAAATGGTCGGCGCGCTATTCGGACCGGTCACCATTGTCTGGTTCGCGGTACTGGCGCTGCTGGGCATTGTCAATATCGTCAACTATCCGCAGGTCCTGGCGGCGTTTTCTCCCGGTTATGGCGTCGCCTTCTTTGCCGAGAATTCCACCGGCGGCTTTCTGGTGCTCGGCGCGGTCGTACTGGCCATTACCGGTACCGAGGCGTTGTACGCGGACATGGGACATTTCGGTAAAAAGCCGATCCGGCTGGCCTGGTCCTGCTACGTACTGCCGGCGCTGTTGCTGAATTATTTCGGCCAGGGTGCATTGATCCTGTACAACAACGACGCCATACCGAATCCCTTCTATCACATGGCGCCGGAATGGGCTTTGTACCCGCTGGTGATCCTCGCCACCATGGCCACCGTGATCGCGTCGCAGGCGGTGATTTCCGGAACCTATTCCCTGACCCGGCAGGCGATCCAGCTCGGCTACTGCCCACGGCTCGAGGTCACGCACACCTCCGAAAGCGAAATCGGACAGGTCTATATGCCCTGGATCAACTGGGTGCTGCTGGCTGCGGTGATCGGGCTGGTGCTCGGCTTCGAATCCTCCAGCCACCTCGCGGGCGCTTACGGCATCGCGGTGACCGGCACCATGGCCATCGACACCGTGCTGGCCTTCGTGCTGATGCGCAGACTGTGGCACTGGCCGCTGTGGATTGCCGTGCCGCTGCTGTTGATCTTCCTGACGATCGATTTATCGTTCTTCAGCGCCAATGCGATCAAGCTGCTCCAGGGAGGCTGGTTCCCGATCGTGGTGGCGATCGCGCTGTTCACGCTGCTGGTGACCTGGAAGCGCGGACGGCTACTGCTCATGGAACGGCTGTCGCCGGGGGCGATCCCGATCGAACCGTTTATCCAGAGCGTCACCGCGCACCCTCCGACACGCGTGCCGGGCACCTCGGTATTCCTGACCGCGGCTTCCGAAGGCGTGCCGCACGCGTTGCTGCACAATCTGAATCACAACAAGGTGCTGCACGAGCGCATCGTGCTGCTCACGGTAAGCACGATCGACATCCCGCATGTACCCGACGAAGAACGCATCGAAGTACAGTCGCTCGGAAGCGATTTCTATCGCTTGATCGTCCGCTATGGCTTCAAGGACGAACCGGACGTGCCGCGCGCACTCGAACTCGCCTCCGCCAAGGGATTCAAATTCGAGATGATGGAGACGTCGTTCTTCCTCAGCCGGCAAACGCTGATTCCCAAGGTCGGTCCCGGCATGGCGCTGTGGCGCGAGAAACTGTTCGCATTGATGTCGCGCAACGCATCCAGCGCGACGACTTTTTTCAAGATTCCGGCAAACCGGGTTGTCGAACTGGGCACCCGGATCGAACTGTAGGGCGAGTTGCGCACGTTCGGCATGGAATCGCGATCGGTCATTTCCAATCTCGAAAAATTGCTGTCTGAAGGCAGGGAATCCGCGTTGCTGCGCTTCAGCCTGGGCAGCGAATACCTCAAACTACGCGAGATCTGGGTCGCGGTCTTCCATTTGAAGCGCGCGCTCGAGCTGGATCCAAACTACTCCGCGGCGTGGAAGCTGCTGGGCATGGCGCTCGCCGACGGCGGAATTCTGAACGAAGCCCTCGACACTTATCGGCACGGCATCGAAGTCGCACAGCGGCGCGGCGATCAGCAGGCGGTCAAGGAAATGACCGTCTTCGCCCGGCGCCTGGAAAAGAAACTTTCATCCTGAACGGTAACCATGCGTAAATCGGCAGACTGGTCGGTCCACGGCGTGGATTTCACCAGCCGCCCGCGCATTCGCAAACCGATCACCGTCGCCAGTGGTCGCAGTCACCGTTCGGCATTTCGTCTCGACGCCCTCGAAGAATTTGCCGACTGGACGCATTTCGAAACCTGGCTGCAGCGCCCGGGGCCGTGGATAGCGGGGTTCGATTTTCCGTTCGGCCTGCCGCGTGAAGCGGTCGAGGATCTCGGCTGGCCGAAGTATTGGCCGCAGCTTGTTGCCTACTGCCGGCGTCAGGGACGCGACGAATTTCGTGCCGCACTGGATCGGTATCGCGAAAGCCGGCCAGCCGGAAAGCGCTATGCGCACCGGGCCGCCGATCATCCGGCCAGCTCGCACAGCCCGCTCAAGCTGGTGAATCCGCCCGTGGGGCTCATGTTCCTGGAAGGCGCGCCGCGGTTGCTGGATGCCGGCGTGACCATCCCGGGGTTGCATCTGGGCGATCCGCAACGCGTGGCACTGGAAGCGTATCCCGGTTTTTCCGCGCGCCAAATGGTGAAAGCTTCGTACAAGAACGACGCCACAGCCAAACAGACGCCGGCGCGCAGACAGGCACGAAAGAGCATGGTGAGCTTGCTGACGACAAGCGCCAATCCGTTCGGATTGGTCCTGACCGGATCGACACGACTGTTGAATTCCCTGGTCGGCGATGCAACCGGAGATCGGCTCGATGCGGTGCTTTGCGCGATGCAAGCAGCGTGGGCATGGCATCGGCGCGACGACAACTATGGATTGCCGGCGCACGTTGATCCCCTGGAAGGATGGATCGTAACCGTGCCAGAGAAATGAAAAGCTACCCTTCTCGGCTGAGGCCTTTTTGGCTCACCTTTGAATGCCGCGCGAATTCGATGCAGAAAAGAAGAATACAGTAATGTTGCGGCGACACAACAACAACGTCGCGAGACGGAAGTTTACTATGCCCATCGCTCCAATCGGAGTTTCACTTCTTCCTTGGGAAGCCGGCAACGTACGTCCGCTGAAATACTGCTGAGGCCTTGGTACAGGACAGATTTTTGCACTCCAAGGAATTCCAACTGATCGAGAAGCCACAGCAACCCATACACCGTAATCTTTAGTTTTTCTGCTTCGCTTCGCAGACTTCTGTCGCTGGTTACAAGTGCATGCTGATCTCGCCGCGCAAGGACGAGGGCAAAGGAGTCGGGTATAGAAAGTGTCGGGCGATTTTGTCGGATTACCTGTACGGAACTCAGTTCATCGGGGGTCAGCGCCAGTACACCTAACCCAAGCGTACGGAGATATGGTCCGTTGTAGTCCTGTAATTCGTCGTCGTACAGGACATCCGGGACAACCATGCTAAGACCGCAGTTGAACGCCGGGATCAAGATGGCCCCACGCTCTAGGTCGATGAGCACAGATGTATCGGATACCAGGACAATCATGACGTTCCATCAAGCGACGGGTACCATCATTTTGTCCAGTTCCCGTACGCTTACATGCATGAGCTCTGCGACCTTGGCTTTAGATAGCACATCTTCGGCGACGGCCCGCAAGGACAGACGTTCCATGCGTTTTGGCTTTTCAGGCGGAATACTGTTCGGTTCCTTCGCCCCAAGTGCGTTTAAGCCTAGTGCCCTGATTTGCCCCCAGAGTCTTCCATACGCCGCCTTCGACAAAACGCCGAGCTGCGAGCAACGCACGACGAGGCACGCGATGCTGACCTTGAACAGTTTCTGTAATTCCGCTAGTTCGCCAAACGAAATGGAGGTCCGGTTCCTGCCTAACAGGCGCTCCATCATTTCCTTGGCCATGAAAAATGCGCCGGCGAACCAGTCAGCGGCCTTCTCTTCCTCTTTATCGCTTAGCCCCGTGCACTCCAATACCAGGTGACCCAATTCGTGCGCCAACGTAAATCGCTGTCGGAAGCCGTTATGCCTCTCGTTCACAACAATCACAGGTACATCTGGGAAACCCGGCCGTTGAACAAACGCTTTAGAGCCGGAGACTTCCTCCCCTAGGCCAACCACGATGACTTTGATCCCTTTCTCCTCCAGCAATTCAGCCATCACCGGAATGGGCTCGATGCCGAGCTGCCATTGCTCGCGCAATTGAATCGCAGCGTTTTCAACGTCCTCAATGCGACTTATCTTGAAGGCGGGATTCTGAGGAGCGTTCCACGTGGCTGCCCCGTTGGGCACCAATTCTTCCAATTGGAGATACCGCTCGACGCGATCGAGCACCACGGCCTCGACGGCGCGCTCTTCCTTGGCGCCCGTGTGTGGCGCCTTACGGAAATCAACGCCTGTAAGCTCGATCTCCTGCGTACTTAATAGGTAATCTGGTCTTACCTGTAGTGTCTTCGCCAGAGCAAGCAAAACTGTTGAACTCGGCATCATTTCATTGCGTTCGTACTTGCCGATGGCCTGCGCAGATACCACTTCTCCGATTGCGGCTTCCAGTTCGCGCAACGACCAACCCTTCGCTTCCCTAGCCTTCTTCAATCGGTTCCCGATCATATGGCTACCCTCCAGTTCTATTGTTCGGTTTACAAATTGACAAAAATAAGTATATTTTGTAAACTTCGCGGTGTCAAGGTAATAAATACAAAATATTCAATCGAAACAAGGTTGGACTCGAAAGAAGCGTTAGCAGACTAACGCGCGGAGTGCCAAGAAGACCCAAGCAAAGGAAGGAGGGAAAAGAAAATGAACAACCAATAGAAAACGGCCAAGTACGAAACCGCACTTGGCCGTTGGGTTGAACGAGCGTTACGGCTACTCGCTCAGGTTTGGCGACCTTGATTGTCCGCAGCGATCTTCCCCCTGTCAAGCGCGGCCCCTGCTTTCCAGCAGGAATGACTTCCTTTGTCCGCAAATTATGGAGATTGTTATGGAAAATCAGACTCAAATGGCCGCAGAGGCCAAACAAAAAACCCTCGAACTTCAGGTCCGATATATAGGCGCTCGTCGCCGGTACGAGGATCCGCATGCGTCAGTGAATGAGACGCTTAGCTCGATAAAGCCGAAGGTGTTGGACTTCTTCGGACTGAGCGAGACGCCCGGACAGCAGGGTGGAAAGGTTTACACCTTCGCGCTGGGTGGTACGCCCTTGACCGATCCTTCCGTCACGCTAGGCAGATTGGCGGAAGGTCGGCATGAGCTAAAGCTCGATCTGATCGAGCAGCTCGAGCAGGGGTGAAGCATGGCTTCGGACTTCGAGCTCAGTCTCTTTGAAGAAGAGTTGAGAGAGGTTCGAACCCTGCCTGAGGCAAACCGCTGGAAGCTCGAGCGGGACGAAACTGTTCCGCTCGGGCTGAAGGTGGAGATGCACAGCGTCAGGGATCCCGCAGAGCTATACCTGGCCAAGGTTCGCTGGACCAACTACTTTGCGCCGCCATCCCTCAAATTTCTCAACCTACAAACCGGTGCTGACAACGATGTGACCGCATGGCCCCTGTGTGGCGGCTTCCGACCAACGTCACTTGATGCGTGCGTATCGTGGACCGCTGAAGGCCATGTAGCACACCCCGAATGGGCAGGTTCATCGAAAGCAGCATTTCCGCGCGTCGAGACTCCAGTGCAATTCATCTTGCTCACCTTGCAGCGGGAACTCGACACGTCTTACTCAGGAAGGGGACATTTGTGAGCGATGTTAAGTGGACTTTTCCGAACGATCTGCTTTCGACGTCGATCGACATGATGCGGATGCCTGGAGCGTCGGGGAATGAAGGCTTGGCGTTATGGTTAGGCCGTAGCGACGACGATGTCTCGATCTTCATTACGCATGTTATCGAAGTGTACGGCACAGGGTTCTCGACCTCACCGCTACACCTGTCACTGTCACGCCGCGCAATCAGCGAATTAACAGATCTTGCAGACCACCTTGGGGCATATCTGGTGGGGCAGATTCACTCACACCCCGGTCGATTTATCGATCTTTCAGAACTCGATCGTGTTCAGGGCTTTCGCGTACCAGATTTTCTTTCTGTCGTCTGTCCCAACTACGCACAGTATGCAGATACGAGAATTGGTGATTGTGGCATTCACGTTTTCGAGCGCGGCGATTTCCGTCGCTTGTCGAATGCCGAGGCCAAAAACCGGATCCTCATGTCGCCAGTCAGCGTAGAGAAAGTTTATTGCGAGGTGAATCGTGATTGATCTTACTTCGGCCGGTAGTCGGCCTTTGGCGACCGCCAAGGCGCTTGTAGGCGGGCAAATGAACGAGGTAGCCGTGTTTTCGAGGCTAGTCGTGCTCACCGGGGATGAATCCACGCTGAACACCGCGAATGGGCAGTGGTGTTTAGTCGATTCCCTCAGACTTCTCGTGCGTGTCGTCGGAAGGCTAGCGGTGATTCTTCCGCCGGGATCAACTCGGCTCGAGACCGCAATTCGAGACGTATGCGCAAAAATCTGCTTTCGGGCGCAGCCAACTATTGTCTGCGGTGATGGCAGGGAACTGTTGCGCGAGGCGACGGCAGTGTTGCATGTGGGCTCAATTGCGAGCGCGTCTTCAACTCATACCTGCGTCAATTCGAACGGCTGGGTCGCCAGGGTGTCATCCTGCGGCCGAGTATTGCCTGCTGACGTGTCCCAGCCCAATCCCATTGCCGCACTCACGGCCGCTTCCCTTGGCGTCACCGAGGTCTTCAAACGCATCGTAGGCGTCTCAGGGCAATCTGCGCCGCTGCTCGATCTTGTCGAATTCTCCCTCTTTGAGATGTCTACGGAATTCAACGGCCTTGGCCCAGAACTGCCAGAGGCCCTAGTTCTCCCCAACGGACTCTTGGTGGGAGCCGGCGCGATCGGAAATGGCGTGGCTCTCCTGGCCTCTCAGCTTCCACTTACCGGACGGCTGCATGTCATCGATAAGCAAGAATACGGCGACGAAAATCTTGGCACGTGCGTGCTGCTGGAGACCGAAGGTTGGATAGGTCACAATAAGGCGACACGACTGGCGTCTTGGCTGGCCGCTAACAGCGGGCTGAGCGCAACCGGGGAGCACGCATTCGTCAAAGATGCACTCGGGGATGAAAAGGTCCGAACGTTAGCACCGCGCGTCGTTCTCAACGGGCTTGACGACGTAGAGGCGCGCCACGATGCACAACTGGCATGGCCAGACCTCATGATCGACGGCGGAATCAGTGATGTCGGGGCCGCCGTGGTGGAACATCGGATCGATTCTCGGTCTCTCGCATGCTTGCGGTGCGCGTTTGAGGTTCGTGGCATCGACCACAAGGCAATTCAGGAAGAATTAACAGGATTGCCGGCGTCCGCATTGTCAGATCAGCAGAGGCTTCTTACCGAAGCAGACGTAGCCGCCGCTGCCCCCGCTAAGCAAGCATGGCTCAAAGAACGTTTGCTCGAAAGAAAAACAATATGCTCCATCGTGACCGAGGCCGGTTTGAAGAATCTTGGAGTCGACGCCGAGAAAGGCTTTCGCCCTTCCGTCCCGTTTGTCGCAACCGCCGCTGCCGCGCTGGTTTTCGCGGCGTTGATCAAGGCACTCCAATATCCTACCCGGGAGTATGCGCAGAGCTTTACCATGGGCAATCTTTTCCTGGGACCTGAAAATTCTGCGGTTCTGAACCGGCCTGCGAAGAAATCGTGCCTTTGCGTTGTAAGTCGTTCTGCAATTGATGCGCTACGTAGACATCGCTTATCCTGTACTTAGCGACTACACAAAAAGCTCTCTCCTCGACGTGCCAAAATCAAATAACCACCCGAAAGTGGCTTTCTTGATTTTGGTGGGGACGAGGGGATAACACGCCAAATGTTTGTTGCGGCGGAGGCTAACTTATTATGCGAGTTAAGAGCGGCGCGCGAAGCCAATATCCGTGTCTCCCATTGCCTCTGCGATCCCGCCATGCCGAAACGCATGCGTTTCGAGACCGCCATCGCACTTGAGGTATGCTGGCGTCCGGCGCGAGCGATGCTCGCTGGTCGAACTGAGGGAGTGCGATCTGCCCCTGCATCTCACCAAATAAGAAAGCCACCTCAGGGGTGGCTTTCTTATTTGGTGGAGACGAGGAGGATCGAACTCCCGACCTTCGCATTGCGAACGCGACGCTCTCCCAGCTGAGCTACGTCCCCAGTATTCGTTTACGCTTTCAATTCGCCGGAGCATATCTTACAACTGCTCAGCCTTTTCATGGAGGAGACGAGGAGGTTGTGTCGATATTGCCTTAAGGCGATCCCGCCATCCCGAAACGCATGCGTTTCGGGACCACCACCAAGCTTGGGCTGGTTGGCGTCCTGCGCGAGCCGCTGGTAGTTCCGACGTAACGCGCCGAAGGCGCATTAGTCTGCACTGAAACTCCCTGACGTCGTTTTCAAACTCCCGACCTTCGCATTGCGAACGCGACTCTCCTAAGCTGAGCTACGTCCCGGGATATGGCGGCATTGCCGTGCCGGTGCTGTGCGGCGTTATTATACTGAAAATGACATCGCGAAAAAACGAGACTCGTCCGATGAAGATCGCCCCGCCGCTGGGTTACGAGCAGATCACGCCGTTGCTCAAGAACCATAAGGTTCTGCTGCCACGGGCCGAGGAGACGCCGGCGATTTTCCACCGGCTGCACGCGATGCCCCTGAGCCTGTCGGAATTCGAACCGGCTTGCCGCGACTATCCGATCGTCTTCGTTACCGGCGACGACGGCAACACATTCAACGCGGTGGTAGTGCTCGGAATGCAGGTAATGCAGAACCTGTTCATTCTGACCGACGGCATGTGGGACCGGCGCGCTTATCTGCCCGCCTATGTACGCCGTTACCCGTTCTGCATGAGCCGGGTCACGGTCGACGGCCAGCCGCAGAATGAACGCATCGTCTGCATCGAAGAAAGTGCCTTGCACGACTCGGGCGAGCCGCTCTACGATGCGGACGGCCAGGCGCTCTCGCAGTGGACCGTGCTGGAAAAGCTGATCTTCGACTACGAGCAGGACCTCGTTCGCTGCGAGTCATTGTGCCAGCTGATCGCCGAGCTGAAGCTGCTTGAACCCTTCACGATGAAGGCCGAAGTCGACGGATTTACGATGCAACTGGAGGGCATGCATCGGGTAACGCGGACCACGCTCGAAGCGCTGCCCGCCGACCAACTGCAGCGGTTGATGTCAGCCGGCGCATTGGAAAAAATCTATTCGCACCTGCTGTCGCTCAACAACTTCCGCCGCCTGCTGAACCGGCGCAGTTTTTTTGCGATCAAATCTCCCAGCAAACAGGGTGATCTCAACTAGTTTTTTTGTGATAGGCCCAAACCAGCAGTCCGATGCCGCTCAATGTCATCGGCAGGCTGAGCCACTGTCCCATCGAGAATCCAAAAGCAAGCAGCCCGAGGAAGCCGTCCGGCTCGCGGGTGTATTCGACCGCAAAGCGCAGTATCCCGTATCCCAGCAGAAACAGGCCGGACACCGCACCCGTCGGCCGCGGCTTCCCGGAAAACCACCACAGCAGGACAAACAGCACCAGTCCCTCGAGCGCGAACTCGTAGAGCTGCGAAGGATGCCGCGGCAGGTTGTCGATGTTCGGGAATATCATTGCCCACGGCACGTCGGTCGGCCGCCCCCACAGTTCCGCATTGATGAAGTTGCCGATGCGTCCCGCGCCCAATCCGAGCGGGACCAGCGGCGCGATGAAATCGGTCACGGCCAGCCAGCTTATCCGGCGCGAGCGCGCGAACCAGAGCATCGCGAGGATCACGCCGAGGAAGCCGCCGTGAAACGACATGCCGCCTTCCCACACATACAGAATATGCAACGGCTCTCGCAAATAGTCGGCGAGCTTGTAGAACAGGATGTAACCCAGCCGGCCGCCGAGGACGACACCGATCACGCCGAGAAACAGCATGTCGTCGAGATTGCGCGGGTTCCAGCCGCGCCACGGCTGGGTTCTGATGCGATAGCGCCCCAGTACCAGCACCATGGCGAATGCCAGCAGGTACATCAGGCCATACCAGCGAACAGCCAGCGGCCCGAGATGAACGGCAACCGGATCGAATTGCGGGTGAATCAGCATATTGGCGGCGGATTATACGGTCGGGCAGATCACGGTACCTGCACCTGGTACATCCGATCGAGGATGATGCCGGTTCGCCGCTCCAGTAGCGGCGTCTCGCGTACGTTGTCGTAGAAACGCGGCTTGGGCACCATCGCCGCCAGTCGCGCGGCCTGCTCGGGACCGAGATTTGCCGCGCTGACGCCGTAGTAGTAGCGCGCTGCGGCTTCCGCACCGAACACGCCGTTGCCCCATTCGATGATGTTCAGATAGATTTCGAAGATGCGCCGCTTCGACATCACGTTCTCGATCATGACCGTGATCAGCGTTTCCTCCGCCTTGCGCCAGGGCGTGCGCCTGCCGGACAGGAACAGGTTCTTGGCGAGCTGCTGGCTGATGGTGGAGCCGCCGGCGACCACTTTGCCCTTCCTGAGATTCTTCTCATACGCCTTCTGGATCGCTTCCCAGTCGAAGCCTTCATGGTCGAGAAACTTGGCGTCTTCGGCGGCAATCAGGGCGCGCTTTAGATTGATCGAAATGCGATCATAGGGCATCCATTGGTGCCGCAGAACCGCATCCGGATTTTTCTGCTGCAGCACTTCCAGGCGGTCCTCCATGAACGCGCTGGTCGACGGGTTGAACCAGATCCACCATACGACGCTGCCGAAGATCCAGAACTGATAGACGACCACGGCTGCGATCAGAAGCAGCACGACGCGCGCCGTCCAGCGCCACACCTGCTTCATCGGATCATGGATTGCGCAGCAGCGCGATGACCGGCGCGGTGTCGGGACGCACGCCCCGCCAAAGCAGGAAGGATTCCGCCGCCTGCTCGACCAGCATGCCCAGCCCGTCGGACGTTTTTGCGCCATGCGCCGCAGCGAACGCGAGAAAGGGCGTGGGGCCTGTGCCGTACATCATGTCGTAAGCAAGTGCGCCGGCGGCAAAAGCGTCGGCGGGCAGCGGCGGCAACTCCCCCCGCAGGCTCGTCGAAGTGGCGTTGATCACCAGGTCGAAGTGATGTCCGGCGAGTTCGTCGAAACCCAGGCCGCATAGCACGCTCGACGCAGCAACCGCTTTGCGGCGAAAAGTATCGGCCAATCGCAATGCCTTCTCGACGGTGCGATTGGCGATCGTCAGTATGCTGGGTTCGCGCTCGAGCAGAGGCGTGAGCACGCCTTGCGCCGCACCGCCCGCGCCCATCAACAGGACGCGTTTGGCTGCGAGTCCGAAGCCGAGGTTGTGCACGATGTCCCGAACCAATCCCACACCATCGGTATTGTCGGCGCGAATGCGGCCATCCTCGAACTCCAGGAAATTGGCGGCTTCGGCGTCCTTGGCGCGCTGCGAGACTTCGTCGGCAAGATCGAACGCTTCGAGTTTGAACGGCACGGTGACATTGACGCCTTTGCCGCCCGCCGCACGAAACGTTTCCAGAGTCGCGCGAAAGCCGTCGGCCGGTGCGAGTAATCTCGAATACTCGATATCCTGGCCGGTCTGGCGCGCAAAGGCCGCATGGATCTCGGGCGATTTGCTGTGGGCGATCGGATTACCGACTACGGCATAACGATCGGTCATGGGTTGGCGAGCAGTTCAAGGTCGCTGCGCGTGTAGCTGAAGGTGCGCGAGATGCTCAGGATATCCCAGTCCTTGCGCACCGCCGCGGGAAATGGCGGGAACGGCGCCGCCAGATCCACCGCGCGCCTGGCGGCGCTATCGAGCAACCGGTATCCCGACGAGCGGTCGATTTCGATCTTCTCCACGCTGCCGTCGGCCCTGATGTGCACGGTCATCACCAATGATGCGAACAGCTTGCGCCGCCTGGCCTCCTCCGGAAAATACTGCGTACCGATTTTCTCTATGCGCTGACGCCACCGGTCCACGTATTCCGCGTAGACCACACCCTCGGTACGCGCGCCGATGAATTTGCGCCGGGGCAGCTTCTGATATTCATCCCACTCTTTTGCGATCTCCGCTTCCAGTTGCGCGATGCGCAGACGTTGCTGCTCGGCCGCCGGATCCTCCAATCTCGCTTCGCGCGGCAACTCAGGTGCAGGCCGGGTCGAATCGGCGGTCGAGTGCGTGTCTTGCGAGAGTTGCAGCAATCGCTGCGCCTCTTCTTCGAGTCGCTGCACCTGCCTGGAGGCGAGTTGCACATTTGGCGCCGGCTCGACGTTGTGAAGTTTCGGCAGATTGGACTTGGCACGCCGCTCGGCTTCGGTGTTGCCCCCGCCGTCCAGGTTGGCCTGGGCCAGCGCATCGGCCTTGACCGGCTTCGATGATGTCTTCGAATTGACCAGCACGACGTCGAGATGCGGCACGAACTTCGATCCGTCGAATGCCGGCGGGGCGAATGTGATCAGCAGGACGATGGCGTGCAAGACAACGGAAACCGCCAGCGTTATCGGCAGGATGTCGCCTGTGGTAGGCGGCGGGGGGACAGTGAGGCCGGCGGCTAGACCGCCTCGTGCGGGAAACGCGTTGATCGAAGTGTCCGGCAAATTCGCCTTGTGAAGGAATCGGGCTCAAGCCAATTCTAAATAACTACGGCGCAACTGTCAGCGCGATTGCGTTTCGAGCGGCCGTTTGAACTCGCAGTGCAGGGTCAGTTCCAGCAGATCGATGTTGGACACGGCCAGTTCCACCCGGCTTCCGGGCGCCGAAGCCGGCATCGAGGGCACGCGCGCCACCAGAGGGATACGGTCTATTCGCACCAGCTCCTCCCGCAGTACATCGGCACCGGTCAGGCTGACGCCTTCCTGGATCAACCAGCGCAGACACCAGTAGCGTTCCATGCCGCGCTGGAATTCCGCATAGGCGTCGTAAGCCAGTTCGAAATCGCGCAGGATCACGAGCAACCGCTCGTCCCGCAGCGGATAAGCGGGCGCCTCGTTCCTTATCAGCGACAGCAACTGGCGCTGGTTGACCAGGTCGGCGTAACGCCGCAACGGCGAGCTGGCCCAGATGTACTGGGGCACACCCAGGCCCTGGTGCGGTGCCGGGATCGTGGACATTTTCACCTTACCGCCGGCCTGCGCGCGATAGAGCGCCGGGATCTCATTCTCCGCGAGCTGCCGCCCCCACTCGGTATTGACCAGGATCATCATCTCCGAGACGACCTTGTCGATCGGCGAGCCGCGCCTGCGCTCGACGATGCTGATGCGATCGTCGTCTAAATAGAAGTTGTAGTCGGCGCGGGCGATGGCGGGTTCTTCCTTGCCGCGCTGCCTTTCCAGTCTGGTGGCCAACCGCCACAGCATGACGAGTTGCTCGCCGAAGCGGTGATCGACATGCCCCGCCGCCAGTTGCTCTTCGTTGAATTGCGTCGCCAGGCTGTCGTGGCGCAGATTCGCCGTGATCCTGACGCGCTCGATTACGCTGCGGTATCCGGCAATGTCCAGTTCCGGCGTTACTTCGACGTACATCGACAGCGCCGGACAGTCGTGGCCTTCGGACAGCGTGTATTGCGCAATTACGGTTTCCGGCAGCATGGTGATCTTGTCGCCGGGAAAATAGACCGTCGACAGCCGCTTCGCGGCCTCGCGATCCAGCAGCGAATCGGGCGGCACACCGAGGGCCGGCGCAGCGATATGCACGCCCACCTGCCAGTGACCGTTCGCGAGCTTCGTTACCGAGAAAGCATCGTCGATCTCGGTTGTAGTCGCATCGTCGATGCTGAACGCCTCGACCGCTGACAACTCCAGATCGCCCGGCCCTGCAGCCGTCAGCTCCGGTTCGAAACCCGTGCCGCGCGGAAAGTACTCGAACAGGAAACGCCCGAAGTGGTAGTCGCGGCTGGAAGGCAGCGCACCGCTTTGTTCCAGCAGCTTCGCGACGGTCAGGTGGGTCTGCGCCGCGGCCTGTTCCAGCGCCTTGAACTCGACCGTACCCTTGTCGGGCTGGTAGAGCAACTGCGGCAGCAAAGGCCTGAGTTCTTCCGGAAACTCGAAGCGCGCGAGCTGTTCGGCAAAGCGTGCCTGCAGCTCGGCCTGTTTTTTCTTGCGCCCGATACTCGCCAGCGCCGCTTTCAGGGCATCGGCGGGTGCGGCCTTGTAGCGACCCTTGCCCTTCTTGTAAAAATGCGTGGGGGTCGCATGCAGGCGCATCAGCAGTCCGGCGCTTTCGACTGGCTTCGGTTCGCGGCCGAAGTATTCCTTTCCGAGCTGGTCGAATGCAAACTCGGTTTCGCCCGAGCATTCCCAAAGGAATGCCGGATCAATCTCGTCCGAGATTTTCTGCGCATCCGCCATGAACTGCGAAAGGGGAATGTGATCGAATCGGACCAGCACGGCGCCTTCCTTCACCTTGGTGCGCTTGCCGTGCTGGTTCTCGACCTGCAGCGAGGTATTGTTGTCGGCAAGCACGGTGCCGGCCTTGAAGGCGCCGTCTTCTTCGAAAAAAACATTCATGTGCTGCGCCGGTGAGGAGTGAGGCGTAGGAGCAGGGCGCGATTATACGCGAGCCCTAGGCTGCAAATTCCAGGACGATGTCCATGTAATCGCCGAATTCCCTGAAGCCGTGATCGCTTCCCTGCACGATGACCTGCCGGCAGCCGTGGTAGTGGTCGACCGCAACGCGCCAGTCGAGCAATTCGTCCCCGGTCGTATGCATCAGGAGATAGCGATCCATCTTTGCCGGTTTCGCCACATGCAGCACGGCAAGCTGCGCCAGATGCTCTTCTGTCAGCACGTACTCGTCTCCGGTGTAGAGATTCTTCTGCGGGCCGAGACGGGTGCGCAAGCCTACGTGTGGCGTGATCGCGGGATTGACGAGCACCGAGCGCAGGCCGCGTTTTTCGGTGAGATAAGTTGCATAGAACCCACCCAGCGAACTGCCGACCAGCGTGATCTTCTCCTCCGGAACGCCGGCCACTTCGCGTTCGAGCAATGCCATTGCTTCCTGCGGCCAGTGCGGCAGAGCCGGGCACGCGAATTCGTTCTCGCGGCCGACTGCCGCGAGCCGCTCGCGCAACTGGTTCGACTTGTGGGAGGACGGAGAGCTGTTGAAGCCGTGGATGTAGACGATCATGGACGATTTCCGTTGCACCGGTATTGTGCCCGAGGGCTTGCGGACGCACAAAGAAACCGCGCTTTGACCTCGAAAACGGCGCGACCACCGGGTTTTCGCATGGCACGCCGCTTGCCACTCCTGCGAGATCAACAGTCGCCTGATTACAACAACCATGCGCCCAGAGTAGTATCACGCTAGGAAGAAACTCCCGATGAAAAACGATTCCCGCAGGCGATTCCTCCTGCAGTCCGGCGCAGTTGCGAGTGCGCCATGGCTGCCGGATGTCGTGCGCGCAGAGGAAGAGGCCAGACCCAACATGCCGGTCGGAGCAAAGCTCGGCGATGTATACGTTTTGCCGGCAACGCCCGAGACTACGCAATGGGGCTGGTTCGACAACGCCCAGCCGCCGATCCTGAGGCTGCGCTCCGGCGACCGCGTTGCGATGGAAACCCTGATGGCCGCGGCCAACCAGGTTTTGCCCGGCGTATCGATCGAGGACATCACCAAATTGCGGCTCGCCTATCCCGGTCGCGGCCCGCACACCATCACCGGTCCGATCTACATCGAGGAAGCCGAGCCCGGCGATACGCTGAAGATCCGCATCGAATGCATCGTGCCGAGGAGTTATGGCGCGAACTGGAATCTCCCGGGCGAACTGGGTCTCGGCCAGTTTCCCGAACGTTTTCCTGTTGGCCAGGTGCGTTACTTTTACTTCGATCTGAAACGCGCCAGCACGCAGTTCGCCCCCGGTATTCGGGTGCCCCTGCGACCGTTCCCCGGCGTACTCGGGGTCGCACGGGCGGAACCGGGCCGTTACAGCACCGTGCCACCCGGTCCCTTCGGCGGCAACATGGACGTGCGTGAAATGATCGAGGGGACAACGGTCTATCTGCCGGTTTTCGTCGAGGGAGCGCTCCTGTGGAGCGGCGACTCGCATGCCGCGCAAGGCAACGGCGAGATCAATCTGACGGCGATCGAGACCGCGTTCAATGAACTGCGGCTGCACATCGAAGTGATCAAAGGCACACCGATCGCCTGGCCGCGCATCGAGACGCCCACGCACTGGCTCACGGTGGGCTACGACCGCGACCTCAACAAGGCGCTCGAAATCCTGAAGACGGAGACCAGGACCTTCCTGGCAGAGACGCAGGACATCGCCCCGGAGAAAACCGAGGAATGGATGGCTACGCGCTACGACTGCCGCAACGCCGAGGTGGTGAACCAGATGAAGGGCGTGTTCTGCATGATCCCGAAGAAAGGCGTGAAGCTGAAGCGCGCTGTGCGCCCACTCAGGGAAACGCCGCGTTACTTTGCCACCAGCGCTTCATCGCCCGACCTGCAGACCGCCATGAACGAAGCAGCGTTCGCAATGATCGAGCAGATCGCCGAACGCAAAAAGATGTCAACCATCGACGCCTACTCGCTGATGAGCCTGACCATGGATTCCCGGCTGGGCGACATCGCCGAGTCGAAAAAGACCGTACACTGCCTGGTTCCGAAAAATCTCTGGACCACTTAGATCCCGGAAACAGAATAGGTCAAAGGCGTTGACACAGAGGGCGCAGAGAAGAAAAGAGAGGGCACGAAGAAGGACTTTAGAATTACGACGCCATATGTAAGGTGGGGCTCTCGCGTAATCTGAAGCCCCGAAGTTCATCGAAATTTTGTATTCGTTTGCCTCTGCGTACTCCTGGTTTTCCTCTGCGCCCTCTGTGTCAACGCCCTTTATGCCTTTCACTTCAGTGAAAGGCTTACTTCGCCAGAGCCTCCAGAATCTTCGCGTGGACGCCGCCGAAGGCGCCGTTGCTCATCACCAGGATATGGTCGCCTTCGTGGCTTGCGCCAGCTACGGCGCGGACCAGCGTGTCGAGGTTGTCGAAACATTTCGACTTCGCACCGAGCGGCGCCAGCACCGGCTGCGCATCCCAGCCAAGCCCATTGGTGTAGCAGAACACCAGATCGGCGGCCGCCAGACTTCCCGCAAGCGCATCTTTCATCACACCCATTTTCATGGTGTTCGAGCGCGGCTCGAGCACCGCCAGGATACGCGCGCCGCGCACCTTGCTGCGCAGGCCCGCGATCGTGGTTTCGATCGCGGTCGGATGATGAGCGAAATCGTCGTACACCGTGATGCCGTTCACCGAGCCCCGCATCTCCAGCCGGCGCTTTACGTTCCTGAATTCCGCCAGGGCGTCGATGCCCTTGGTCACCGGCACGCCGGCATGGCGCGCCGCCGCCAGGGCCGCCAGCGCATTGTGGCGGTTGTGCTCCCCGAGCAGCTCCCAGCTTACCGTGCCGCGCGGCCCGCCTTCGAAGAACACGTCAAAGGCGTGCTCATCGCGCGGCTTCGCGGTCCAGCCTTCCTCCATGCCCAGCCATTCGACCTTGCTCCAGACACCCTTTACCAGCACGCGCCGCATGCTCTGCTCGCGGCCATTGGCGACGATCAGGCCGTTGCCGGGCACGGTGCGCACGAGATGATGAAACTGGGCCTCGATCGCGGCGAGGTCGGGAAAGATGTCGGCGTGATCGAACTCCAGATTGTTGAGGACGGCGGTACGCGGCATGTAATGGACGAACTTCGAGCGCTTGTCGAAGAACGCCGTGTCGTATTCATCCGCTTCGATGACAAAAAACGATGAGTCCGTGGCGCGCGCGGAGATGCCGAAATTCAGCGGTACGCCGCCGATCAGGAAGCCGGGATTCAATCCCGCGTGCTCAAGTATCCACGTCAGCATCGACGTAGTGGTGGTCTTGCCATGGGTGCCGGCCACGGCCAGCACCCATTTCCCGCGCAACAGGTTCTCATAAAGCCATTGCGGGCCGGAAGTGAACGCAAGACCGCGATTTAGGATCTCCTCCATCAGCGGATTGCCGCGCGACACTACGTTGCCGATCACGAACAGATCCGGTTTCAAGTCGATCTGCCGGGAATCGAAGCCCTCGATCAGCTCGATGCCCTGCGCCTGCAACTGGGTGCTCATCGGCGGATAGACGTTGGCGTCGCAGCCGGTCACTTTGTGACCGGCCTGCCTGGCGATCACGGCGATTCCGCCCATGAAAGTGCCGCAGATGCCTAGGATATGGATATGCATTGCGAAAAGACCTGTCTAGCCACCGAGGGCATAGAGACCACAGAGAAATACGAAGTTCAAACGACGCGCAACCTTACGCAAGTCCACCCAAAATTACAAACGGCTTCGTCGGCAAACCCATGGGGATTTCCGCAGCCTGGTTTCCTCTGTGATCTCCGTATCCTTTGTGGCAAATGTTCTTGGCGCTGGTGTTTCATAGCAACCGCGACTTGTCGCCGGAGGCGAAGCCGATCAGCGGGCCGTCGATGCCGCGACCCAGGGCAATCACCTTGAACAGCTCGCCCATTTCAGCGGGGGACAGCAGTTTCTGTACGCCCACGGTGAGCGCGAATCGGGAGGCCGCCGCATCCCCGGACTGTTGTTCCAACAGTTGTGTAATTCCGCTATTGATGAGGAACTGCGCCTGTGTGGTATAGCCGAGCAACTTCAGTCCGGCATCGATGCCGGCTTCCGCCACAACGGTAAAATCGACGTGCGCAGTCAGATCCTGCAAACCGGGCAAGAAGAACGGGTCGTCGTGCGCGCGATGACGGTAGTGGCACATCAACGTTCCTTGGGAACGTTGCGGATGGTAATACTCGCGGCGGCCGAAACCATAGTCGATCAGCAGCACTGCGCCCTTGCGAAGAGAATCGGACAAGGTGCGCACCAGCGCGGGGGCAGTCAGCGAAATTTCGCTGATGGTTTCCGCCTCGGCGCCAGCCGCTTCGGCCGCATCGCGCAGGGCGCCCGGTGGCAAAGGCCGTTCCGACCAGACAAAGCCGTCTCTCCAGCCCACGCCACGTTCGTATAAACCGTCCTGACGCCAGGCAACCAGATGCACCGGCAGCGCATCGAGCACTTCATTTGCGATGACCACCCCCGCGAAATCTTCCGGCAATGCCGTGAGCCATTCGATCCGGGTTGCCAGTTCGGGCAAGCGCTGTTCCATCGTGCGTTTCTGGCGCTGCGCGAGTTGGGGGCTAATGTCCAGGATGAAGTAGCGCTGCGGAAGGCGATCGAGGTTGCGCAGTTCGCGGAGCACGTCCGTCGCGAGGACGCCGGAACCCGCGCCAAGTTCCAGTATGTCGCCCCCGGTGCGCCCGAGAAGCTCCGCGATCTGCCGCGCCAGCGTCCTGCCGAACAGGGGCGAGATTTCCGGTGCAGTGACAAAGTCGCCCTCGTCGCCGAGTTTGGCGGCGCCGGCGACGTAATAGCCTAGTCCGGGCGCGTATAAGGCCAACTCCATGAAGCGCGCGAAACCGATCCTGCCGCCGCCGGCTTCGATTTCTTTGCGGATGGTTTCCGTCAGCCGGGCGCTGTGACGGCGCGCATCGTCGGACGGCACAGGCAGATCCGGACCGGAATGGGGGGTCGGCAAGGGGGAAACGTGAAGTGGTTGGGCTACAATCCCCATTCAACAACAGCTGCGCCCCGTGGTGCAACTTTCAGGACAACATGAGTCGGGCCCACAGCAAGCAACGGGCAGCATTGGTTACCGGGGCCGGCAAGCGCATAGGCCGGGCGATCGCGCTCGGACTGGCGGCCGATGGCTGGGACCTGGCGTTGCACTTTCACCGCTCACAGGCCGAGACCGAGGCATTGGCAACACAAGTTTCGGCGCTCGGCGTGAAAGCAGTCGCCGTTCGTTGTGATCTCGGAAACGCAGACCAGTTATCGGGCCTGATCGCCGGATGCGAACGCGCGCTGGGCACGGTGACCTGCCTGGTCAACAACGCCGCCCTGTTCGAGTACGACAATCTGGCCAGTCTCGACGCCGATAAATGGCAGCGCCACATGGATGTAAACCTGCGTGCGCCGCTGTTGCTCGCCAAAGCGTTTGCGGCGCGAATTCCCGATGGCGTCACCGGTTGCATCGTGAATTTGCTGGATCAGAAAGTGTTCAACCTGAATCCGGATTTCCTTTCCTATACCATCGCAAAGATCGGACTCGAGGGTGCGACGCGCGTGCTCGCCATGGCATTGGCGCCGAAAGTGCGTGTGTGCGGCGTGGCGCCCGGCATCACGCTGGTGAGCGCAGAGCAAACCGCGGACGGTTTTGCGCGCGCCCATCGCATGGCGCCCCTCGGACGCAGCTCGGACGTGGAAGACATCGCCGACACGGTCCGCTTCGTGGTCAACACCGGGGCGCTGACCGGCACGACGATCGTGGTCGACGGCGGCCAGCATTTATGGCCATCGCGTCGTGATGTCCAGTTCGAAACCGGTAACAGCCGATGACTGCCCGCTTCCTGAACCCGCGAACGTCGACGGACATGGCCGCGGCAACCGGACTGGGCCGCGCACGCCGGATCTTCCTGAAAAACTTCGAGACCCGACTCTCCATCGGCATCCACGATTTCGAGAAGCAGGCCAGACAAAGGGTCATCGTGAATGTGGATCTTTATATCGATCCCGACGGCAAGGTGGAGCGCGATCATATCGACGAAACGGTAGACTATGACTTCGTTCGCAGGGAAATCGCCGCGCTGGCCGACAGCGGCCACTTCAACCTGCAGGAAACGTTCTGCGAGAAAATCCTGGCAATCTGCCTGGCGAGGCCGGGTGTTCTGGCCGCCCGGGTTTCCAGCGAAAAACTGGATGTGTATCCGGATTGCGAATCCGTGGGTTTCGAGATTTTCCGTACCAGGTAAATGACGACGCTGCAGAAACAGGTGTACGAGGGCAACAAGCTCGCCAAGCGGCTGCGCCGCCAGGTGGGGGAAGCCATTGCCGATTTCGACATGATCCACGACGGCGACAAGGTCATGGTCTGCCTGTCCGGCGGCAAGGACAGCTATGCGCTGCTCGATATCCTGCTGTCGTTGAAGAATCACGCGCCGATCAACTTCGACATCGTGGCGGTGAACCTCGACCAGAAGCATCCCGGCTTTCCAACCGAGGTGTTGCCGGACTACCTGATTTCGATCGGCGTGCCGTTTCGCATCATCGAGCAGGATACCTACAGCGTGGTCAAGCGCGTCATCCCCGAAGGTAAGACCATGTGCTCGCTGTGCTCCCGTCTGCGGCGTGGCGCGTTGTATCGTGTCGCCAAGGAAATTGGCGCCACCAAGATCGCGCTCGGCCACCATCGCGACGACATCCTCGAGACCTTCTTCCTGAACCTGTTCCACGGCGGGCGGCTGAAAGCGATGCCGCCGAAGCTGATCAGCGACGATGGCCAGCACATCGTGATTCGTCCGCTCGCCTACTGCAAGGAACCGGATCTCGAGGAATATGCGAAGTTGCGCGAATTCCCGATCATTCCCTGCAACCTGTGCGGCTCGCAGGACAACCTGCAACGCCGGGTCGTGAAGAACATGCTGCAGGAGTGGGAAAGGAAATTCCCCGGCCGCCTGGAAACCATGTTTGCCAGCCTCCAGCGGACCTCGCCCTCCCATCTGCTCGACCCGCACCAGTTTGACTTCGCCAATCTGAAGACCCAGCCCGAGGCTTATCAGGACGGCGACATTGCCTTCGATGACGAGGACTTCTCTGCCCGTCTGATCCAGTTTCCGGTCGTCAAATCGGCCAACTAGGCGGGGGGTGCCGGGTGTCGTCGCATCGATCTTTGCAACCGGTCATGGACGCCTTATTACGAGCAAGCCGGCTTCCGGTCTTATTTCCGACACTGAATAGTGAGTGCCGCCTTCGGCAGAACGTGAGTCTAGGCTTCATCTGAAACAATCGAAGGGGAGAGTCGCGGCCGGCCTGGTGCATGATGCCAGGACCGCCACGCCCTCCTTGGCTGCCTGTTTTTTGCACAGGCCAGCTTGGCCGGTACCCCCCGGGTCTTGTACACTTCGCGTCTTCCTGCGGCGCCGCAGCCGTGTTTCAGACCTTAATCCTCCTGCCGGGGAAAACCATGTCCAGCCAAGATTACGCTCCGAAGAGAAAGATCAATTCCTTCTATCCGCCGCAACGCCATCTGATGGGGCCCGGTCCTTCGGAAATCCATCCGCGCGTGTTCTCGGCGATGGGCAAGCCGACCATCGGCTACCTCGATCCGGTGTTCGTCGAGATGATGGAAGAACTCAAGGAACTGCTGCGTTACGCTTTCCAGACGAACAATGCGCTGACCTTCCCGGTCTCCGGCCCCGGCTCGGTCGGCATGGAGATGTGCTTCGTCAACATGGTCAGCCCGGGGGACAAGGTCATCGTCTGCCGCAACGGCGTGTTCGGCGGCCGCATGATCGAGAATGTGCAGCGCTGCGGCGGCGTGGCCGTGGTGGTGGAAGACCGCTGGGGCACCCCGGTGAGTCCGCAGAAAGTCGAAGACGCATTCAAAGCCAATCCGGATGCCAAGGCGCTCGCCTTCGTGCACGCCGAAACCTCGACCGGCGTCGCCTCGGATGCCAAGACGCTGGCGGAGGTCGCGCGCAAGCACGGCGCGCTCACCATCATGGACGCGGTGACGTCGCTGGGCGGCACGCCCGTGCTCATCGACGAATGGGGCATCGACGCGGTCTATTCGGCCAGCCAGAAATGCCTGTCCTGCACCCCCGGCCTGTCGCCGATTTCCTTCAATGAACGTGTCGTCGAACGGGTGAAAACCCGCGGCGACAAAGTACACAGCTGGTTCATGGACATGAACCTGCTGCTCGGTTACTGGGGCGCCACGAATCGCACCTATCACCACACCGCGCCGACAAACGCGCTGTACGCCTTGCACGAATCGTTGCTGATGTTGCGCGAGGAAGGCCTGGAGAATGCCTGGGCCCGCCATCAGCGCAATCATCTGGCGCTGAAAGCCGGCCTGGAGACGCTGAGCCTGAAGTATCTGGTGGAAGAAGCCTACCGGCTGCCGCAGATGAATGCGGTAACCGTGGCGCAGGGCATCGACGAGAAGGAAGTGCGCCGCCGTCTGCTGCTGGATTACAACCTGGAGATCGGCGCAGGACTGGGTGACCTCGCCGGCAAGATCTGGCGCTTCGGCCTCATGGGTTATTCCTGCAAGATGGAGAACGTGATGCTCAGCCTGTGCGCGCTGGAGACTGTGTTCACCGACATGGGTGTGAACGTCAGGTTCGGCGAAGCCGAAGCCGCGGCCTATCACGCCTACGCCGCCCATCCGTCGCGCTTGCAACCGGTGCGCGCCGTCGCCTGACGCGAAGAGCTCCGACCAGACCGCCAGCGCCTGCAAGCAGCGCATGTTTGGACACGATCAGTTTCCCTGGTCGCGCAGCGAGCGCGTGGCCGCAAGGTAACGCTCGTTGCCGACATCGCCCAGCGTGTCTTTCTCCGCACGCGCGCAATCTCGTGTCCGAGCACACCGGCCAGTTCGGACTCGGTCCCGAGCAGGGCCAGCATGCCGCGGGTCACGAATACATAGCCGCCGGGCACGGCAAAGGCATTCACCGCATCGGCATCGATCACGGCGAATTGCCAGGGCAGGCCCGGCCGCTCGCACTGCTGCGCCACCCACATGCCGACGCTGTTGAGATACCGCAGCAACGCCGGATCCTCGAGCAGTTTCTGTTCTCCTATCAGCGCCGGCACCATTTCCAGTCCCAGCGAAGCTTCCTCGCGATCGCCGAGATTGAACTGCAACTGCACGCCGGACGGATTCGCGCGCATGAAATCCTTGTGTTCCCTTTCCGATTCGGCGAGGGCCTTCGCCGTCTCCGGATCTTTGCGAAGGTTGCGCATTATCTCGTCGTTCTCTTGCTTCGCTGCCTTCGCCTGCTCGCGCGCGGCCCGCAGTTGCTCCGCGCGCTGCCCCGCATCGTCCTTGCCCGTGCCCTCGGCCGCCGTCGCTCGCGGCGGCGGATCCTGAGCGGCTTCCATTTGCGCCTGCATCTGGCGCATTTGCGCTTCCAGCTGATCGGTGCCGGCGCGCATCTGCTGTTTCATCATTTCCTGCTGCGCCTGGATCTGCTCCTGCGACGGGCCACGCGAAACCATGCAGCCGGCCACACCGATAACAGCCAAGACGATCGTGGCGGCGAGCCTATTCATCGAAGAAATCGTCAGGTAACTGATCCATCGACAGGTAGTCGCTGTCCTCGAGGTAATCCTGCTTGCGCGGCTTGAGTCCGGCGGACCGCGCAAAACCGCTGGCATCCCTGGCGGCGACGCTGAAGCGTTTGAGCTTGTCGAACTCGCTGCGGCTGACGACTTCGACCGGTTGCTGTTTTGCGAGCTTGGCGACAGGTTTTCCGTCGGCCGCGGGGCGGTCGAGCAGATCGATCGCCTTCGGCGCGTAGCCGGTATCGCCGGCATCGGTGTTGAACGTCGGCGTTGCGAGCAGGAGCGGAAAAAATATCCGGCTTCGCATGAAGGCGGCCGAGAATTATTGGGCAGCGACCTGCAATTTCCTGGTGTACTGCTGGAAGCGGGTCGCGTTCTGCGGCGCCTTGATCGAATCGAGCGTCGTGAGTCCGGGCGCAAGCTGGTCGAGCCGCGCCTGGGGCAACGGATGGGTCTTGTAGAGCAACGTCAGGAACGTGTCCTTGGGGTCCGCGCTGGCGAGCGTGGTCAACACCGCAGGCAATCCGTAGGGGTCGTAACCCGCGCGGGTTGCAAGGACAACGCCCATGCGATCGGCTTCGAACTCATCGGACTTGTCCAGGCCGCGTGCGTACAGTTCCTTGGTCGGACCAGCCAGCTTCTTGACCAGCTCGGCGTGCTTGTTGTCGGTTGCGGCCGCCACGCCTTCGCCGAGCAGACTTGCGAATGCAGATTTGCGCAGCGCTTTCAGATGATGTTTCTGGTTCACGTGCGCCACTTCGTGGCCGAGCACACCGGCCAGTTCGGCTTCGTTGCGCAGCTGCTTCATCATGCCCTTGGTGATGATGATGTAGCCGCCGGGCGTGGCAAACGCATTGATGTGGTCCGAATCGTTGACGCCGAAATGCCAGGGCAGGTTCGGGCGCTCCGATTGCTGGGCCACCCACAGGCCGACTTCGTTCACGTAGTGTTGCAGTTCCGGATCGTCGTACAGCGGGCGGGCGCCCAGCAGCGTTTCAGTCATGCTCTGGCCGATCTGGATTTCCTCGGGCTCCTTTACTTCACGCAGATTGCCGACGCTCTTAACGACCGAGCCAATATCCACGTTTTTCATGTCGAACCCACCGCCGGATTTGCAGCCGCCGAGTACGACTGCGGCGATCAATGCGGGTACCACCAGCCTGAGGGCGCTCATTTCTTCTCCTTGAGCGGCTTGCCGCGCTCATCGAAGTAGGCGACCGGTCTTGTCGCGAGCTTGCCGCTCTCGGCGAGCTTGGCGGCTTCCGCGGTCGTGGCTGCGAAGCTCTTCATCTTTTCCACTTCCGCGGCATTCGGCTTGGCCTTGGCAAGATCTTCCTCGGAGAAGCCGCGCACGCCGGTGGTGACCGTGGAAGTTGTCGCCGGGCGCGGTCGATTGCCGATGCCGAGCGCGGACAGCAGGTTGCCGCCGCTCTGCGGCTTCTGGTCAGGGCTGCCGAGCCGCACAGACAGCATGCGTATCCAGCCTTGTCGGGCGTCGGCGGCCTTGATCTGCATCCAGGCGCCCTGGCGCATCACGATTTCCACCGTCGTCTTCTCTGGCAGCGTGGCGACCGTATCGGCATCGAGGAAGGGTTTGTCCTTCAGCTCGGTGGCTTTCAGCGTGTAGCCGGTTTCCGCCGCGTACGCCGTCGGAATCAGCAACGCCAGCAGGGCAACCAGCCGTGCCAGGGTTCTCATAGGGCGACTTTCCTCTTCGGTTCGAACAACGCGACTTCCTGCGTCCTGCCTTTCACTTTATAGAGTCCACGCGGAACAAAGTCAAAGGCGTCCGGGCACAGGCGCATGGTGTCTTCGGATACCAGAATCCGCGCCACGCCTTTGGTAAGACCCTCGACCCGGCTCGCCAGGTTCACCGTATCGCCGATGGCGGTATATTCGCGCCGTTGCTCGGAGCCGATCAAGCCGACGACCGCGGGTCCCGAGTGAATGCCGATTCCGACATCGAAATCTGCGCCGCGGTCGTCGAGATCTTTCCTGAACGCATCCAGTGTATCCGCCATCTCCAGCGCGCATTGGATTGCGTGCTCGGCATTCTTGGCATCGTCGAGCGGCGCGCCCCAGATGGCCATGATGCAATCGCCGATGAACTTGTCGAGCGCACCGCCGTTACGAAAAATCACTTCCACCTGCCGGCTGAAATAGCGATTGAGCAGGCTGACCACCTCCTGTGGAGTACGCGATTCGGAAAGCGTAGTGAATCCACGTATGTCGGAGAACAGCAGAGTGACCTGGCGGCTTTCGCCTTCGCGCGAAAGTCCGCCGTGGGCAATCAATTCCTTGACCACATGCGGATTGACGAACCGTGAAAATTCCCTGACCGCCTGCTCGCGTTCGCGCCTCTCGCGCAGATATTCCTGGAGCGCCGCGATGAAAAAGAAAACCAGGGCAAACAGCAATGGCCGCAGCATGGGCACTAACAGCAGCTTGCCGATTGCGACATACTGCGCAGCCACGAGGACCACCGAAACAAGCAACAGTGCGCCGCCGAGTTTCAACGTATGCAGGTGCGCTCGGAATCCTGCATACAACAGAACCAGCAGCGCCAGCATAATCGCCGCTGGCCATATCGCCGGGACCTGGTGCAGATAATTCCGGTTCTTGAGGTTGTCCAGCGCGCCGGCCAGGATATCAATGCCGTCGTACAACGAGCCCACCGGCGTTGGCCGTATGTCGTGCAACCCGCTGGCGGTCACACCGATGACGACGATCTTGTCCTTGAACTCATTAGGATCGCGCTTGCGCTGCTGGCTGTTGAAATCGATGTACAGATCGGAATAGGACACATGCGGGCGCCCGGCCTTTCCGCCGGGCCAACTGAGCAGGATGGATCCGGTATCCGGTACGGCCATGCCAAGATCCTGCGCCACCCGCGCCGGCAAGGAGGGAATTTTCCAGCCGTAGGCATTCTGGTAGACGAAGTAGCGGCGGCCGATGCCGTCCGCGTCGGCGAGGAAATCGATGGTGCCGAGACGCCAGTTCTCGGGAATCAGCGCCTTCGGCAACCCGACATTCAGCATGGCGTTCTGGTCCGCCTGCGGGCCGGAGAATGCGCCGAGCGCGGCCTGCATTTCCGCGATCGGCACGCCGTACGGATCGCCCGCGGGATCCTGACGCACGGTTGGGAAGAACACGTTGGCGTAGCGTGCAACTGCCTTGTTGAACAACTCGTCCGCATCCAGCCGATAGATGTCCGGCTCGAAGAACATGATGTCGAACACGATGGCGCGCGGTTTTTGCGCCGCAATGCCCTGCACCAATTCGCCGTGCACCGAGCGTGGCCATGGCCAGCGTCCGGCATAGTCGGCGAGTTGATCGAGACTGTGTTCGTCTGCGGCAACGACCACGATGTCCGGGTCCGGTTTGATCTTCCCGGCCTGGGCGGCGACGAAGAGGTCGGAAAAACGCGCTTCGGCGGAACGCAGCCAGTTCAGCCAGGAGAACTCCAAGAGGGCCGCGACCACAATCGCGGCAAGCAGCAGGAAGAGCGGTTTTGCAGATAGGTGCGGCACGCGCGCAGTCTACAAAAAAAGACAGCGGAAAGGTGAAAGAGAAAAGTGAAATTCAAAAGCAACGGCAACCGCCGCCCTTCGCTTCTCCACTTTCACCTTTGACCTTTGACCTTTTCCCTTTTCCCTTTCACCTGCTTTTACAGTCCGAGGCGTTGCCAGATGGTACTGGCCGGCCCCGCCTGGTTCAGGGTGTAGAAATGCAATCCCGGGGCGCCGGCTTCGAGCAGCTTTTCGCATAACGCGGTCACCACATCGAGTCCGAAAGCGCGGATCGACGCAGCGTCGTCGCGATAGCCTTCCAGCTTGATACGCATCCAGCGCGGGATCTCCGCGCCGCAGGCATCCGAAAACCGGGCCAATTGGGAAAAATTGCCGATCGGCATGATACCCGGCACGATCGGGACGGTAATCCCGGCAGCCGCGCATTCGTCGACGAACCGGAAATAGGCATCCGGATTGTAGAAATATTGTGTGATCGCCGAGTTTGCGCCAGCATCGATCTTGCGTTTGAAATTCTTCAGCTCGTCGGCAGCGTTGCGGGTCTGCGGATGGTATTCCGGATAGCAGGCCACCTCGACCTGGAACCAGTCGCCGGTCGTCTCGCGAATGAACGTCACCAACTCGTTCGCATATCTGAGCTCGCCGCCGGAAGCCAGGCCGGATGGCATGTCGCCGCGGAGCGCGACGACATGACGGATACCGCTTTCCCGGTAGCGCGACAACGTGGCCGCGATTTCCGCTTTGCTCGAAGCCACGCAAGAAAGATGCGGCGCGGCGTTCTGACCCGCGGCGCGAATTTCCAGCACGGTGTCCAGCGTGCCTTGCTGCGTGGATCCGCCAGCCCCGAAGGTCACAGAAAAGAAGCGCGGCTTCAACTGCGCGAGTTGCTGCCAGGTGGCGCGCAACTTCGCCTTGCCCTCCGGCGTCTTCGGCGGAAAGAATTCGAATGAGAAAACGCGGGAGGAGTGAGAGGTGCCCGCGGGATACCGGCCTTCGGCCATAAGAGGTGAGGGGGTCAAAACTTGTTCACCGCTTTATTTGAAGTTATCAGGCCTGCGATCAGACGAAAAACCCGATCCATCAGGGCTTCTACATCAGTCGAGTCGACGGCGTAGGTCAGCTCCGGTGCTATCACCAACTGGGTTCCCAGTTCGCTCACCCTTTACGCATCCGCTCTCAATACCGGTAGTGGTCCGTCTTGTAAGGCCCTTTCCTGTCTACGCCGATATAGTTGGCCTGGGTATCCGTCAGCTCCGTCAGTTGCGCATTCAGTTTCTTCAGTTGCAGACGCGCCACTTTTTCGTCGAGATGCTTGGGCAACGTGTAGACGCCGACCGGATACTTCTCGGTATTCACGAACAGCTCGATCTGGGCGATGGTCTGGTTGGCGAACGACGAACTCATGACGTAACTCGGATGCCCGGTGCCGCAGCCCAGATTCACCAGCCGGCCCTTCGCCAGGACGATGATCCGCTTGGCCGGCCTTCCATCCATAGCGGGAAAAATCACATGATCGACCTGCGGCTTGATCTCTTCCCATTCGTACTGGGACAGCGATGCGATGTCGATCTCGTTGTCGAAGTGGCCGATGTTGCAGACGATGGCCTGGTCCTTCATTTTCTTCATGTGCTCGTGCGTGATCACATGGAAGTTACCCGTGGCGCTCACAAAAATGTCGGCCTTGTCGGCGGCGTAATCCATGGTCACCACGCGATAGCCTTCCATCGCGGCTTGCAGCGCGCAAATCGGATCGATCTCCGTGACCCATACCTGCGCCGACAGCGCCCGCAACGCCTGCGCGGAACCTTTGCCCACGTCACCGTAGCCGCACACCAGGGCAACCTTGCCTGCGATCATCACGTCGGTCGCGCGCTTGATGCCGTCCACCAGCGATTCACGGCAGCCGTAAAGGTTGTCGAACTTCGACTTGGTGACCGAGTCGTTCACATTGATGGCCGGAAAGGCGAGCTTGCCGTCCTTGTGCATCTGATAGAGGCGATGCACACCGGTGGTGGTCTCTTCGGTAACGCCCTTGATCTTGGCCAGGCGCGTCGAATACCACTTCGGGTCCTGCTTGAGCTTGGCCTTGATCGCCGCGAACAATGCGATCTCTTCCTCGCTGCCCGGATTATTCAGCACGGTAATATCGGACTCGGCGCGGGTACCCAGATGCAGCAGCATCGTCGCGTCGCCGCCATCGTCCAGGATCATGTTGGAATATGCGCCGGCCGGCCACTCGAAAATGCGATGGGTGTAATCCCAGTATTCGGCCAGGGTTTCCCCCTTCACCGCAAATACCGCCGTACCGGTGGAAGCTATCGCTGCGGCGGCGTGGTCCTGTGTCGAATAGATGTTGCAGGAGGCCCAGCGCACCTGTGCACCGAGCGCCTGCAGCGTCTCGATCAGCACGGCGGTCTGGATGGTCATGTGCAGCGAGCCGGTGATGCGCGCGCCGCGCAGCGGCCGGGTCGCCGAATACTCTTCGCGAATCGCCATCAGGCCGGGCATCTCGGTCTCGGCGATGCGGATTTCCTTGCGGCCCCAGTCGGCAAGGGCCAGATCGGCAACGTGGAAATCGCCGGATTTCTTCGGGCTGGGAACAGCGGACATCGACACTCTCCTTATAACGGAGCGCCGAAAAGACAACGGCGCTCACAACCGGTTCAGGGATTGTGAGCGCCGTTAGTTCGTTTGCTGAGCCTGGCCTGTCCACAACGGAAGGTCGCAGCGCTCCTCAGCGAATTGCAATTATAGGCGAGCCGGGAGGTTCCCGGAAAGCCGGTCGATCAGGCGATTACGGCTTTCTTGATTCCCGCTTCCGACTTGAGTAACTCGACTTTGTCCAGGTTTTCCCACGAAAACTCGGGTTCGTCGCGGCCGAAATGGCCGTACGCCGCCGTCTTCTCGTAAATCGGGCGCAGCAGATCGAGCATGGCCACGATGCCCTTGGGTCGCAGGTCGAAATGCTTCTGCACCAGTTGCGCGATTTTTTCGTCGCCGATCTTGCCGGTGCCGAACGTCGTGACCATCACGCTGGTGGGCTTGGCCACGCCAATCGCGTAGGACACCTGGATCTGGCACCTGGTCGCGAGCCCCGCGGCCACGATGTTCTTCGCCACATAACGCGCCGCATAAGCGGCGGATCGGTCGACTTTCGAGGGATCCTTGCCGGAGAACGCACCGCCGCCGTGAGGGGCCGCGCCGCCGTAGGTATCGACGATGATTTTGCGTCCGGTCAGTCCGCAGTCGCCCTGCGGTCCGCCGACGACAAAGCGGCCGGTGGGATTGACCAGGTAGTTGATCGCGCCCTTGATCAGGTTTTTCGGCAGCACCGGCTTGACGATTTCCTCGATCACGGCTTCGCGAATGTTTTCGAGGGCAATATCGGGCGAATGCTGGGTGGAAAGCACGACCGTGTCGATGGAATCCGGCCTGCCATTGACATAGCGGATGGTGACCTGGGACTTGGCATCCGGCCGCAACCACGGCAGGCGCCCGTCGCGGCGCAGTTCCGACTGGCGCTCGACCAGGCGATGCGCCAGATAAATCGGCAGCGGCATCAGCACCGGAGTCTCGTCGCAGGCATAGCCGAACATCAGACCCTGATCGCCGGCGCCCTGATTAAGCGGATCGTCGTGTGCCTTGTTGACGCCCTGTGCGATGTCCGGCGACTGTTTGTCGTAGGCAACCAGCACGGCGCAGCCGCGATAATCGATGCCATAGTCGGTATTGTCGTAACCGATGCGCTTGATGGTTTCACGCGCCACCTGCTGGAAGTCAACCACGGCATGGGTGGTGATTTCGCCGGCCATGACCACCAGGCCGGTGTTCACCAGCGTTTCTGCCGCTACTCGGGCGAATTTGTCCTGGGTTAAGATGGCGTCCAGCACGGCATCGGAAATCTGGTCGGCTACTTTGTCGGGATGACCTTCGGACACGGACTCGGATGTGAACAGAAAATCGCTCATTTCGGGCACTCTGCAATCGATCAGGAAAGTCGTGCAGGATAGCAAAAGCCTGCCGAAAGACAAAGTAAGAAATCGAATAACTTCATGCTCATAAGGTTGTTGCGGGTGGTGGCCAAGCTGCCGCTTTCGTGGATTCACCTGGCGGGCGCTACGCTCGGTTGGCTGGTCTACTTGGTTTCCCCTTCCTACGCTTTCCGGCTTCGCGACAATCTCTTTCAAAGCAGACTATGGCGCGATGAAGCCGATTATCAGCGTTTGTTGCACGAAAACATCGCCGAAAACGGTAAAGCGTCGACAGAATTGATTGCCGCCTGGTTTCGCCCGGTTCCCGATGCCATCAAGTTGATCGTGTCCTGCGAGGCGGCGCACCTGGTCGAAGAGGCGCAACGGCGCGGCAAAGGAATCCTGTTCCTGACGCCTCACTTGGGCTGTTTCGACATCGCAGCGCTGTGGTTTGCTCAGCGCATTCCGATTACCGTACTGTACCGTCCTCCCAGAATGAAAATGCTGCAGCCGCTGATCGAAGCGGGGCGCGGCCGCGACAAGGTGATGCTGGCACCGGCGAATTTGTCCGGTGTGCGCCTTCTGTTGAAAGGTCTCAAGCGCGGCGAGTCGCTGGGAATCCTGCCTGATCAGGTGCCAAGCTTCGGTGAGGGCGTGTGGACGCAGTTCTTCGGCAGGCCGGCCTATACCATGACGCTGGTGGGACGATTGGTGGAAGCCACCGGTGCGACACCGATCATATTCATCGCCGAGCGGCTGCCGCGGGGTCGGGGCTATGTGCTTCGCTTTGCAAAAATAGACGAGGCCCTGGACCGCGAGAATGGTCCACGGGTGCTGAACGCGGCCATCGAGAAGATGGTGCGACTCAAGCCCGGGCAATATCTGTGGAGTTACAACCGTTACAAGGTGCCGGCCGGTGCCCCGCCTCCCGACGCAAGCGCTGCTGCGAAAGACGCGCAGGGCTGATGCTGACTCGCCTCGCCATTGGCGTGTTCTGGCTGCTGCACTTTCTTCCCCTCGCAATTCTGGCGCGCATCGGGGCGATCGCCGGTCTCGCATTCATGGCCTTCGGTCGCGAGCGGCGGGAAGTGGCGCGAGCCAATCTGGCGCTATGTTTTCCGGGATGGGACAAAACACGCCGTGAGGTGGTGTTGCGGGCTCATTTCCGCGCTATCGGCAGAAGTTTTTTCGAGGCCGGTATCGTCTGGTGGGGATCCGAAGAGCGCATCCGGCGCATTGTGCGCATCGAAGGCGAGGAGCACGCACGCGCCCGGGGCGACCGGCGCATCATCTTCCTAGTGCCGCATTTCGCCGGCATCGAGATGGAGGGACTGCGCATGTCGATGGACTATAAGGGCATGGCGGTTTACAGCCACCAGAAAAACCGCGTCTTCGACGAATTCCTGGTGCGCGTGCGTAGCCGGTTTCCGGGCACGCGCATGGTAGCGCGGCAGGAGGGCGTCAAGACGCTGCTGCGCGGATTCAAGGACGGTTTGGGCCTGCAACTTTCGCCCGACCTCGATCTCGGTCCGCGCGACGCGATATTCGTGCCGTTCTTCGGCGTTCAGACAGCGACCGTCACGGCGCTGTCGCGGCTCGCCCGGCTTGCCGATGCCGTCATCGTGCCGGTGGTGGTGCGCCAGTTGCCCGGCGGAGAAGGCTACGTGCTGCGCATATATCCGGCCTGGGAGAATTGTCCCGGCGAGAGTGTGGAGGCCGACACACGCCGCATGAATGCGTTCATCGAAGAGCGGGTCCTGGAAATGCCCGAGCAGTATTACTGGGTGCACAAGCGGTTCAAGACGCGCCCGCCAGGCGAGCCTAGGTTCTACTGAATGTTCGCCAATCCGGATCTCAACACGATTTGCACCTGAGCATGGCCGGCACGCTCGATTTCAGCATTTCCCCGGTGCGCGATGCAGACATTGCGCCGGTTTGCGCGCTGGCGCGCGAAATCTGGATGCAGCACTATCCGGGGATCATTACCGTCAAGCAGATAGAATACATGCTGGCGCAGCGCTATTCGCCGGACGCGATCCGTACGCAACTGCAGGCCGGCGAAGCTTGGTGGGACAAACTCGAAGTGCGCGGCGAACTTTGCGGTTTCGCGAGCTACGAGCGCGGGACCGAAGCGCGCGCGATGAAACTCGACAAACTCTACGTGCATCAACTTGCCCGCGGCAAAGGCTACGGCGCGGCTCTGATCGATCAGGTGGCAAAGGCGGCCAGGCTGCAAGGCATGGACAGTTTGACTCTTCAGGTCAACAAATACAACCATGGGTCGGTCGCCGCTTACCGGCGCCTCGGCTTCGAAGTGACGAAGACCGTGAAAGTGGACATCGGCAACGGTTTTTTCATGGACGACTGCATCATGTCCAAGTCCCTTGTCGCCTGAAGAGGTTCCCGTGCGACTGAAATTCACCAAAATGCACGGCGCGGGCAATGACTTCGTCGTCGTGGACGCCACCCGCGCACCGCTGACGCTCGATGCCGCGAACATCCGCCGGCTGGCCGACCGCCATTTCGGCATCGGCTTCGACCAGATGCTGGTCGTCGAGCCGGCGCGCAGCCGGGACACCGATTTCTATTACAGAATCTTCAATGCGGACGGCGGCGAAGTCAGCCAGTGCGGCAACGGCGCGCGCTGCTTCGTGCGCTTCGTGCACGACCAAGGTTTGTCCGGAAAGAACGCGATCCGCGTGGAGACGCGGTCGGGCATCATCGAACCGCGGCTGGAACAGGACGGCCGTGTTACGGTGAACATGGGCGTCCCGGAGTTCGAGCCGGCCAGAATCCCCTTCGTCGCAGAACGCCTCTCGCCGACTTACCGGCTCGAAGTCGACGGCGGTGCGCGCGAGATCAGCGCGTTGTCCATGGGCAATCCGCACGCGGTGCAGATCGTGTCCGACGTGGATGCCGCCCCGGTCGCCGGCGAAGGTCCGTTGATCGAGCGCCACCCGCGCTTTCCCGAGCGAGTCAATGCCGGATATATGCAGATCGTGGATCGCAGACATATTAAGCTGCGCGTGTTCGAGCGCGGGGCCGGCGAAACGCTGTCCTGCGGCACCGGCGCCTGCGCGGCGGTGGCGGCCGGAATCGCGCGCGGGCTGCTGGATTCTCCGGTGAAAGTGGACACGCGTGGCGGGGTACTCGAAATCGCATGGCCGGGCGGGGCGCAACCGGTGTCGATGACCGGACCGGCGCAATCCGTATTCGAAGGTGAAATTGAGGTATAGAGAAAAGAATGAGACCTGAAGACATTGCCCGTTACCTGAAGGACCATCCCGAGTTTTTCGAGCACTACGCCGACATGATCGGAGACATCTTGATACCGCATCCGCATGGCGGTCGGGCCATTCCGATCTCCGAACGCCAGATCATCAGCCTGCGGGAAAAGAACAAGATACTGGAAGGGAAGTTGCGCGAGTTGGTGGAGTACGGCGAGGAAAATGACGCCATAGGCGAACGCGTGCACCGAGCTGCACTGGCGATGATAAAGCCTGCGAACCTGGAAGCTTTGCTGCAGGTGCTCTATTACAATCTGCGGGAGGATTTCGCGGTTCCGCACGTGACAATCCGATTGTGGAGCGAGTGGGATCATCCGCCGTTGCCGGAATTCGGGGCAAGCAGCCAGGAGGTCAGGGTATTCGCCGACAGCCTCAATCAACCGTATTGCAGCCACAAGCTCATGTTCGAAACCGCCGAGTGGTTCGGCGAAGCCGGCGGCCTGCTGAAGTCGTTTGCCTACATTACCCTGCGTACGGACAGAGTATTCGGCCTGCTGGCGCTGGCAAGCGAAGATCCGCAACGCTTCTATCCCGGGATGGGCACGCTGTACCTCAAGCGCCTGGGGGAATTGATCAGTACGTCGCTCGTGCGGTTCTTGTAGATGTCCGTTCGCGATAGTCCGTCTCCAGCCAAAGAAGAATCCCCGGCCGAGCATCCTTTCGTCTCCGACTTCCTGTCGCATCTGATCCGGGAGCGGCGTCTTTCGCCGCATACCGCCGAAGGGTATGGGCATGATGTGCGCGTGTTGCTGGAACTGACACAAGAAACAGCGCTGCACGACCTGCAGATTCATCAGATCCGGCGCTTCATCGCCCGGCTTCACGGACGCGGACTGGGCGGCAAATCGCTGGCGCGCATGCTTTCCGCGTGGCGCGGTTTTTTCAACTACCTCGCGCGCGATCACGGCTTCACGCGTAATCCCTGCACCGGCGTGCGACCACCGAAATCGCCCAAGTCGCTGCCGAAGGCGTTGTCGCCCGATGAAGCAACGCGCCTGGTCAGTTTCCCCCAGAGCGACCCGCTGGCTGTGCGCGATCGTGCGATGTTCGAACTGCTGTATTCTTCCGGACTGAGATTGTCCGAACTGACTTCGCTCAGGCAAGGCGACGTAAGCTTCGCGGATGCCACGGTGCGGGTGATCGGCAAGGGCAACAAGACGCGCGTGGTGCCCGTGGGCAGCCACGCGTTGCAGGCGCTCCAGGCGTGGCTGCCGGTGCGCGAGTCCCTGCCGCGCCGGAGCGAATCGGCGCTGTTCCTGAACCAACGCGGCGATGCCATCAGCCCACGCGCCGTGCAGTCGCGGCTGAAGGCCTGGGGCATCAAGCAAGGTCTGCCCGGCCACGTACACCCGCACATGCTGCGCCATTCGTTCGCGTCTCACATCCTGCAATCCAGCGGTGATCTGCGTGCGGTGCAGGAAATGCTCGGCCACGCCAGCATTTCGAGCACACAGGTCTATACGCATCTGGACTTCCAGTATCTAGCCAAGGTCTACGACCAGGCCCATCCGCGTGCAAAAAGAAAACTTGCCAAACCTTGAACCACGGAGAACACGGAGGGCACGGAGAAAGGCAGGAAATGAATAAGAGAAATCATCAGCAAGCCCCGGCTGCCTGGCTTGGGAAAGCAGCGCTGGTACTGCATCTCCCGTCTTCGGTCTTACTCCGTGCCCTCCGTGTTCTCCGTGGTTCAAGATCTTCATTAGCGCATGCATAAAATCGTTCTTAAACCTGGCCGCGAGAAATCGTTGCTGCGCCGGCATCCCTGGGTTTTTTCCGGCGCGATCGCCCGCATCGATGGCAAGGCCGCGGCGGGCGACACGGCGCACGTCGTTGCAAACGACGGACGCTTTCTCGCCGTCGCTGCGTTGAATCCGGACGCGAACATTTCCGCACGCGTGTGGGACTGGAATGAAGGCACGCAGATCGACGCTGCATTCTTCCGCAAACGCCTCGAAACCGCGATCGGCATGCGCCGCGCCCTGTTCGGCAGGACACCGGACAAAGCCGAGCGCCTGGTGCATGGCGAGTCCGATGGTCTGCCGGGATTGATCGTGGATCGCTATGCCGATGTGGTCGTATTGCAGATTTCGAGCGCCGGCTGTCATCGATGGCGTAACGCGATCATCGAATCGCTGCAGCAGATCACCGCTGCCCGCGCCATCTACGAGCGTTCTGATGCGGACGTGCTCGAACTCGAGGGACTCACGCCGCGCACGGGACTGGCGAGAGGTAAGCTCGACACGCCGGTGGTCGAGATCAGGGAAAGCGGCCTTCGCCTGCGAGTCGATGTGGCCAAAGGGCACAAGACCGGGTTCTATCTGGATCAGCGCGACAACCGCTTGCAGGTCGGCCAGCTTGCCGCACGCAAAGACGTGCTCAATTGCTTCAGCTATTCAGGTGGATTCACCGTGCAAGCGCTGGCTCACGGCGCCGCATCGGTGACTTCGGTGGACTCGTCAGCGGACGCATTGCAGCTTGCGCGCGAACATGTGCGGCTGAACGACCTGCCGGAGTACCGCTGTGAATGGGTCGACGCCGACGTATTCCAATACCTGCGGAAATTGCGCGACCAGAACAGGCAATTCGATCTGATCATCCTGGATCCGCCGAAATTCGCGCCCACCGCGGCGACCGCCGAACGCGCCGCGCGCGGCTACAAGGACATCAATCTACTCGGCTTCAAGCTGCTGCGACCGGGCGGCCTGCTCGCGACTTTCTCCTGTTCCGGCGGCGTCTCCGCCGACCTGTTCCGCAAGATCGTCGCGGGCGCGGCTCTGGATTCGGGCACCGACGCGCAAGTCATCGATCAACTCCACCCGACGCCGGATCATCCGGTGTCGCTGGCTTTTCCCGAAGGGGAATATCTGAAGGGATTGTTGTGCCGAATCAATTGAAGTGGTTCGAGATTGCCGACTCGCTGCCGCTCTACGAAGAAGCACCACCGCGATGACCGTTACGACCTTGGTTCTCGTACGTCACGGCGAAACGTCGTGGAACGCGGAAAGCCGCATCCAGGGCCATGCCGACATTCCTTTGAATCGCCTCGGCGTCACACAAGCCAAAGCGGTGGGAAAACGCCTGGCACGCGAACGATTCGATGCGGTTTATTCGAGCGACCTCATTCGTGCATTTCACACCGCGCGCCCCGCCGTGCCCGATCCTGACCGAACCATCATTAAAGACCAGCGACTGCGCGAGCGCCATCTCGGTGTGTTGCAGGGATTGACCGGCGAGGAGGCGATGGCCGATCAGCCGGCCGCCTGGAAAGCGTTCAAATCGCGCGATCCCAATCTCGAACTCGCCGGTGGCGAAAGGCTCGGCGAGTTCTCGCGCCGGGTAGTCAGCTTCGTCGAAGATATTCTCGAAGCGCATGCGGGTGAACATGTGCTTGTCGTCACGCACGGCGGCGTGCTGGATGCGGCTTATCGCCACGCTGCCGGCATGCCGCTCTCGGCATCCCGCAACTTCCCGATTTACAACGCGTCCGTCAACATCCTCTCGCACGATAAACAAGGCTGGCGCATCGACGCTTGGGGCGACGTGAGCCACCTGCCTCAGGAATTGTCGATGGACGACGGCTGAATGCGGTGACTGGTAACTGGTGATTCGTGATTGGTAACTGGCAAGGCATTTCTCTTCAATCGCCAGTCACCAGTCACTGCCTCACGAAGGGAGGCACCCTCCCGACCAGTTTCTCGAGCATTACCAGTTCATCGTCGGTATGGTTGACGAACTCCGCCTTCTGCATCATTTTGCCGTCGGTCATCCCGGCGTAGATGATATTCGGTGCGTGATAGCCGGAAACAACCAGGCGCTTTTCCGTGCGGTGCTGATCCTCGATTTCGACCGTTCCATAACACGTGCAGAAATAGGTCCGCTCCGGCGAGGCTTCCATATAGATGCCGGTACCGCGAATGCCGGCGGTCGCCGTCGCGCTCAGCAGCTGGCGCGGACCGCCCTTGCCGAACACGCCGAGGAGCGCTCCGCTCAACATGCGCAGTCCGGTCAACAGAAGCGCCTTGGGTTTCCCCAGTATTTCGACTTCGCTGTTTGCGCGAATCAGAAATGCATCCTTGCCCATCACCAGCACGAGGTGGCCGCTGGTTCCGGTCCTGATGACGTCAAGCGCGCGAACCTCGTTGGCCTTGCTTGCCAGCCTGCCGTTGACCATGACTTCACCGTCGAACTCATGAAGCTTCCCCGCATGGGATGTTGCGGGTAGCAGCAATGCCGCACCGCAGGCGGCGGATTGCAACAGGAAATCCCTGCGCGACTTCGTCGGGTCGGGGTGATACAGGCAGGGATTACCCATGGCAAACCTCCGGTTGATGTTCTTGACTATAGTCCGTCCGTGACAGTTACGAAGGCAATCCCGATGCGGATGTTGGCGAAACCGCCCGGTCGGCGCTACACTGTTCGCCGGTTCGCCTCAACCCCATGAAACTGCATCGCGCCCTGACCAGTCTGCTGATCCTGCTGCTGCTATTCGCACAGCAGGCGGCTTACGCGCATGCAATTTCCCACCTGGGCAAGGAACCGCCGGCGAAAGAGCAGCTCGCCCATTCGAAACTATGTGACAAGTGCGTCAGCTTCGAAAAAATCTCCGGCGTGGCGCCCGCAAGCGTCCCAGCGATCCTCCCGCTGGAATTTGTCTTTACGCAACCGTTGCATGTGGACTACGTATTCAGTCCGCGCACGGTTGCCGCATTCCACAGCCGCGCCCCTCCGGTTTTCCTCTGATCGACGTCGCTGACGCCCGCGGCCTTGCCGCGGTGCGTTGATTTTTTTCGTCCAGAGGAGATTCTCATGTTCAGGAAGGTCACCCTGGCAGTCGCCGTCGGCGCTGCTTTCGTCGCACCTGTTCCGGCCATCGGCGCGGACGATGCGGAAGTCCGGAATATCCGCGATGAAATAAAAGACCTCAAAGAGGGGTACGAGACGCGCATCCGCCAGCTCGAGCAACGCCTCGAACAGACGGAGCAACGTCCAGCTTCGGCGCCGGCACAGTCCGCGCCGGCTTCAGCGAACGCTTTTAATCCGGCCATCTCGCTGATCCTCGGTGGCCAGTTCAGCAACCTGCAGCGCGATCCAGCGACTTACCAGATCGGCGGCTTCATCCCCGGAGAAGGCGAAATTGGCCCCGGCAGTCGAAGCTTCAACCTCGGCGAATCCGAGTTGACCGTGTCCGCGAACATCGATCCGTACTTATCCGGCTATTTCGTGATGTCGGTCAATTCGGAAAACGAAGTCGAGGTCGAGGAAAGTTTCGTACAGAACACCGGCACCATTCCCGGTGTGACGGTCAAATTCGGCCGCATGCTGTCCGGATTCGGTTATCTGAATGAAATCCACGCGCATGCATGGGATTTCGTCGATGCCCCCCTGGTGCATCAGGCGTTCTTCGGCGGACAGCTCAAGGAGGACGGCATACAGGCGCGCTGGCTGGCGCCGACGCCGATGTTCGTCGAACTCGGTGTCGAAACCGGCAGGGGATCGGCATTTCCGGGTTCGGAACGCAACAAGAACGGCGCCAATTCCGGAATGATCTTCGCCCACCTGGGCGACGACGTCGGCATCAGTAACAGCTATCGGGTCGGCGCGTCTTACCGTGCCACCAGGGCGCAAGACCGTACCTACGACGATGTCAACTCCATCGGCACGCCGGTCATCAACGCTTTCACCGGCGACAGCAAGATCTGGGGGGTGGATTTCGTCTGGAAGTGGGCGCCCAACGGCAATACCGTCGATCGCAATTTCAAGTTCCAGGCCGAATATCTGCGCCGCAAGGAAGACGGCACTCTGGCCTTCGACACGACCGGCGCGAATCTGTCGGACGCCTATCGTTCCAGCCAGTCGGGCTGGTATGTACAAGGAGCCTACCAGTTCATGCCGCGCTGGCGCGTGGGGCTGCGCTATGAAGAATTGAACAGTGGCAACCCGGACATCGGATTGGTCAACAGCGGCGCGCTTACAGCCGCCGATTTTCCGAGGCTTGCCCAGAACGATCCGAAGCGAACCACGGCGATGATCGATTTTTCGCCGTCGGAGTTTTCGCGCTTCCGGCTGCAGTTCGCGCGCGACGAAGCCCGCTTCAACGAAGCCGACAACCAGGTCTTCCTGCAATACATCATGAGTCTCGGCACGCACGGCGCCCACAAATTCTGATCCGGCTTCCGACCCTAAACGAAACGTCCTGCGCACGATTGCGCAGTCGACACGAAAGGAGTTGAACATGAACAGATGGGCAACATTCGCCGGCGCCATGGCGTTATGCGCTGTGTGCTCTCCGGCCTTCGCCGCCGTCAACATCTTCGCCTGCCTGCCGGAATGGGCGGCGCTCGCGACCGAGTTGGGCGGCGACAAGGTCTCGGTCTACCAGGCTTCCAATGCACTGCAGGACCCACACCGCATCGAAGCGCGACCGAGCCTGGTCGCACGCATGCGCAGCGCCGATCTGGCGATTTGCACCGGCGCCGAACTCGAGATCGGCTGGCTGCCGGTATTGCTGCAGACCGCGGGAAACCAGAAAGTGCAGCCTGGACAGCCGGGCTTCATCGCCGCCGCTGAATTCGTGGACCGGCTGGAAGTGCCCACGCGGCTGGACCGTGCGGAAGGGGATATCCATCCCGCAGGCAATCCGCATGTCCAGCTCGATCCGCATAATATCGCCAAGGTCGGGTTGGTGCTCACGCAGCGCCTCGAGCAAATCGATGCAGGCAACGCCGCCTATTACGAGTCGCGCAGCAAGGACTTCCAGGGCCGCTGGGGACAGGCGATCTCGCGGTGGGAGAAGGATGCGGCGCCGCTGAAAGGCCTGCGCATCGTGCCTTATCACAAGGACTCGGTTTACCTGATCAAATGGCTGGGCCTGGTGGAAGTCATGAACATCGAACCGAAGCCGGGCATTCCGCCCAGCGCCGGTCATCTTTCCGAGCTGGTCGGGCGTTTAAAGGGCGGCGCAGCCGACGTCGTCGCCCGTTCGGCCTATCAGGACCCGAAGGCGGCGACATCGCTGGCGGAAAAAACGAATATTCCCGTAGTGGAACTTCCGTACACCGTGGGCGGAACGCCAGGGGCCAAGGACTTGTTCGGCCTGTTCGACGACTCGATCTCACGACTCAAAGCGGTGAAGAGATAACATGCCCAATCTCGAGATCAGCTTCCTGCTTCCCGCACTGATTGCGGGTTTGCTGGTTACCGCAACCCATGCCCCGCTGGGAATACAGGTGCTGAGCCGGGGTATCGTATTCATCGACATCGCCATCGCGCAGATTGCCGGGGTCGGCGTGATTGCAGCCGATTTTTTCGGCTGGGAGGCACAGGGCGTCGCCGTGCAGATTTCCGCATTGGCGGCCGCCCTGCTGGGGGCGCTGTTCCTGACCTGGACGGAGAAACGCTGGCCGGAAATCCAGGAAGCCATCATCGGGACGGTGTTCGTGCTGGCCGCAACGCTCGGCGTGCTGCTGCTCGCCAGCAATCCGCATGGCGGCGAGTATCTGAAGGATATGCTGGTCGGACAGATTCTCTGGGTCGGACACAAGCAAGTCATCGTCGTTGCGATCCTGACTGCCGTGGTTCTGGCAGCGTGGTTCGGTATCGGTCGCCAGCGCCTCGGCCGCGTCGGCTTCTATCTGCTGTTCGGCCTGTCGGTTACCGCTTCGGTGCAGATGGTCGGCGTCTACCTGGTGTTCTCCAGCCTGATCATTCCCGCGCTCGCATCGCGTAACGCCACCCGGTTCCCGCTCGCCAAAGCTTACGCCGTGGGCGGGCTGGGTTATCTGTTCGGCCTGGTCGCCTCGTCCTTGTTCGACTTGCCGACCGGCGCGATCATCGTCTGGGCGATGGCGATCGTGGGCATCGTGTTTTCCAGCCTCGAGCGCACCGAGGCCAGACCCGCAGCTTGAACTCTCCAGTACAATCCCCCATCTGACAGTGATCCGCCCGGGCACTTTCGGACCGGGCTTTTCTCCCCGGACCGACCTACGCCGGTGTGCGGCCGGCAACACACACATTTCGGCATGAGCGAAAACTTTCACGGTACCACCATCATTTCCGTCCGCCGCGGCAAAAATGTCGCCTTGGGCGGCGACGGCCAGGTCACCTCCGGCAACATCGTGCTGAAGTCGAGTGCGCGCAAAGTGCGGCGGCTGTTCCACGAACGCATTCTTGCCGGGTTCGCCGGCGGCACCGCGGATGCTTTCACGCTGTTCGAACGCTTCGAAGCAAAACTGGAAAAACATCAGGGGCATTTGTTGCGCTCGGCGGTCGAACTGGCGAAAGACTGGCGCACCGACCGTATCCTGCGCCGGCTCGAAGCGATGCTGGCGGTCGCGGATCATGAGTCGTCGCTGATCATCACCGGCAACGGCGACGTGGTCGAGCCCGAACTCGGTCTGGTCGCGATCGGCAGCGGCGGTGCTTACGCGCAAGCCGCCGCGCGCGCTTTGCTGGAGAACACCGATCTGCCGCCGCAGGAAATCGTCAAAAAAGCCCTGACCATCGCCGGCGAGATCTGCATCTATACCAATCAGAATCATGTGATCGAAGTACTAGAGTGAACGGTAAACGGAAAACCCTCTACGCCACGCTGCCGCCGACTACTGTTCGCTGTTCACCGATTACCGTTCGCCTTTTCGCCATGTCATCAATGACCCCCCAGGAAATCGTCCATGAACTGGACAAACACATCGTCGGCCAGGACGACGCCAAGCGGGCCGTCGCGATCGCGTTGCGCAATCGCTGGCGCCGCCAGCAGGTTGCCGAACCGCTGCGCCAGGAGATCACACCGAAGAACATCCTGATGATCGGACCCACCGGTGTCGGCAAGACGGAAATCGCACGGCGGCTGGCCAGGCTCGCCGAGGCGCCGTTCATCAAAGTCGAGGCAACGAAATTCACGGAAGTCGGCTACGTCGGCAAGGACGTGGATTCCATCGTGCGCGATCTGGTGGAAACCGCGATCAAGCAGACCCGCGAACAGGAAACGCGCAAGGTGCGACACCGCGCCGAAGATCTCGCCGAGGAACGCATCCTCGACACCCTGCTGCCGGCGGCGAGGGAAATCGGTTTCCAGCCGGATCAGCAGGAGGGCGACAATGCGACGCGGCAGAAATTCCGCAAGCGGCTGCGCGAAGGCGAGCTCGACGACAAGGAAATAGAAATCGACATCGTGGCGGCGCAGGCGCAGATGGAAATACTGGCGCCGCCCGGCATGGAAGACCTGACGTCGCAGATCCAGGGCATGTTCCAGAACCTCGGCAGCACAAGGCGCAAGACGCGCAAGCTCAAGATCCGCGAGGCGATGAAGCTCCTGACCGAGGAAGAGGCGGCGAAGCTGGTGAACGACGAAGACCTGAAACTGAAAGCTCTCACCAACGTGGAGCAGAACGGCATCGTGTTCATCGACGAGATCGACAAGATCACCAGCCGCCAGGAAACCGGCGGCGCCGAAGTTTCCCGCCATGGCGTGCAGCGCGATCTTCTGCCGCTCGTGGAAGGCACCACCGTCAATACGAAGTATGGAATGATCAAGACCGACCACATTCTGTTCATCGGCAGCGGCGCCTTCCATCTTTCCAAGCCTTCCGACCTGATCCCGGAATTGCAAGGCCGCTTCCCGATCCGCGTCGAGCTCGAGAGTCTGTCGGTAGAAGATTTCGAACGCATCCTGACGTCCACCGACGCCTGCCTCACGCGGCAGTATCAGGCGCTTCTGGAAACGGAAGAAGTCAAGCTCGATTTCCGCCCGGACGGCATACGCCGCATGGCCGAGATCGCCTGGCAGGTGAACGAAAAGATGGAGAACATCGGCGCGCGCCGGCTCTACACCGTCATCGAGAAGCTGCTGGAAGAAGTCTCATTCGAGGCGAATCGCCGGCAGGGCAAGGTCATCGTTATCGATGCGGCTTACGTGGATGCCCGGCTGAAGGAGCTCGCACAGAGCGAAGATCTCGCGCGCTACGTACTATGATCGAGGCAGGCGCTTTGATCAGTCTCCCTCGCAATCCGCCCGCTCGCAATCCGTCATGGCGCCGCTATTCCCCAAAGCCAGCATTTCCTGATACTTTGCCGCCTCAGGATTCCCTATGACCAGCGGCACCGCATTCGCCCTAGAAGTCAATCCGAAGCTTCCGCACCAGCTCGTGCGGCTGGAAGAACTCGCCAACAACCTGCTGTACAGCTGGGACCGGCAGACACGGCTGCTGTTTTCGCGGCTCGACCCGCATCTCTGGGGCGAGGTCGGCCACAACCCGAAAGCTTTCCTCAAGCGCATTGACGAGCACAAGCTGGTCGATGCCGCCGACGATCCGGTTTTTCTGGGAAACCTGAACAGAGTGCTGTCGGCATTCGACGTTTATCTGAAGGAACCCCTGCGCCGCAATGGTTCGGAGTGGCTGCGCAAGAACGATCTCGTCGCCTATTTTTGCGCCGAGTTCGGCTTCCACGAAAGTCTGCCGATCTACTCCGGGGGCCTGGGCATTCTCGCCGGCGATCATTGCAAGTCGGCGAGCGACATGCACCTGCCCTTGGTCGGCGTGGGACTGCTGTATCGCCAGGGCTATTTTCACCAGACCATCGACAGCGAAGGCAACCAGCATGCACTGTACGCCGATTCGGACTTCGAGGATCTTCCCGTTACCCCCTGCCTGTGCACCGACGGATCGGAAGTGCGCGTCAGCATCGAGTTTCCAGGCAGGAACGTGCAAATCAAGGTGTGGCAGGCGCGCATCGGCCATGTAACGCTCTATCTGCTCGATACCGACCTGGCCGGGAATTCTGCGGATGATCGCAATATTACCCACCGCCTGTACGGCGGAGACCGCACCACCCGCATCCAGCAGGAAATCGTGTTGGGCATCGGCGGCGTACGTGCGCTGACCGAGATGGGCATCAAACCGACGGCGTGGCACATCAACGAAGGACATCCGGCTTTCCTGGTCCTCGAGCGAGCGCGCACACTGGTTGCGCAGGGACTCAGTTTCGACGCCGCGTCCGAAGCGGTCGCTGCGAATACCGTGTTCACCACGCATACACCTGTTCCCGCAGGACACGATCATTTCAGCACTGAGGCGATCAGCGCCTACTTCCCGTGGCTGCGCAAACAGCTTGGCCTGACGGAGGAACAGTTTTTTGCATTAGGACTCGTCAACGGGGGACACGAATTCAACATGACCGCGCTGGCAATCCGCGGTTCGCGCTTTCAGAACGGCGTGAGCCGCACCCACGGCGGCGTATCCTCGCGAATCTGCGCGCCGCTGTGGCCTGAACTCGATCCAAGCGAAAACCCTCTTTCCTACGTAACCAACGGCGTGCACGTACCGACTTTCCTCGCGCCGGAATGGGCCGACCAGTTCGACAAATTTCTCGGTTTCGACTGGTCGCACCACGCCGGCAGCCACGGCTTCCAGGAACGCCTGGAAGCCATGCCGGACCATCTATTCTGGAGCGTGCGGCAATCGCTGAAAGCACAGATGCTGCATCTGGTGCGCCATCGCGTGGCACGGCAGCATTTCCGCAACAACGGTTCGGAAGCGCATCTTGACCGGTTACTGCGCAACGCCGACCCGATCAATCCGAACGTGCTGACCGTGGGTTTCGCGCGCCGATTCGCAACCTACAAGCGCGCCACGCTGTTGTTCCAGGATCTCGCCTGGCTGCGCACGATTCTCGGGGACGAAGCGAAACCGGTCCTGTTCATATTCGCCGGCAAGGCCCACCCCGCCGATGTCCCCGGACAGGACGTCATCCGCGAGCTGAACCGGATCGCGCGCATGCCGGCGTTCGAAGGCAAGATCCTGCTGCTCGAAGACTACGATCTGCATCTCGCGCGCCGGCTGGCTTTCGGTGTGGACGTCTGGCTGAACAATCCGACGTATCCGCTGGAAGCAAGCGGGACTTCCGGCATGAAAGCCGGCATCAACGGCGTGCTCAACCTCTCCGTCCTCGACGGTTGGTGGGGGGAAGGCTACGACGGGCACAACGGCTGGGCGATCAAGCCGGTGGCGGAAAACCTGGAGGAGGCACGCCGCAATTTCGAGGACAGCCGCACGCTATACGAGTTGTTGCAGGACCACGTCATTCCGACCTACTACCGCCGCGGCGACATGGGTTATTCGGCCGAATGGATCCGCATGGCCAAGCGTTCGATCACTTCTATCCTGCCGCGCTTCTCGTCGACCCGCATGGTCAACGAGTACCTGGCGAAATTCTATCTGCCGGCGACCCGGCAGGGCCGGCGCTACGCGGAATCCGATTTCGAGCCGGCGCGTCGCCTGGCGCAGTGGAAGCAGCAGGTGCGCGAAATCTGGCCGAAAGTGGCGATGCGGCGGCTGGATGCCCCGCAGAAGCGCATCGCCTTCGGCGATGGACTGCGCCTGGAAGTCGGCGCTTTTCTCAACGGACTCAAGCCGGAGGACGTCGCGCTCGAACTGCTGATTGCGAAACAGACGGGTCGCGAAGAGGACAGCCAGCCGAAATCCTACCGGTTCGAATCCGAGGGCCTGCTGACCGAGCAGGGCGAACAGCGCTTCGTGCTCGAACTGAGTCCGGAAGTCTGCGGCAAGCTGGAATACCGCGTACGCCTGTACCCGCAACATGAATTGCTCACGCATCCGTTCGAACTGGGCATGATGCGCTGGCTGTAAGTCGCGGTCAGCCTGTTAAACTCGCCTTCGTTTCTGCCTGGTTCGTTTCATCGCGATGTTCGCCTCGCGTCTGAATCGTTGACAGTCGGGGGAGCGGGACATAGCATTACGCTCCCCGGCCATGTCAATGCTCGCAGTCCCCGTCACGTTTCATTTGAACGCCCGGGAGTACCATCCAGGGCAAATGGAAGCGGAGATGCTGCGACGCGGCGCCTGAAAATATAAAATTCATCGGGAGGAAATCATGCGTGTATCGCTCTTGAGCGCTCTGTCGGCTGGCGCCATTGCATCGCTTTTTGCCTTTTCTGCGGCAGCGGACTCGATTCGCATCGGACTGATCAGCGAAATCACCGGGCCGAATGCCGAGGCCGGCAGCTATACCCTCAACGGCGCCAAGCTCGCTGTCGACGCAATCAACCAAAAGGGCGGCATTCTCGGCAAGCAGATCGAACTGGTGATCGAAGACAACCAGTCGACCAACCCCGGCACGGTGCTGGCATTTTCCAAGTTGGGCGGCAACACTGACATCCCGGCGATCATCGGCCCGATCCGCAGCACGCAGATCCAGGCCGCTTCGCCTTCGATTCAAAAGGCCGGCATCCCGACGATGATCGGCGGCACCGACCCGAGCCTGACGCACGTCAACAATCCGTGGGTGTTCCGCTGCCGGCCGAACGACATGTTCTCTTCGCGCGTGATCTCCGACTTCGGCGTAACCAAGCTGAAGCTGAAGAAGTGGGCGATCGTGCACTCGACCGATGCGTTCGGTTCCGGTGGACAGAAAGCACTGGTCGACGCACTGAAGGCGCTCGGCGTCGAACCGGTGCTGATCCAGGGCTACACCAACAATTCGCAGGACTTCACGCCGGTGGTGCTGGCGATCAAGAAGTCCGGTGCCGACGTGATCGGCACCTATATGACCAACTCGCAGGACCTTGGCATCTTCGCCAAGCAACTGCGCCAACTCGGTGTAACCGCGACCTGGGTCGGATCGCCCTCGATTGTCACCGACACGGCAATGAAGCTGGCGGGCGAATCGCTGCACGGCACCTATGGCATCGCCGATTTCAATCCGGATGCCAATGCCGAGGCCAAAATCTTCGCGACCGCGTACCGCGCCAAGTACAATCTCGAACCGGACGTCTATTCGAGTTGGGCCTACGATGCGCTGTATGTCATCGCCACGGCCATGAATACGGCGAAGAGCACCAAGCCGGACGACATCCGCAAGGCCATCCTCGGGCTGAAGAACTGGAAGGGCGTCGAGGGCAACTACACGTTCGACGAAAACGGCGACGGGCTGCGTGGCTACAACATCGTCAAGAACGAAGGCGGCAAGGTCAAGTTCGTCGAACACATCAACGTCGACAAATAAGCGCGCCGGCAACACGCCCGTCGGCATCATCGATGACGGCGGACAGATGAACAAGGGGGACGACGCGCCGTGGATGCGCTAGCCAATAATTTCCAGGTGCTGTTCCAGGGCCTCGCGCTCGGCAGCATCTATGCGCTGGTTGCGCTGGGCTTCGTGCTCATCATCCGCGCCACCAACGTAGTGAACTTCGCCCAGGGCGATTTCGCCATGCTCGGCGCCTACATGATGGTCGCCTTCCTGGTCAGTGTCGGCCTGCCTTATTGGCTGTCCTTCCTGCTCGCGCTGCTGGGCATGGGTGTGTTCGGCCTCGTCTTCAACTACGGGGTGTACTACCCGCTGCGGCATCGAGGGTTCCTGCCGGTAATCATTTCCACCCTCGGCGCCTCGATTTTCCTGCAGAACTCCGTGCTGGCGATCTTCGGTGCGCAACCTAAGCGCCTGGACAATGTCATCGCCGGGGGCGTGCAGATCGGCTCGGTGTTTCTCGACAGCCAGTACCTGGTGATTCTCGCGGTGACGATGGTAATGGTGGCGTTCCAGTATTTCTTCTTCGAGCACACCATGCTCGGGAAGAAGCTGCAAGCCACGTCGCAGGACAAGGACATGGCGCGCCTGCTCGGCATCCCGGTGGCGCTGATGATCGCCATCACCTTCGTCTATAGCTCTGCTCTCGGCGGACTGGCCGGCGTACTGGTGGGCCCGGTGCTGTTCGTATCGATCGGCATGGGTTCGATCATCGCGCTGAAGGCATTCGCCGCGACCATCATCGGCGGCTTCGGCGACGTCAAGGGCGCCATCGTCGGTGGCATTTTCATTGGCGTGATCGAAAGCTTCGCGGCCTTCTACATTTCCGTCCCCTATAAGGATGCTTACGCCTTCCTGATGCTGTTCCTGGTGCTGGTATTCCGGCCGCAGGGCTTCTTCGGCGAAAGGGTTTCCGAGAAAGCATGAGCACGCAAACACTCGAAGCGGCGCGCGCGCGCCGCCTCTCGCCCTGGCCGTTCATTCTTTTTGCGATCGCCGTCGCAGTGCCGCTGCTGCCTTACTTCACCAATGTCAGCCACTTCGTGTTGTCGATGTTCATGCAGGCGACGACTTATGCGATCGCGGTGCTGGGCATGGTGGTGGTGCTTGGCTATACCGGACAGATCAATCTCGCACAGGCCGCGTTCTTCGGCTTCGGCGCCTATGGCGTCGCGCTCGGCACGGTGATCTACGGCTTGTCATTCTGGGTCTCGCTGGCGATCGGCATCGGCATCGCCGGCATCGCCGGTGGCATCCTCGGACTGACCACACTGCGCCTGGGAGGCCACTACCTGGCGATGATCACCATCAGCTTCCAGCAGATTTTCGATCTGGTGGCGGTCAACTGGATCCAGGTGACGCACGGGCCCGACGGGATTGCCGGGATAGCGCGGCCGTCGCTGTTCGGACGCGAGCTATCGGACGATCGCGCCTATCTGTTGCTGTGTTCGCTGGTGCTGTACGCGATGATGGGCGCGGTTTGGTATCTGCCGCGGACGCGGCTTGGTCGCGCGATGCGCGGCGTGCGCGAAAATGAACTTGCCGCGGAAGTCGTCGGCGTGCATACGCTGAGAACGAAGGTCATCGCGTTCACGTTGTCCGCGGCGCTCGGTGGCGTCGGCGGTGGCCTTTACGCGGGCGGCTTCGCCTATATCAGTCCGGACAATTTCAACTTCCAGCGCGCGGTGGAATTCCTGTCCATGGTGCTGCTGGGCGGCGCACAGTCGCCGTTCGGTGGTGCACTCGGCACCACGTTGCTGATCCTGTTGCCTGAATGGCTGAAGGAGATGCCTCCCAGCCTGCAATTCATCAAGGATGTATACCTGGCGATCTACGGCATGGCGGTGATTCTGATCATGGTGTTCATGCCCGAAGGGATCTGGGGCCTGCTGCGCAACGGCTGGAAGAAATTCAGGACGACACTGCCGGTCGATACGTCCGGCATCATGCCGCTGAATCTCGATATCACTGTGACGGAGACGATGCCGTTGCTCAAGCTCGAAGGCATGCAGAAGTACTTTGGCGGCTTGCGCGCGGTTGACGGCATCGATCTGGAAGTCTCCCGCGGCACGGTGCATGCGCTGATCGGGCCGAACGGTTCCGGCAAGACCACCATGCTGAACGTCGTCAACGGCATCTACAAACCGACCGGCGGCCGTATCATCATCGACGGCAACGACGTCACCCTGAAGTCGCCGCACGAGCGTGCGGCGCACGGTTTGGGCCGCACCTTCCAGAACATCCGGCTGTTCCCAAGCATGTCGGCGCTGGAAAACGTGATCGTCGGCGCCCAGCGCGACAATAATCCGATCGAGCCGGGTGGAAAGGCTTTGCGCGCCCGCGCAATGTCGGCGCTGCAGTTCGTGGGGCTCGCCGACAAGGCCGACGTCATCGTGCGCAGCCTGCCTTACGGTCACCAGCGGCTGGTGGAAATCGCCCGCGCGCTGGCCGGACATCCGAAGCTGCTGCTGCTCGACGAACCCGCGGCCGGATTGAACCAGACCGAGAAAATGGAGCTGGTGGAGTTGCTGAAGAAATTGCGCAGCGGCCATGGCCTGACCGTTTTCCTGATCGATCACGACATGGGGCTGGTGGAAAAAGTCTCGGATCGCATCACCGTGCTCAACTTCGGCAAGAAGATCGCGGAGGGTACGCCACAGGAAGTGCTGCGGCATCCGGACGTGATTGCCGCGTACCTGGGAGACAGCAATGCCGCTGCTTGAGCTGAAGAACGTCGCCAGCTATTACGGCAGCGTGCAGGCGCTCAAGAGCGTGAGCCTGCGCGTCGAGCAGGGCGAAGTGGTCACGCTGCTCGGCGCGAACGGCGCCGGAAAAAGCACGACGCTGCGCACGATATCCGGGCTGCTGCGGCCGGCAAGCGGCGAGGTGTGGTTCGAGGGCCAGCCTATTCATGACATGGCGCCGGAGAAGATCGTGCGGCTCGGCCTTTCGCACGTGCCGGAAGGCCGGCGGATTTTCCCCGGACTCACCGTGCGCGAAAACATCATGCTCGGCACGTCCAATCGCGGCCGTTTGCCGAAGAAGCAGATGGACGAAGAGGTCGCGGAAATGTTCGACATCTTCCCGGTCATCAAGCCCTTCGAGAATGCGCTGGGCTGGACGCTCTCCGGCGGCCAGCAGCAGATGCTGGCGGTGGCGCGCGGACTCATGGCGAAGCCGAAATTGCTGCTGCTCGACGAACCATCGCTCGGACTCGCGCCGGTCATCGTGCAGCAATTGTTCGCCACCATCCGCGTAATTCACGCCCGCGGCACCACCATTCTTCTGGTCGAGCAGAATGCGAACATGGCGTTATCCGTCGCCAATCGCGGCTACGTGCTGGAAACCGGCGAGATGAAAGTCGAAGGTTCGCCGAAGGAATTGCTTGGCAACGAGGAAGTTCGCGCTGCCTATCTGGGCGGCCACGGCTGACCGCCGGCGCATCGATTTTGTCGCGGGTTTACACTGGCGGCATCGCCGGTCGCTCAGGAGATGTCCGATGAAACCCAGCCGATGGCTTGCTGTCCTGCTGGCCGTGCTTAGCGCCGCGGCGGCCGCCCAGACGACAGTCGAGGAAGTCCGCAAGAATTGGCCGGATTTCCGTTATCTCAATCCCGGCCAGTTGCGCGAACTTCCGGAAGTCATCCGCGCCGACATGGAGAAGCTCGGTTGCCGCGTCCCGAAGTTCATCAAATGGGACGCCAGACACAACGCCATCCAGGGACAGTTTTTCAAGCCGGGGCAGACGGATTGGGCCGTGCTCTGCCAGGTCGGCGACAAGACCGGAATTCTGCTCTATCCCGGCGGGGCAGCGTCCGACTTGCCCATGCTGCGCAGCGAACCGACCGACCCTAGCCGCACGATTCATGTCGTCAGTGCTTTCGTCCTGCAGAAGCGCGCCGTACGCGATCACCCGGATGAGCCGCCTCCGGCATTCGATCATGATGGCATCGAAGACGGGCCCATCCAGAAAGCCGGCCGCGTAATCTATCACCGCGACGACGAATGGGCGGAATTTTGAAGACGCAATGAAGCGCGTATGCGTGTTCTGCGGCTCCAACGCCGGCATTCGCGCCGAATACGGCGTCGCGGCGCAAGGGTTGGCCGCCGTGTTGGCTCGTCGCGGTCTCGAACTGGTTTACGGTGGTGGAAATGTCGGCCTGATGGGCCTGCTCGCCGATTCAATGCTGGAGGCGGGTGGCAAGGTCATCGGGGTGATTCCGCAGTCCCTCGTTGCAAAGGAAGTTGCCCATCACGGCGTCACCGAATTGCGCATCGTCGACACCATGCACCAGCGCAAGGCCTTGATGAATGAATTGTCCGACGCGTTCATTGCACTGCCCGGTGGCTTCGGCACCCTGGATGAATTCTTCGAAATCCTCACCTGGTCGCAACTGGGCATTCACGGCAAGCCCAGCGGATTGCTGAATGTTTCAGGATATTACGACAGCCTGCTGGCGATGCTCGACCATGCCGTCGCCGAAGGATTGCTGCGGCCGGCTCATCGCGAGCTTGTGATCGCCGATATCGATGCGGATTCGCTTCTGCAGCACCTCATGTCATTTGCTCCCGTTCAAGCCAGGAAGCGCGCGAATGCGACGGGGAACTTTCCGTGACCTGCGCATCAAACTCGCGGAGGTAGAAATTCGGTACGCGAAACAATCGCGCTTGACGTTTCACAAGAACCTTTTCGAGAGGAATGCCCATGAAGAAGACCCTGCTTTCAATCAGTCTCGTATCGCTGTTCACCGCGCTGGCCGGCTCGGCCATGGCGTTGGAGCAACGCCCGATCCTGACATTGGATGTCGCCAAGAAAATGGCGGTGGCGTGCGAAGCAAGAGCAAAACAGGAAGGCTGGAAGATGAACATCGCCATCGTCGACAACGGCGGAAATCTGAAATACTTCCTGCGCCAGGACGACGCGTTCCTGAAGAGCATAGAGATTGCCCAGCTCAAGGCCGGTACTTCGGCCGGCTTCCCCTTCTCGACGAAGCAGATCGGCGAGATTACGGCCAAGGTGCCGGGCATCGCATTCGTACCGGGCATCGTGACCTTCGAGGGCGGATTGCCGATTCTGACTGCCGATGGCAAACAGATTGGCGCTATCGGCGTGTCGGGCGGTACCGCCGAGCAAGACGGATTGTGTGCCCAGGCTTCGGTCGAAGCAGTCAAGAATGACCTGAAGTAAGCACCCTGAAAAAGAAAAAGCCCGGCTGTAGCAGCCGGGCTTTTTTTCCGCCGGATCAGTTCGCGCGCAGAATGCGCAACGCGGCGCACGCGGCACCGTAGCCGTTGTCGATGTTGGTCACCGTCAGTCCTGGCGAGCAACTCGCCAGCATCGCGCGCAACGCGGTTTCTCCGCCATAAGCCACACCGTAACCGACCGAGGTCGGTACACCGATCACGACACTGGATACCAGGCCGCCTATCACGGTAGGCAGGGCTGCATCCATGCCCGCGACCGCAATGACGACTTTCATCTTGCGGATTTCCTCGATGCGCTCCAGCAAACGCCACAGCCCGGCGACGCCCACGTCGCTGATCTCGGCGGCCGGCTCACCGTAGAAACGCAGCGTGCGTGCAGCTTCACGGCTGACCGCGGTATCCGAAGTACCGGCTGCGACGACCGCAATCCGTGTCTCGGCGCGCAGTTCATGCGCGCCGCCGAAATAACCGGTGCGCGAAAGCGGATCGTAGTCGATGGCGGCGCGATGGCTTTGAGAAAGTCCCGCGAACTGCTCGGGCAGCAGACGCGTGAGCAGTAAGTGCCGGCTTTTTCCCTGCACCTGGTCGAGGATCACCGAAAGATGGGCGATCGACTTCGACGCGCACAGCACCGCTTCCTCCAGCCCGGTGCGGGCATCGCGCGCAAAATCCAGCATTACATCCTTATGCAAAGTCATTCATCTACACCCTAAGATCGTCGACGCAGAGTTCACAGAGGGATAAAGAGAGAAAACCGGAGAAATGCCATCGGCAAAATATGAAAATAACGTGCCGTAGGATCAATGGCATGTACATCTACATTTCTCAACTTTTATTGTCTCTGTTTCGTCTTTCTCTGTGTCCTCTCTTGTTTTTCCTCTGCGTCCTCTGCGTCAACGCTTTTGAATTGGCTTAAGCGGCGTCGCGCTCAAGACGGACGAGAAATGCACTGCCGGTGCGATAAGGCGCCAGCGACACCGCGTACTCGAATCCGCCATCACGAAACAACGTGCCGACATCGCCTTCAATCGCATCGCGTGCCGCCGAATCCAGCGCAGCGAGCTTCTGTTCATCGAGTTCTATCACCACGCCCGTGGCGCGTACCCGGCAACGCACCGTGCGCGGGGCGAGCGATCTCGACACCAGGAGTTCCGCGGCATGCACCAGCTTGAGCATGTCCGGATCGATCGCGATGCCGGTTTCGATGCGGCTCGACAGACAGGGTGCGGAAGGCAGCTCGGCGACGTCCCCGAGATCGAGATGGCGCGCGATGGCGCGCACCGTTTTCTTGTCGATGCCGGCTTCGACGAACGGATGGCGCACGCCGTGGTTCTTTGCCGCGTCCAGACCCGGGCGGTATTCGCCGAGATCGTCGAGGTTCGTGCCGGCGACGATTTGCGCCGTCGTATGCGGCACCAGTACGCCATACAGATTGGTCTTGCAGTAAAAGCAGCGATTTACCGGGTTGCTGCGATAGTTCGCATCGCCAAACTCACCCGCGTCGACCACCGACAACTTCCAGCCTTCGCGCGCTGCAAGCGTGCGCACGCGATCGGTTGCTTCCCGCGGCACGGCGGGAGAAACTGCATGGAACATTTCGACTTCGCCGCGCAATGTGCGATGAGCGAGTGTTGCCAGCGTCAGGCTGTCCACGCCGCCGCTCACCGCAACTGCAACGGGTCCGATGTCACGCAGGACGCTCTCCAGTTTCGCCAGAGTGTCCTTCACGTCGCTCACTTGCAATCCTTGCGCAAGACAACCTGTTCGGCTTCGCGCTGCAGTCGTTCGCGTTCTGCGCGGCCGCCGATCACATTCAACAGATCGTCGGCTTCCACTTTTGCGGTTTTTCTGCCCGGACGTTCGGCAACCTTCACCCGCATCTGCCGGCCTGCGGCCTCGACCGTAGTGCTGGCGCGCGCGAGCTTGCGGCGCTGCATGACCTGATAACGCAGGCCAATGGTCGTGGTTTCGCTAAAGCAGGCATCGAATACGCCGTCCATGTCCGCGACGTCGGCGAGCAGTTGGATATGCATGGTCATCCTGCCCTTCTTGCCGAACGCAGGCGTCTGCAGCACATCCAGCACCGACGGATGCGAACGCAGCTTGTCGAGCGCGATCGCAAGATCCTCCGGCGTCTGATCGTCCACTTCGAACTGAACTTGCGCGACTTCGTCACTGCCGCGACTCTCCCGGGCTTCCTCGAAAGCCAGAACGCGAAGCACATTGCTGATGCCAGGGAAAGTCCGGGCGCCGAATCCGATGCCGGTGCGCAGCAGCCGGCGTGAGCGGCGCGATGCAGCCTGAGTGCAACCCAGATGCCGCAAAATCGCTGCGCCGGTCGGCGTAACGCGTTCACCCTCGAGGCCGTCATCGGTAAACTCGAATCCCTCGAGCAGCAGCACCGTGGCGGGCGTGGGAACGGGCAGCATGCCGTGCGCCGTTTTCACCTTGCCGCGCCCGAGCGGAAGGCTGCTCACCGACCAGGTGGACGCCACAGCATCGATCAGAGCCATGGGTTCGATCAGAGCCCCGGTTTCGATCAGAGCCACGGCGTCGATCAGATACGCCGCGCCGACGATATCGGCAATCGAATCCCATTCGCCAAGTTCGTGGAAACTGACGGTATCGACGGTCTTGCCGTGAACCTTCGCTTCAGCTTCTGCCAGCACGCTGAAAATTTCTATCGCGTGCGTCCGTACCGCCGGGGTCAGCGCACAGGCCTGCAGATGAGTGCGGATATCGGCGAACGGGGTATGCGGATGATGGTGCGCGGCAACCATCAGTTCGGCCACGCGCGGTTCGATCACGCGGAAGCGCAACCCGGTCAGGGCGTGGTCCTGATGCTCGGCGAAGCCGACGTGAACGTCCGCCGGTAGGCCCGCGGCGCGAATCGCCGCCAGCACGCCGTCGCGCAGATCGGGAAACGCGTCGAGCATGGCGGCGATGAACATATCGCCTGCCACGCCTCCGACCGCGTCGAGATGGATGTGCATACCGGAAGACCCGGGAAGCCGCAGCGACTAGGCCGCCGCGTGCTCCCGGTGTTTGCCCAGCATCGGGTAGAGATTGCCCTTTGCATCGAACTTGAACGGCTCGGGGCTGCCGACAATTTCGAACAGCGACGGGTTTGCCTTGATGATCGGCAGCATCGGCTCCGAGACATGGATGTCCATGATCTCGAGCGTGGTCGCAATGCGCACGATCTTGGTGTCCTGCGACTTGACCCTGACCACGGTCTTGACGGCGAGACGGATCGCGTCTTCGTCGGTGTTCATGATGATCGGGATCGCGCCGCCGTCCAGATACGTCGATGTAATGATGTTGGCGTAAGTCTTGGCGACATCGAGTTCCTTGTACAGCTTCATGGTCGTCACGTCCGCACCGCCGATGCCGCAGGCGTTGCCGTAAGTTTCCGGCGTAAGGCCGAGCACCGCGATTTTCTTCACGAAGGGCTTCATGTTCCATTCGATGAAGCGGCAGTTGCGGCCGGTGATGTTGGGATCCATGCCCGAACCGGAAATGTTCTTGCCGATCTTTTCCACCACCAGCACGTCGATCTCGTCGAATTGCAGGCGCGGCATCAGTTCCTTGGCCTTGGCGAGCAACACGGGTTCACGTTCGAATATCTGCTCGGACGGGACGATCTCGATGATCGCGGTTTCGTCCGCGGCGTTTTCCACCATGGCGACGCCGAACAGGACGTTCTTCCGGGCGATGATGAGCTTCGCCACCTTGGGCAGCAGTTCGCCGAACATGTCCATGCCGTAAGTGTGCAGCGTGGTGGCGCCGATGATCTTGCCCATGCCGATGGCCAGCATCTTGACGATGCCGGATTCGATCTGCGCGCGGAAGTTGGTGTGCGGCTTGACGCGCGGGATGATGACGACTGCGTCGGCTTCGGCGGCATGCTTATCCATGTAAACGGGCATGCCATCGTCAAGCTTGCCCAGTTCCACGACGTCCATGCCGGACCTGATCGGGCAACCGACATAGTTTTCCGTGATGCCATAGCCTTCCAGCACTTCGCGCTGGCCTTCGGCGGTTGCGCCGCCGTGGCTGCCCATGGCCGGAAAGATGAAAGGCTTGGCACCGAGCGCCTTGAGCTCGGCGACCACTGCCTTGGCGCATTCGGCTATGTTGTTGATGCCGCGCGAACCGCAACCGACTGCGATGGTCATCCCCGGCTTGATCTTGGCCCGCACTTCGGGGCGCTTGAACTGTTCGACGACCGTCTTGGTGACACTGTCGAGTTTCTTGGTCTGGAACTTCTGGCGCACATGCACCATGCGCGGCAGGGCAACATCGAGTCCGCCGGCCATGTTGACTTCGATGCGATCACCAATCATTTCAGCATCCTCCATCCAGTATGGTTTTTTGGCGCCGCTGACCCGGAAATGGCCACACAGCGAAGAACGAACATTTTACTCCAGTGCGCCCTTCCCTAGCCAACCGGTAGCGCGCGGTACAGATCGAGGTATTGCTGTGCGCGGGCTTCCCAGCTGAAGTCCCGCTTCATGCCATTCTTCTGCAATTGCCGCCAGATTCTCTTGTCGTGATAAGCGGCAACGGCCCGGCGGCAGTTCTCCAGCAGCGTGGCCGGGTCGAGCGGCGCAAATACGAATCCGGTCGCCATGTGATTCTTCAAGGCTGCCGGAGTGCAATCGACCACCGAATCGCGCAATCCGCCAGTACCGTGCACCAGCGGCGGCGTGCCGTAACGCTGGCTGTACATCTGGTTCAGTCCGCAGGGTTCGAAACGCGAGGGCATCGCGAACAAGTCCGCACCGGCTTCGATCTGGTGAGAAAGGCTTTCGTCGAATCCGATCTGTACGGCGACCTTGCCGGCGTGACGCTGTGCGAGCGCCTGGAAACGGCGCTGCAACGCCGGGTCACCCGAGCCGAGGACGACCAGCTGCGCCGGCAGCTTCACGAGGTCGTCCGCAACGTCAGCCAGGACATCGGGGCCTTTCTGGTCCGTCAATCGGCTCACCGCCCCGAACAGTGGCGTCTCCGGCGCGTCCCGCAGGCCCATGCGCCGCTGCAGCGCGCGCTTGTTGTCCTGCTTCGCCGCCAATCTCGACGCGTTGTAATAGCGCTCGATGTAGGGATCCGATTCCGGATCCCACGCATCGACGTCGATGCCGTTGAGAATTCCGGTGAGCACGTCTTTGCGATGGGCAAGCAGGCCCTGCAGCCCCATCCCCAGCGGTTCACTCTGGATCTCCTGGGCATAGCTGGGGCTCACCGTCGTGATGCGGTCGGCGAATCGCAGTCCGCCCTTCAGGAAAGACATGTTGCCGTAGTACTCCACGCCGTCGATGGTGAACGCCTGCGGCGGCAGTCCAAGCCGGTTCGCGCTCTGCAGTGGGAAAATGCCCTGGAACGCGAGATTGTGAATGGTCATAACGGTGCGTGCCCGCGGCCCGTGCACGTAGTTCAGATAGACCGGCGTGAGCCCGGTCTGCCAATCGTTGCAGTGGACGATATCCGGCTTCCAGGAGGGAAACGGCGAGCCGGGCGTGGATAGCAGCGCACCAACGTAGGACAGCAAGCCGAAACGCAGGTCGTTATCCGGCCAATCTGTGGCGGAGCCATCCTGATACGGACCGCCGCTGCGATCGTAGATCGGACACTCGACCACGAGCAGCGGCAACCCCGACGGGAGTTTCGAGGCGATCAAAGTCGCGGGAGGTACGCCGGGCAATCCCGGCAACATTGCGACACGGCTCCTGGTCTTGAGCGCCTCCATGACCTGCGGATAACCCGCCACGAGCACGCGAACATCCACACCGAGCGCGCTCAGCGCCACGGGCAGCGCGGCACTGACATCAGCCAGTCCGCCGGTCTTGATCAGCGGCGCGACTTCGGACGTCGCGAAGAGGACCTTGAGTTTCTCAGTTACGGCCATTGCGGTTTTTGTATTTCGACTTGTCGGCGCGTTTCGGTCGTGAGTGCCGTGAAACTCCCTTCGTCGTTTTCACGGCCTTTCATGCCGCAGGATGAGCGCTCCCAGGGGCGGCAATGTGACGGCGGCCGATTGATCGTGGCCCATCCAGGGAAAAGGCTGCGAAGGAATGATGCCGGCGTTGCCGGCATTGGAGCCGGCGTAGAACACCGAATCGCTGTTGAACGCTTCCCGCCAGTTACCGGATTTCGGCAAACCGACGCGATAGCCGTGCCTCGGTACCGGCGTGAAATTGAGCGCCACCACAATGGATGATCCGTCGCGGGCGCGGCGCTCGAAGCACAGAATCGACTGGTCCGCGTCGTTGCAGTCGATCCAGCGGAAACCGTCCAGTTCGAAGTCGAGTTCGTGCAAGGCCGGTTCGTCGCGGTAAAGGCGCGAAAGATCGCGCATCATGGTCTGCACCCCACGGTGCCAGTCGATGCCGAGCAGCCCCCAGTCGAGTTCCCCGCCCGCGCGCCACTCGCGTCCCTGCGCAATTTCGTTGCCCATGAAGGTGAGTTTCTTGCCGGACGCGACGAACTGGTAGGCGATCAGCAATCTCACATTGGCGAATTTCTGCCAGGCGTCCCCAGGCATCTTGCCGAGCAGCGATCCCTTGCCGTGCACCACTTCGTCATGCGACAGCGGCAGCAGGAAATTCTCGCTGTAAGCGTAAACCTGGCCAAAGGTGAGCTGGTTGTGGTGGAAGCGGCGGTGCACCGGATCGTTCTGCATGTACGACAGCGTGTCGTTCATCCAGCCCATGTTCCACTTCATCGAGAATCCGAGCCCGCCGAGATACACCGGCCGCGAAACCATCGGCCAGGCGGTGGATTCTTCGGCGCAGGTCAGCGCGCCGGGAAAATCGCGATGCACCATCACATTCAGTTCGCGCAGGAACTCGATGGCTTCCAGATTTTCGCGCCCGCCGTACTTGTTCGGAATCCACTCGCCGGCCTTGCGCGAGTAATCGAGATAGAGCATCGAGGCGACCGCATCGACCCGCAATCCGTCGATGTGGCACTCCGCCAGCCAGTAGTGCGCGCTGGACAGCAGGAAGCTTTTTACCTCCTTGCGCCCATAGTTGAAAATATGCGTGCCCCAATCCTGGTGGAAACCCAGGCGGGGATCTTCGTGTTCGTAAAGCGCGGTGCCGTCGAAGCGCGCCAGTGAAAACGCATCGGTCGGGAAATGCGCGGGTACCCAGTCGAGGATGACGCCTATGGAGGCCTGGTGGCAGGCATCGACGAAGGCTTTGAATGCGTCGGCCGTGCCGAACCGGCTGGTCACCGCGAAGTAGCCCGTGGTCTGGTAGCCCCAGGATTCGTCCAGGGGGTGTTCGGATACCGGTAACAGTTCGATATGCGTGTAACCCAGCTCGACGACGTACGGGATCAGGCTTTGTGCCAGTTCCGCGTAGGTGTAAAAACGGCCGTCGGGGTGCCGCCGCCACGAGCCCGCGTGCACTTCGTAGATATTGACCGGGGCATGCAGCCAGTCCCAGCGGGAGCGGGCGCTCATCCACTCCTGGTCGCGCCAGGCATACTCATCGGCGACGACTTGCGCGGCCGTGCCGGGACGCAATTCGTGAAAACGGGCATAGGGATCGGTCTTGACCAAGACTTCGCCGGTGGCGCGGTTGCGGATCTCGTACTTGTAGAGCGTACCGGCATCGATGCCGGGAATGAACAACTCCCATACCCCGCTCAACCCGTGCGCGGACATCGGGTGCGCGCGCCCGTCCCAACGATTGAATTCACCGACTACGCTGACCCTCGCGGCATTCGGCGCCCAGCAGGCGAAGCGCGCGCCACTGACGCCTTCGCGCTGCTCGAGACGGCTGCCGAGTACGCGATAGGCTTGTTCCAGGCGGCCTTCGTTGAACAGGTACAAATCGTTCGCGCCGATGGCCGGTACAAATGTGTAGGGATCGCAGGTTTCGAACTCCCGTCCCGATTCGCTGATCCGCAACACGACCGGGTGCGCCGGCGGATCGGCACCCTGCCAGGCGAATACCCCCTGCGCATGGACGCGTTTCATGGGCGCGAATCCTGCCGCCGTGCGCACCGAAACGCTCGTGGCGTAAGGCCGGAACACGCGCAAGGACCAGTCCCGGCCGGCGCGGTGCAACCCAAGCAGGCTGAACGGATCGTGGTGGCGGGCGCCAACCAGGGCCTCTAGATCATCGGCTGCGGGCAATTGGAAAGTGTGGATCATCGTGGCGGGACGGGCGGCGTCATGCGCCGTCAGGGAATTCGTGACGGCAGACGACGTCGCACCTATTATAAGCAGAGCCCTCCGGTTCAGGCCTTTCTTTAGTGCCGGCTGGAAATCCGACGGCGAACCCATGGACGGCGGACGGCCACGGCATGGGTAAAAGCCAGCAGGAGTGCGGGCCGCAAACCCGATCGTTCAACGTCTGCATCAGGAACAATCATGATCGACACCGACCTCAATGTCCGCTTCGTCAGCGTTCTGACCAAGAATACCTACGCGCTCGTGCTGGCCGGCGGACGCGGTAGCCGGCTGAAGAACCTGACCGACTGGCGTGCCAAACCGGCCGTGCCTTTCGGCGGTAAATTCCGCATCGTCGATTTTCCTTTGTCGAACTGCGTGAATTCCGGGATCCGCCGCATCGGCGTAGCCACCCAGTACAAGTCCCACAGCCTGATCCGGCACATCCAGCGCGGCTGGAGTTTCCTCGACGGCCGTTTCCAGGAGTTCGTCGACATCCTACCGGCCTCGCAGCGCACCGACGAGGAGAACTGGTATCAGGGAACGGCAGACGCCGTGTATCAGAACCTCGACATCCTGCGCTCCTACGAACCGGACTACATCGTGATACTTGCCGGGGACCACATTTACAAGATGGACTACGGAAAAGTGCTGGCCTATCACGTCGCCAAGAATGCCGATATGACGGTGGCCTGCCTGGAGGTGCCCCGGGAGGAAGCTATTGCGTTTGGCGTCATGGGAGTAAACGACGACTGGCGCATCACCGATTTCATAGAAAAGCCGGCCAACCCGCCGTCCATCCCCGGCCGGCCGGACATGGCGCTCGCCAGCATGGGCATCTATGTGTTCAACGCACCATTTCTGTACGAACAGCTTGTGCGCGACACCCTCACCCCCAACTCCAGCCACGACTTCGGCAAAGATCTCATACCGCATCTGGTGCCACGCTATCGAGTGTACGCGCAGCGCTTCGACGACAGTTGCGTCGGCCAGCGCGACAAGGCCGCGTACTGGCGCGACGTAGGCACGGTCGATGCTTATTGGGAATCGAACCTCGACCTGACCCGGGTCACGCCGGATCTCAACATGTATGACCAGGAGTGGCCGATCTGGACGCATCAGGAGCAATTGCCGCCGGCCAAATTCGTGTTCGATGACGAAGGCCGGCGCGGCGGAGCAGTCGATTCAGTCGTGTCCGGCGGTTGCCTCATCAGCGGAACCACCGTGAGACGCTCGCTGCTGTTTTCGAATGTGCGCGTGCACAGCTATGGCAGCATCGAGGACTCGGTGATCCTGCCGGAAGTCGTCGTGAACCGGCATGTGAAGCTTCGACGCGCGGTGGTGGACAAGAGTTGCGTGCTGCCGGAAGGCCTCACGGTGGGCTTCAATCCGGAAGAGGATCGCCGGCGTTTCCATGTTTCCGAGCGCGGCATCACGCTGATCACGCCGGAAATGCTCGGCCAGGAAGTTTTCCATCAACGCTGAGCCGCGCGTGACGCGCGGCTCAGGCTGGTTACCGGCCGTGGGCATGCGCCGCGATTTCGATATTTCATGAGCGACCAAAAAAAACTCGATCTGGTGATCTTGTGGCATATGCACCAGCCGGATTTCCGCGACCATGCCAGCGGAGAATTCGCGCAGCCCTGGGTGTACCTGCACGCCATCAAGGACTACAGCGACATGGCCGCGCATCTCGAAGCGCACCCGGGCATGCGCGTAGTGCTGAACTTCACGCCGGTGCTGCTCGACCAGCTCGATGATTACACCGACCAGTTCGCCACCGGAAGATTTCGCGACCCGTTGCTGCGCCTGCTCGCACAACCGGATCTGCAGCAACTCGACCAAGCCGGCCGTGACCTCGTTTTGAAGTCCTGCTTCAGAGCCAACCAGCAGAAGCTGATCGATCCTTACCCGCCATACAAGCGACTGCTCGAGTTCTTCCGAGTCGCGGAAAGCCATGGCGACACCGGCGCCACCTACCTGTCGGCGCAATACCTCGGCGATCTGCTGAGCTGGTACCACATCTCATGGATGGGCGAGACGGTACGCCGCTGCGACGGCAGCGTGCCTGGTCTGATCGCAAAAGCGCACGGTTTTTCGCACGACGACCGACTGCAGTTGCTCGAAGTCATCGGCCGGGAGGTACGCGATGTCATTCCGCGCTACCGCAAATTGTTCGAAGCGGGTCGCATCGAACTGACCACCACGCCGGAATACCATCCGATCGGTCCGTTGCTGCTTTCCTTCGAAGTCGCGCGGGAAGCAGCCCCGGACGCGCCGCTGCCCCAGAGTCCGAATTATCCGGGTGGACGCGAGCGCGCCCGCGCACAAGCGGACGCGGCGATGCAGAGTCATGCCCGGCGCTTCGGCCGGCCGCCACGCGGTATATGGCCGGCGGAGGGTGCGGTGTCGCGCGATTTCGCCGACTTGCTGGCGCAGGGCGGCTGCGAATGGATTGCCAGCGGCGAAGGCGTCCTGGTCCACAGCCTGCAAAGGAGTCGCGGCACGCTGCCCGAGCGGCCGGAATATCTTTTCCGGCCCTACCGCATCGACAACGGTCGAACCGCGATCACCTGTTTCTTCCGCGACGATCGCCTGTCCGACCTGATCGGTTTTGAATATGCGAAATGGCACGGCAAGGACGCGGCGGCGCATTTCGTCGCCACGCTCGAGGACATCGCCGGCAAGGCGGGGAAAGGCGAACGGCCGGTGGTCAGTGTGATTCTCGATGGCGAGAATGCCTGGGAGTATTACCCTTACAACGGCTATTACTTTCTCGACGAGCTCTACGCGGCGCTGGAAAAACATCCGCAAATAGCAACGGCGACGTTTGCGCAACTGCTCGATGAAAAACGCGAACCAGCTCCGCTGCCTGCACTGGTGGCTGGAAGCTGGGTATACGGCAATCTCGCCACCTGGATCGGCAGTGACGACAAGAACCGTGCATGGGATCTGTTGTGCGCGGCCAAGCGGAGCTTCGATGCAATCATCGCGAGCGGTCGATTGAACGACCGGGAAATAGAACAGGCCACGCGCCAGCTCGCCGATTGCGAGGCCTCCGACTGGTGCTGGTGGTTCGGTGATTACAATCCCGCGGAATCGGTGATGGCGTTCGACGAGCTTTACCGCCAGAAACTCGCCCATCTGTATGGGCTGCTGAAACTGCCCGCGCCTGGCGAACTCGACATTCCGATCAGCCACGGCAGAGAAGGCTCGGAAGCCACCAATGCGATGCGTCGTGCGTCCTGACTAGGAATCGAACGGCCAGATGAACAAGAAAATTTCGCTGCTCTTCGGCGTGCACGCCCACCAGCCGGCCGGCAATTTCGAGCACGTGATCGACGACGCGCACGCGCGTTGCTACAAGCCTTTCCTGGAGACCGTCTACCGCTATCCGCAGTTCAGGCTGTCGGTGCATTTCAGCGGATGGTTGCTCGACTATCTGCTCAGACGATATCCGGACGATATGGCGAAACTGCGCGAGATGGTGGCGCGCGGCCAGGTAGAAATGTTCGGCGGCGGCGACACCGAGCCGGTGCTGGCATCGATTCCGGAACGCGACCGCCGTTCGCAGCTCGCGGCCTTGTCGAGCCGGCTCGACGTGTCACTTGGCCAGCGACCGGTCGGCGCCTGGCTGACCGAACGCGTCTGGGAATCGTCAGTGGCATCCGCGCTCGCCGATTCCGGCATTCGCTACGTCACGGTCGACGACTATCACTTTCTCTGCGCCGGAAGACAGGTCGGGGAACTGACGGGCCACTTCTCGACGGAAGAAAGCGGCAACCGTCTCGACCTGTTTCCGATCTCGGAAGCGCTGCGTTATCGCATTCCGTTTTCCACCGCGCCCGAAGCGATCCAGTACCTCGAATCGCTGGCCACCGAAGATGGCACCGCGGCGGCGATCTACTTCGACGACATCGAAAAACTGGGCATCTGGCCGGAGACCTACCAGTGGGTCTATGAAAAGCAGTGGCTGAAGCAGTTCATCGAAGGGGTGCTTGCCGCGCCGTCGATCGAGCCTGCGCTTTATCGCGACTTCCATAGCGACCAGCGCACCCGGGGGGTGGTGTACCTGCCAACCACCTCGTACATCGAGATGAACGAATGGACGCTGAACGCCGAGCGTGCGGACCGCTACGCGGAACTGGTCAAGCGGGAAAAGGATCATCATCGCTACGAGCAGACGAAACCCTTCCTGCGGGGCGGCATCTGGCGCAACTTCATGTCGCGTTACGCCGAATCGAACTGGATGCACAAGCGCATGCAGCAACTTTCCGCGCGCGTCGCCGATCTCGGCGCCAAGGCGACGGCGCGCATGCGCGAACTGTTGCATCTGGCGCAGGCCAACGACGCCTACTGGCACGGATTGTTCGGCGGCATCTACCTGCCGCATTTGCGCCGCGCGGTATGGAATGCGCTCGTCGAACTGGAAGCGCTGCTCGACAAGGCCGCGCCTCGCAAATCGACCGCCCTCGATCTCGATCTGGACGGCTGCGACGAGTTCTTCCTCGGTAACGAGGTGCTGCAGGCGGTCATTCGCGATGACGGCCTCGGCGCGATCCACGAACTGGATGCCTACCGGCTGCGCCACAATTTCGGCGACACGCTGGCGCGGCGGGCCGAGCATTACTATCGCAAGATCCGCGATCATCGCGCCGGGCAGGGCGAGCGTCACGGCGAAGGCATTGCCTCCGCGCATGATCGCGTCAATTTCCGCCATCCGGTCTCACCCGACGACCTCAATCCAGATGCCGTGGCGCGCGTTCTATTCGTCGATCGGCAGAACGGGCAGCCGGTGCGATACCATCGACCGTCCGTGCAAGGCGCTCGCGCCGAGCTGTCGGCGAATGGCATCGGCAAGACCATTTCGATCGACGGCAACCGGTTGAGCGTCGAATACAAGAACGCCGAGGCGAACAAGCCGCTAGAAACCGAGGTCAACCTGGCCATGCCGAGTTGCGATGGCTTCCTCGGGCGTTATGTCGTGAACGGCGAAGTGCCCGGCGGATTCGGACAGCCCTACACATGGGACAACATCACGGCGCTGGTGCTGGAAGACGGCGTGCTGGGCGGCAAGGTAATGCTGACGGCGACCCAGCCGCTCACCATTCATGCCGCGCCACACCAGACTGTTTCGCAGTCGGAAGACGGATTCGAGAAAATCATGCAGGCCGTGACGCTGCGCATCGTCCATCCCCATCCGTCCCATGGACTTAGCATCGTCCTGGCGGTCGAGTAGGGGTTCGATTCCGGCAGGTCGCGTTTTTCTGACCTATAAAGAAAGCAGGTGGCACACAACGACGAGGAGGAGGCGCAATCATGATGACGCGCGAGCAATATGTGGAGCAAATGAAAAAACAGCTCGACGAGTGGAATGCGAAGCTGAGCAAATGGGAAGAAGAGGTGCAGAAGGCGCAGGCCAATGTGAAAGCGCAATACGGAGCGCAGATCAAGGCCCTGGAAAAACAGCGCGACGAGGCTGTCAAACGCCTGAACGAAACCCGCGACGCCAGTCAGGCGGCCTGGATGGAAGTCAGCAAAGGTGCCGAGGCCGCTTGGAAGGGCATGCAATCGAGCTTCGAGAAAGCCTGGGGAGAATTTCACAAAAAGAAGTCTTGATCGAGCGGCGGCACCAAGTTAGAGCACCGGTCTGGCGGCTTGCCCGGCACCGGGGCATGGTCTGGCTCTAAACCACGGGCAAGTCCGCTTTTGCGCGTGGCCCCGAATTTGCAAGAGCAGGCGCATTGCCGGCCGTGGCTTCGGGCCGGACGCGCAAAAGGAGGCGTCATGACCACAGCCCAGACCGGGAAATCGCGCACGACCCGCAAGACTCCCCCCGTCACGACGACGACGCGCAGCAACTCCCCGGTAGCACCCGCTGTAAAGGTCTCGAAAGCGAGGAAATCCAGGCCGGTGATTGCCGAAGACGTCTGGCGCGAAATGGTAGCGACCGCCGCCTACTACCGTGCGCAGGCGCGCGGCTTCCAGCATGGCTCGCCGGAGCAGGATTGGCTGGCGGCCGAAGCCGATCTGAAACAGCAGCTCGGCGAAATCGTCAAAACCTGAAGCCCGGCCGGGTGCGTGGCGCAGCTTCTCCTTAAGTAGTTCCCGGCCCGGTGCTGGCACCGGGCTTTTTCTTTCCTTCCCCACACCAGATGCCCGCCTTTCCGGCAGTGCGCGGCTGTTGTACGCTTCGATCCACAATCGAATAAATACAAGCGAGGAGAAGCATGGGCAAGAAGAAGAAACCCGAAAAGCTGCGCAGCTATCGCTGGTACGGTGCACAGGATCTGCGGTCCTTCGGACATCGTTCGCGCACGCTGCAGATGGGCTTCGCGCACCAGGACTACAAAGGCAAGCCGGTCATCGCCATCATCAATACCTGGAGCGACATCAATAATTGCCATTCGCATTTCAGGCAGCGCGCGGAAGAAGTCAAGCGCGGCGTCTGGCAGGCGGGAGGTTACCCACTGGAAATGCCGGCGATCGCGCTCGCGGAAGTGTTCCAGAAGCCGACCACGATGATGTATCGCAATTTCCTCGCCATGGAGACCGAGGAATTGCTGCGCTCCTATCCGGTCGATGGCTGCGTGCTGATGGGCGGTTGCGACAAGACCACGCCGGGACTGCTGATGGGCGCGATAAGCATGAACATTCCGGCGATCTTCATGCCGGCGGGTCCGATGCTGCGCGGCAACTGGCAGGGCAAAACACTGGGCTCCGGATCGGACGTCTGGAAATACTGGGACGAATTGCGCGCGGGCAATATCACCGGACGCGACTGGACGGAAATCGAGGAAGGCATCGCGCGATCGGCCGGAACCTGCATGACCATGGGCACGGCTTCGACGATGACGAGTGTCGCGGAAACGCTCGGGTTCAGTCTTCCCAATTCATCGACGATTCCGGCCGTGGATTCGAATCACAGCCGCATGGCCGATTTCACCGGCCGGCGTGTCGTGGAAATGGTCTGGGAAGATCTCAAACCGCGCGACATCCTCACCGGAAAATCCTTCGACAACGCGATCAAGGTACTGATGGCGCTGGGCGGTTCCACCAACGGACTGATCCATGTGATCGCCATGGCCGGCCGCGCCGGCATCCCTATTCCGCTCGAGCGCTTCGAGGAAATCGGCCAGCGCACGCCTTATCTGGTGAACATGCGCCCGTCGGGCAAGTATCTGATGGAAGATTTCTATTACGCTGGCGGGCTGGCAGCCATGCTCGAAGGCATGCGCCATTTGCTCGATGTGGGTGAGCTCACCTGCACAGGCAAAACGCTCGGCGAGAATATCGCCGGCGCCAAAATCCATAACACCGACGTGATTCGCACGCCGGACAATCCAATGCAACCGGAGGGCGGCCTCATCGTGTTGCGTGGCAATCTCGCGCCTGACGGGGCCGTCATCAAGTCGACAGCGGCCGATCCGAAGTTGCTAAAGCACGCCGGCCGCGCGATGGTCTTCGACGATTACAACGACATGGCCGCGCGACTCGACGACCCGAATCTGGATGTCGACGCGGATTCGGTGCTGGTGCTGCGCAACGCGGGCCCGCTCGGCGGTCCCGGCATGCCGGAATGGGGCATGCTGCCGATCCCGAAGAAATTGCTCAAGCTGGGCGTGCGCGACATGGTACGCATTTCCGATGCGCGCATGAGCGGGACCAGTTACGGCACCTGCGTGCTGCACGTGTCGCCCGAGTCGTGGATCGGCGGACCGCTCGCGCTGGTCAGGACAGGCGACCTCATCGAACTCGACGTGCCGGGCAGGAAATTGACGTTAAAGGTCAGCGAAGAGGAGCTGGCGAAGCGGCGCGAGGTTTGGAAACCGAAGGCGAGAAAATACGAGCGTGGCTACGGCAAGATTTTTTCGCAGCATGTCTCCCAGGCCGACAAGGGCTGCGACTTCGACTTTCTCGAAGGCACGGCACCTATCCCTGAACCGGAAATCCACTAGAGACATGTCCGCGATTCGATGGTCCGTTGCATTGTTTATCCTGCTCTCTGCGGGGAGTGCGCCCGGAGCCGAGACAGCGGAAAGATCCGGAACATCGCCTGCGACCAGCGAAATCAGGCTCGCCGACGCGACAATCGAGCTTAGTTACACTGGCGATGCCGCTGGTCTGGACCGTAACGAGTTGCGCGAATGGATCACTGCGTCGGCGAATGCCGTACAAAGTTATTACGGGTGTTTTCCGGTCAAGCGCGTGCGCATCCGGATCGAGGCCGGGGAGGGGCGCGGCGCGCGGTCGGGCACAACCTACGCTTACAACGGTGCGTTGATCCGGGTGGGCGTAGGGCGTTACAGCGACAGCGCCGACCTGAAGCGGGACTGGATCATGACCCATGAAATGGTTCATCTGGCGATGCCGGAGTTCGCCGATCGATACGCCTGGCTGGAGGAAGGCCTGGCGACCTACGTCGAGCCGATCGCCCGCGTTCAGGTCGGGCAACTGACCGAGGAAAAGATCTGGCGCGACATGCTCCAAGACATGCCCAAAGGCCTGCCTGCCGCAGGCGATCAGGGACTGGACAACACGCATACCTGGGGCCGCACCTACTGGGGCGGCGCGCTGTTCTATCTTCTGGCCGACGTACGCATCCGCGAACGCACCGGTAATCGCGCGGGACTGCAGGATGCGTTGCGCGCCATTGTCGCGCATGGGGGCAACGTGGAAGTGTCGTGGGACGTGCGACGCACACTGGCGATGGGAGACCAGGCCACCGGCACGAAGGTGCTGATCGAACTGTACGACGAAATGCGGGCCACGCCGGTTTCGCCGGATCTCGCACAATTGTGGCTACGCCTCGGCGTGAAGCTCTTGGGTGACGGTGTCGAGTTCGACGATGCGGCGCCGCTTGCCGCAATCCGGCGGGCCATCACCGCCAAGCGGGGTGCCTGAAGAGCGAAACGCCGCTGCAGGCCGGGGGATTACTTGTGCAAGTCGTCAGTCCAGCACACGCTTTCCGGCTTTTCCACGACAGGAATGTCGAGGTTCACCACGACCGGTTCCTGGCCCGATCGCACCAGCACACAGGACAGCGGCTCGGTGTCCGACGCGTTGATTTCCTGATGCGGGACATACGGCGGCACATGGATGAAATCGCCGGGTCCCGCCTCCGCCACGAATTCGAGATGGTCTCCCCAGCGCATGCGCGCCTGCCCGCTGACCACGTAGATCACGCTCTCGACCGGGCCATGATGATGAGCTCCAGTCTTGGCCTTCGCATGGATTACCACCGTCCCGGCCCACAGTTTTTCGGCTCCGCAGCGCGCATGGGTGATGGCGGCTGCCCGATTCATGCCGGGCGTCTGCGCCGTATTGGTGTCGAGCTCCGACGCTTTGACGATGCGGATGCCATGAACCTTCCACTTGGAGTCGATCATCGAGGTTTCCCTGTCAGCGGAAGTGCAGCATGACGAGCAGCAGCACGGTTGGAATGATGGTGTTCACCAGCGCCAGCGCGAACAGCGGGCGCGAACCTTTCTGATTCGCGGTGATGTGGATGAAAGCGGTAATGCCCGACACTGCGACAACGAGGCCGCCGATCGCATACAGCATGGAGAAGATCTGGAATTCGCCCTGGCGCTGAAAATAAGGCACGAGATTGAGTTGCCATACCAGATAAACGATCAGGCCGATATTGGCCAGTAACGGCAGGTAATAGAGCAGAAAGCGCTTCAGTTTACCGTTCAACCGCGATTCCCTCGGCGACAACCCTGGCTTGTGCAGTCACTTCTTCAGCGCCATTTGCAGCACCCTCGCCACATGCAGCGCTTCACGGCCGGATCCATCGTGAATCTGATGGCGGCAGCTCGTGCCGTCGGCGACGACCATGGTTTCCGGCTTCGCTTGCCTTACCGTCGGAAGCAACGACAGCTCCGCCATTCTCATGCTGACGTCGAAATGCTCCGCCTCGTAGCCGAAGCTGCCGGCCATGCCGCAACAGCTCGATTCGACGGTTTCCACTTTCAATCCGGGGATCATGTCCAGAACCTTGCGCACCGCCGGCATCGCATCGAAGGCCTTCTGGTGACAATGTCCGTGCAGCAAAGCAGCGCTCGTGGCGAGCGGCGCAAGTTCAAGCCGGAACGCACCGGCGTCCATCTGTGCAGCGATGAATTCCTCGAACAGCAGGGCATGCCCGGCGAGCCGGGCAGCCTCGTCGCCGAGACCCATCGCCAGATATTCGTCGCGCAGCGTCAGCAGGCAGGACGGCTCCAACCCGACGACGGCGACACCGCGCTCCACGTAAGGCCGCAGCGCTTTCAGCATGCGTAGCGCTTCAACCTTTGCTTCTTCCACCAGGCCCGCGGCAAGAAACGTTCTGCCGCAACACAGCGGCCGGCCATTGTCCGCTGGCGCAGCGACCTCGACCCCATAGCTGGCCGCTTCCAGCACATCCGCCGCCGCCTGGGCATTTTCCGGTTCGAAATAGCGGCTGAACGTATCTATGAACAAAACGACTTTTTGTCCTCCCTCTCCGCTCCGGGGAGAGGGCTCCGCCGACACGGCGTTCGCGGAGCGATCCGGGGCGGGAAGCGGAGCGGATGCGCGCTTCCCGCGGACGGGCGACATTGTCGCTAACGAATCCGCGCGCAGGGGTGAGGCGCTCCAGCGCGGCAGGCTGCGCCGCGCGCTCAGGCCGAACAGCTTTTCCGTGAGCCATGCCGCGCCGGGAATCGCGTCGCGCAGATTCAGCAGCGGCGCCAGCTTCGAAGCGGCGGATGCGTAGCGCGGCAGATACGCGATCAGTTTCTGCCGCAGCGTAAGACCGTGACGCCGGGTGTACTGGCTCAGAAATTCTATCTTCATGCGCGCCATGTCCACCCCGGTCGGACATTCACGCCGGCAACCCTTGCAACTGACGCACAATTCCATCGTGTCGCGCATCGCATCCGATACCAGCGCGTCCGCGCCGAGCTGGCCGGAAATTGCCAGCCTGAGGGTATTGGCGCGTCCGCGAGTCAGATGCTGTTCATCGCCGGTGGCGCGAAACGAGGGACACATGGTGCCGGCGTCGAACTTGCGGCAGTGGCCGTTGTTGTTGCACATCTCGACCGCGGGCGCGAAGCCACCCCACGCCGACCAGTCGAGCGCCGTTTCGATATGCTGCGCGCGGTAGCCGGGCTTGTAGCGGAACAGACTGCGGTCATCCATACGCGTCGGCCGCACGATCTTGCCGGGATTCATCAGGCCCTTCGGATCCAGCAGCGCTTTCACTTCGGCCAGTGCCCCGGTCAGCCGCGATCCGAGAATCGGCTCGATCCACTCGGAGCGCACCAGGCCATCGCCGTGCTCGCCGGAATAGGCGCCCTTGAACTCCCTGACCATTGCACAAGCTTCTTCGGCTATCGCGCGCATTTTCTCGGCGCCGTCGCGGCGCATGTCGAGTATCGGGCGCACGTGCAGCGTGCCCACCGACGCATGTGCGTACCAGGTGCCCCGCGTGCCGTGCTTCTCGAAGACTTTCGTGAGCCGGTCGGTATATTCGGCGAGGTGTTCCAGCGGTACCGCGCAGTCCTCGATGAAGGACACCGGCTTGCCGTCGCCTTTCATCGACATCATGATATTGAGCCCGGCCTTGCGCACCTCCCAGATTTCCTTCTGCAGCGCGGGCTCTGTGATCTGCACCACGCTGCCGGGAAGGTCGAGATCACCCATCAGTTCGACGAGCCGCGCGAGCCGGGCAACCAGTGCTCCCTTGTCCTCGCCCGCGAACTCCACCAGCAGAATGGCTTCGGGCTCTGCCTGCAGAAACTTGTCGACGATCGGGCGAAACGCCGCATTGCCGCGCGCAAGATCGATCATGGTCCGATCCACGAGTTCCACCGCGTCCGGATCCAGCGTGACGATGTGCCGCGTCAGGTCCATCGCCTGATAGAACGTCGGGAAATGCACGACGCCCAGTACCTTGTGCGCCGGGATCGGCGAAAGCTTCAGCGTGATGCGTTTCGAAAACGCGAGCGTGCCTTCCGAACCGACCAGCAGATGCGCGAGATTGTGGGCCAGCGGATGCGTACCGCTACCGGGCTGGATCATATCGAGGTTGTAACCCTGCACCCGCCGCAGCACGTTTGGCCAGCGCGCTTCGATCTCGGTGGCCTCACGACGCACGATGGCGTGAATCTTTTCGACCAGTGCGCGATAGCCTGCCGGTGCGCCGCCCAACCCGGTGCTGGCGCCGAAATGGAATTCATCGCCGCCGGTGAGCCATGCATCCACGCCGAGCACGTTGTGCACCATGTTGCCGTAGCGGATCGAGCGCGAGCCGCAGGAATTGTTGCCGGCCATGCCGCCGATGGTAGCCTGTGCCGAAGTCGAAACATCGACCGGAAACCAGAGTTTGTGTGATCGCAGGCGGACGTTCAGATGATCGAGCACCAGGCCGGGTTGCACCGTGGCTTCGCGTTTGTCTGCGTCGATGCGGATGACCTCGTCGAGGTATTTCGAACAATCGATGACCAGCGCTGCGCCGACGGTTTGTCCGCACTGCGACGTTCCCGCGCCGCGCGGCAGGATCGGCACGCCTTCCTCCGCGGCGACCTGCAGCGCAACGCGGGCGGCCTCTTCGGTGCGTGGTATGACCACGCCGATCGGGTCGACCTGGTAGATGGACGCGTCGGTGGAATAACGACCTCGCGAAAACGCATCGAACAGTACGTCCCCTTCAAAGTTCGCTCGCAGCCGCTGTTCGAGCGGGTTGCGAACGCCCGGGTGCGGGTGAAACCGTATGGGTGTTGCGGGAGCGTTCACGCCGAAGCTGCAATCCTTGGTAGACGATGCTGCAAATGATACCCGAGGCTCTCCCGAGCGCGCTTGTTACGGCCGGGGATTTTCAGTAGGCTCAATTTCTTTGCCCGGCACCCAGCCATGACTTTTCGCAGCGGACGCCATTTCCTCCAGATTCCCGGCCCGACCAACGTGCCCGACCGTGTGCTGCGCGCCATGGACCGGCCCACGATCGACCATCGCGGTCCGGAATTCGCGCAACTCGGCCGCGAAGTGCTGGAAGGCATCAAGCTGATTTTCCGGACCAGCAGCCCGGTCATTATCTATCCGGCTTCCGGCACCGGCGCCTGGGAAGCGGCACTGGTCAATACGCTGTCGGCAGGCGATCGCGTTCTGATGTCGGAGACCGGTCAGTTCGCGACGCTTTGGCAGAAGCTTGCGGCACGACTCGGACTCAAGATCGATTTCATCCCGGGCGACTGGCGCCATGGCGCCGATATGGAAATAATCGAGCGCAAACTCGTGGAGGACCGTGGTCACACGATCAAAGCGGTCTGCGTGGTACACAACGAAACCTCGACTGGCGTCGTCAGCCGCATTCCGCTGGTGCGCAAGGCGCTCGACCGCACCGGCCATCCGGCGCTGCTGTTGGTCGACACGATCTCGTCGCTGGGATCGATCGATTACCGCCACGACGAATGGGGTGTCGACGTCACCGTGGCGGGATCGCAGAAGGGCTTGATGTTACCGCCCGGCCTGAGCTTCAACGCGATCAGCGCAAAGGCGCTTGCCGCGGCGAAGACCGCCGGATTGCCGCGCAGCTACTTCGACTGGGACGAAATGCTCGGCCCCAACAAGTCCGGCTTCTTTCCCTACACCCCCGCGACCAACCTGCTGTACGGATTGCGTGAAGCGCTGCGGATGCTGCAGGAAGAAGGGCTCGACAATGTTTTTGCCCGCCACGCCCGTCACGGTGAAGCCACGCGTTGTGCGGTGCGCGCCTGGGGGCTCGATATCCTGTGCGCGGATCCCACGGAATACAGTAATTCATTGACAGCAGTACTGCTCCCCGCCGGCCAGGACGCGGATACGGTCAGACAGATCATCCTCGAGCGTTTCGACATGTCGCTCGGTGCCGGGCTCGGCAAACTGCAGGGCAAGGTCTTCCGCATCGGCCACCTCGGCGATTTCAACGATCTCGCTTTGGCCGGCACGTTGTGCGGCGTGGAAATGGGGCTGCAGCTCGCCGGCGTGCCGATCCGGAAAGAGGGCGTTGCCGCGGCACTGGACCATCTGTTGCATCCGGGCGAACGGGCCGCCGGCAACCAGGCCCGCGTGCGGCTCCTGAACCACGGGGATGCAGCCTGAAAGGAGCGCGGTTTAGCGTCCCGCACTGACCGGCGGCGCAACCGGATCCGGCGTCGCCGCGCGACCGAGGCGGTCGCGTATCGCGGCCCATTCCGGCAACGCAGGCGGTGCTTCGACGACGATCAGCCGGCAGCCGGATACATCGAGCCGACGCAAGGTGCCGTAGAGCAGGCGCGCATAGTCATCCGGCAGTTCCGGAGCCACCTGCCACAACGTGGCTTTCGAATCCCGCGGCCGACTGCGGCGCGATAGCACCGCCACCGACGTGCCCGCCCGGGCGCGCAGATAGTTTTCGATCTCGTCGGGATGCACGATCTTGAGCGGCAGGCCCGGCGCATAGTGGGACTCCAGCGATCCCGACACACGGGGTCGTCCGACTGCGGACTCACCGAGTTGGGCAAGCAATGCATCCGCAATCTGCTGCGCGCTGATGCGGCCCGGGCGCAGTACAGCCGGCGTTTCGCGCGTGAGATCGACGATAGTCGACTCGATGCCGACATCGCACGGGCCGCCATCCAGCACGAGATCGACCGCATCGCCGAGTTCTTCACGCACATGTTGCGCCGTGGTCGGCGAAAGACGCCCGAATCGGTTGGCCGACGGCGCTGCGATCCCGCCGCCGAAAGCTTTCAGCAATTGCTGTGCAACCGGATGCGAAGGAACCCGCAGGCCGACGGTATCCTGCCCCCCGGTGATGAGATCGCTGACGCGGGCGGCCCGCTTGAACACCATGGTGAGCGGCCCCGGCCAGAATTTTTCCGCCAGCAACCACGCAGAACGCGGAACGTCCGCCGCCCAGTGCTTCAGATCGCTGGTGCCGGCGACATGCACAATCACCGGATGATCGGCCGGACGCCCCTTTGCCGCAAAGATCTTCCTGACCGCCGCCGGATTCGAAGCGTCGGCACCGAGTCCGTATACCGTCTCGGTCGGAAACGCCACCAGCCCGCCGGCGCGGAGGATCTCTGCGGCTTTCTCGATTTCCTGTTCAGAGATCACGAACACTTCTCACCGCAGAGGACGCGGAGGACGCAGAGGAAAAGCAGGTGATATGAACGCGAGGAGGGATTTTCATCTTCAACATCTGTGCGCTGAATAACAGCTTTCGAAGATACACTACTCTGCGTCCTCAGCGCCTTAAGGTGAAACACCTACGGCTGAAGCTGCTGCGGTTAGCGTTGCTCTATTCGGTAAGGAGTTTGAGCGCTTCTTGGTATTTTTCACCGGTTTTCCGCAGTACATCGGCAGGCAGGGCCGGTGCCGGTGGCTGCTTGTTCCATTTCTTTGCTTCCAGCCAGTCGCGCACGAACTGCTTGTCGAACGAAGGCGGGCTGGTGCCGACGCGGTACTGGTCTCTTGGCCAGAAGCGCGACGAGTCCGGGGTCAGGGCTTCGTCGATCAGATAAAGCTTGCCGGCGTTGTCCTGACCGAACTCGAACTTGGTATCCGCGATGATGATGCCCCGCGTCGCGGCGTACGCTGCGGCCTCGGAATACAGCTGGATCGTCTTGTCACGCACTTGCGCAGCAAGCTTGGGAGCGATAATTTTTTCCATTTCCGCGAAGGAAATGTTCTCGTCGTGGGCGCCGATCGCCGCTTTTGTCGACGGCGTGAATAAGGGCTGCGGCAACTGCTGCGCCTCCTTCAGGCCTGCTGGCAACGGTATGCCGCAAATCATCTGGGTTTTGTGATAATCCTTCCAGCCCGAACCCGTGATGTAACCGCGCACGATCGCTTCGATCGGCAGCGGTTTGAGCTTCCGTACCACGAATGCCCTGCCTTCGACCTGCTCACGCTCTCCCGCCACGACCACGGACTCCGGCGCCACGTCGAGAAGATGGTTCGGAATCACGTGCCGCAATTTCCGGAACCAGAAATTCGACATGGCGGTCAACACGCGCCCTTTCCCGGGTATCGGGGTAGGCAGGATGACGTCGAAGGCGGAAAGCCGGTCGGTCTGAATGATCAGCATGCGCTCGGCGTCGACTTCGTAGAGATCGCGTACTTTCCCGCGATGCAGGAACTTGAGCGACGCGAGACTGGTTTCGTGCAGCGGCTTGTTCGTGCTCATTTCATCGTTCTGCGGACGAACTTCAGGATAACTCGGGCAGTTTCGCTGCCTTTACCGCATCGGCTTGCTTGACGCGGAAGGCTTGCAGCCGGCGGCCAAGCTTTTCATCGCTCATGGCCAGCATCGCCACCGCGAACAGTCCGGCATTGGCCGAGCCCGCATCGCCGATGGCGAACGTCGCAACCGGGATCCCCTTTGGCATTTGCACCATGGACAGTAGCGAGTCCAGCCCTCCAAGGTGTTTGGAGGGGATTGGCACGGCCAGTACCGGCAAGGTTGTCAGGGCCGCGACCACGCCGGCCAGATGCGCGGCGCCGCCGGCACCGGCAATGAAGCATCGCGTTCCGCCGGAAATACATTGTTCAACATACTCGGCAAGCAGTTCCGGCGTGCGGTGCGCGGAGAGGACACGCGCTTCGTAAGACACACCAAAATCCTTCAATTGCCTCGCGCCGTGCTGCATCACGTCCCAGTCGTTGCTGCTCCCCATGAGAATCGCGACCGCGGGTGCGCCTTTGCGCCTGGACGTTTTATTGATTGCCATGATTTCTCCCGCACCAGTAAAAACTGAATTGAACTCACGATTGCCGATCGGGCAGAACCAGCGCCTATCGAGCCTGTGTCATTCCTTGTGAAATCCCGGCTGCTCGCTGCTTCCCGGGCGTACCGCATCTTCCGAATACGGGAAACGCACATGGCCAAAGCGGATCACGAGAACTGCCACCGAGATCAAAAGGACCGAGCCAGATACCGCCAGCATGCGCTAGACATCGAGCTCCTTAATGTCGAGAATGAGATAGCGCGCCAGCGCAACCATGGCGATGTACAGCGGAAAGCGCACCGGCAGTTTGCCGGAGTTGTAGTACAGCCCGACCATGGTGAGCACTTCCAGATACAGGAACATCAGCAGCAGATCGGCCAGCGTCACTTTGCCGTTGTCCACCATCAGCGCCACTTCATGGTAACCGGCGACGACGGTGGCGATGCCGATGATGATCAAGCCGATGTTCTCGACCACCTCCAGGCCGAAAAGGGTGTAACGCGCGGTCCTGGTTTTTGTCGGCATTCCTCTAAATCCCCGCTTACGCGATCAGTTGACTACGGCCTTCAGGGCTTGCGGCTTTCACCGACCTTGACGATCTTCATGGTGTTGGTACCGCCGGGGGAACCAATCGGTTCGCCGAATGCGATGACGATCAGATCGCCCTTCTGCACCAAGCCGGCGGCAACCAACTGATCTTCCGCTTCCTGCAACAAATGGTCGCGGTCGTGGCCGACATACTTGATCATCAGCGGATAGACGTCGCGGAACAGGCTCAGGCGATAGCGGGTCGAGATTTCCGGCGTCAGTGCGTAGATCGGCACGCCGCAGTTGAGCCGCGAAATCCACAGCGCCGTCGAACCCGATTGCGTCAACGCGGCGATCGCCTTGACCTTCAGATGGTAAGCCGTGAACAGCGCCGCCATGGCGATGGACTGATCGACGCGCGTGAATACGCGATTGAGGAATTCCCGGTCAAGCGTGAAATCGGCGGATTTATCGGCTTCGAGGCAGATGCGTGCCATCGACTCGACGGTTTCCACCGGATATTTTCCGCTCGCCGTTTCAGCGGAGAGCATGACCGCATCGGTACCATCGAGAACGGCATTCGCCACGTCGGATACTTCCGCCCGCGTCGGCACCGGACTCGCGATCATCGATTCCATCATCTGTGTGGCGGTGATTGTGAGCTTGTTGCGCTCACGCGCCGTGCGAATCATGCGCTTCTGCAGCGCTGGCACTGCAGCGTCGCCGACTTCCACCGCGAGGTCGCCGCGCGCAACCATGATGCCGTCGCAGGAATCCAGAATTTCGTCCATCGCCACGATGGCTTCGGTGCGTTCAATCTTGGCAATCAGTATCGAACGGCCGCCGGCGGCACGCATCAGTTCCCTGGCCATGTACATATCGGCACCGCTCTTGGGAAACGATACCGCGAGGAAATCGGCCTTCATTGTCACGGAGGTCTTGATATCCTCCATGTCCTTGGCGGTCAGCGCTGGAGCGGTCAGTCCGCCTCCCTGGCGGTTAATGCCCTTGTTGTTCGACAAGACGCCGCCGACGCGAACTGTGGTGGTAATGCGGGCACCTTGTACTTTTTGCACGTCGAGCACCAGCCGGCCGTCGTCGAGCAATAGCACGGCACCGGGAGCCACGTCGCGCGGCAGTTCCTTATAGTCGAGGCCGACGTGCTGCTGATCGCCTATCGCGCAATCCGCATCCAGCGTGAACGTGTCGCCCTTGTTAAGGATGATCCTGCCGGTTTCGAATTTTCCGATGCGGATTTTCGGCCCCTGCAGGTCGCACATGATGCCGACCGTGCGTTCAAGAGAGCGCGCGACATCGCGCACCATCTCCGTGCGCGCGAGATGTTCCTCCTTGGTTCCGTGGGAGAAATTCATGCGGACCACGTCGACACCCCCTGCGATCATGCGCATAAGAACATCGCGATCGCTGGAAGCCGGGCCGAGGGTTGCCACGATTTTCGTGCTTCTTTGCATGATTTCAGTGTCCCCCGCCCTGGCCAGCGGCCCGCGCCTCGAGGATGTCCACGGCAGGCAGTTTTTTACCTTCGAGGAATTCGAGGAAAGCTCCGCCTCCCGTGGAAATGTAGCCGATCTTGTTTTCGATTCCGTATTTCGCGATGGCAGCGACGGTATCACCACCGCCGGCGATCGAGAATGCCGCCGAACCGGCAATCGCCTTCGCGAGTGTCTTCGTACCCTCGCCGAAGCGCTCGAATTCGAACACGCCGACCGGGCCATTCCAGACGATGGTGCCGGCCTTGCCGAGAATACCAGCGAGTTGCGAAGCCGTCCTCGGCCCGATGTCCAGGATCAGATCGTCGGCTGCGACCTCTTTCGCATCTTTCACCATTGCCTTGGCATCTGCCGAGAATTCCTTGGCGCAAACCACATCCACAGGGATCGGCACACCGCCGCCTTTCGCTTCGATGATGGCCATGATGTTCCTGGCTTCGCCGACAAGATCGGCCTCGGCCAGCGATTTGCCGATCGACAGACCGCAGGCAAGCATGAACGTATTCGCGATTCCCCCGCCGACGATCAGCTGGTCCACTTTTTTCGCCAGTTCGCCGAGGATGGTGAGCTTCGTGGACACCTTCGAGCCGGCGACGATCGCCACCAGCGGGCGTTTGGGATCGCGTAAAGCCTTGCCCAGTGCGTCGAGTTCCGCCGCCATGAGCGGCCCGGCGCACGCGACCGGCGCATATTTGGCGATGCCGTGGGTAGTCGCTTCCGCACGGTGCGCCGTGCCGAACGCATCGTTCACGTAGACATCGCAGAGCGCGGCCATTTTTCTCGCCAGCGCGTCGTCGTTTTTCTTTTCGCCCTTGTTGACGCGACAGTTTTCCAGCAACACGACCTGGCCGGGTTTGACGTCCACGCCAGCGACCCAGTGCGCCTTCAGCGGCACCGGCATGTCGAGCAGTTCGGACAGACGCTGCGCGACTGGCGCCAGCGAATCCTCGGGTTTGAATTCGCCTTCGGTCGGTCGACCTAGATGCGAAGTCGCCATGACCGCGGCGCCGGCCTTGAGCGCATGGCGCAACGCCGGGACGGAAGCGCGAATACGGGTGTCGTCGGTAATGTTGCCGGCATCGTCCTGCGGAACGTTCAGGTCGGCGCGAATGAACACGCGTTTGCCGCGCAGGTCGAGATCGGTCATCCGCAGGATAGTCATGGCATCAATTCAATCCGCACAAGTATTCAGGAACGCGAGAGGGCACAGAGAACAAGGCCTGGTCCTGCCGGCCTTCTCGTCTCCGTGCCCTCCAGCGGAAAACCGTTTCCGTATTATTTCGCGTTCACAAACGCAACCGTGGTATCGAGCATGCGATTGCTGAAACCCCACTCGTTGTCGTACCAGGAGCATACCTTGACGAGGGTTCCTTCCGAAACTTTGGTCAGCGTCGAGTCGAACACGGACGACGCCGGGTTGTGGTTGAAGTCCACCGAGACCAGGGGATCCTTGTTGTATTCGAGAATACCCTTGAGTTCGGCTTCGGAAGCCTGCTTCACCGCGTTGTTGACTTCTTCTACAGTGGTCGCCCGCTTGGCCACGAAGGAAAGATCGACGATGGACACATTGATGGTCGGAACGCGCATCGCAAAACCGTCCAGCTTGCCGTTCAACTCCGGGAGCACGAGACCGACCGCCGCAGCCGCGCCGGTTTTGGTTGGAATCATGGACATGGTCGCGGAACGCGCGCGGCGCAGATCGGTGTGATACACATCGGTCAGCACCTGATCGTTGGTGTACGCATGAATCGTGGTCATCAAGCCGTTGACCACGCCGATGCGATCATGCAACGCCTTGACCAGGGGCGCCAGGCAATTGGTCGTACAACTGGCGTTGGAGATCACCGTATGCGCGGCTTTCAGGGTGCCGTGATTCACGCCGTAGACCACCGTGGCGTCGACGTCCTTGTCGCCAGGCGCGGAAATGATGACCTTCTTCGCTCCGGCCGTCAGGTGGGCGCCGGCCTTGGCCTTGCTGGTAAACAATCCAGTGCACTCGAGCACCACATCCACGCCGAGGTCCTTCCAGGGCAGCTCGGCAGGATTGCGCTGGGCGCAGACTTTGATCTTGTCGCCGTTGATGACCAGATAGTCGCCGTCGACCGCCACGGTGCCTGGGAACGTGCCATGGGCGGTGTCGTATTTGGTCAGATGGGCATTGATTTTCGCGTCGCCGAGGTCGTTGATCGCAACGATCTGAATGTCATGCTTCTTTCCACCTTCGTAGTGCGCCCGCAGGATGTTGCGGCCGATCCGGCCATAGCCGTTTATTGCAACGCGAACAGTCATTGGCGAGTCTCCCGATTAAACCTGGATTTTACTGTACTCGGAGCGCCGATCACAGCCATGACCCGATGCGATGACGGGTATGCTGCAGGGTCGGCTGCAGCATATCTGCGCAGCAATCCAATCGAGAACACTGACGACGGATCCTTCCAATGCGGCGTTGTTCGATCCCGATCCCGGAATATGAAATACGCGTCGATCGACATCAGGCGTCCCCGTTGTCCCTTCTCTGCGGGTCGCGATACCGGATCTTGAGCGCGATGATGGCCAGCGACAGCACCAGCGTAACCACGTTGGAAAGGATCAGCGGCAGGGACCGCAAAAGGATGCCGTAGATCAACCAGAGCACGAGGCCGGTGGTGAACAGGGAAATCATCCTTGCCGAAATGTCCTTGCCGGATTTGGTCCGGTAAATCTTCAATACCTGCGGTATGAAAGCCGTCGTGGTCAGCAATCCGGCAATCAGGCCGATGCCGTCGATCAATCCGTTCATGGTTTTATCGTGCGTCGTGAAAAAGCGTGGCGAGACCGCGTAGTGCAGGCGTCTGTGCAAGAATCACGTAGGTCGGCACCGCCGCAACATAGCTGGAAAACCTTCCTTTTGTTTCGAAACGGGCGCGAAACGGCGAGCGGGCGAAGTAATCCCCGAGCCTTGGTACAATGCCGCCGCCGATATAGCAACCGGCACGCGCGCCCAGCGTGACCACCAGGTTCGCAGCGGCGGTGCCGAGGATTGCACAGAACATTTCCACGGCTTCCGCGCACCGGGCATCGCTGCTGGACAACGCCGCCGCTGTAATTTTATCCGGGCCGAGAGATTGCGCTTCCACGCCTTCCAATGCGCATAACGCCCGGTAGAGATTTTCCAGTCCCATGCCGCTGACCACGCGTTCCGTGGATACATGATCGTACTGCTGTTGCAGCCAGCGCAACACGCCGATCTCTTTCTCGTTCATCGGACCGAACGCGGTATGACCGCCTTCGCCCTGCAACGCGACCCAGCCGTTGCCGACGGGGACCAATCCGGAAACACCGAGGCCGGTGCCCGGACCGATGACCGCAATCGGCGTTGCTGGAACCGCCGCTCCACCACCAATCTGCTGCAGTTCATCCGGACGCAGGATCGGCACCGCCAACGCGAGTGCGGTGAAGTCGTTGACGACCTGCAGCCGGTCGAGCCCCAGATTGCGACGGATCTGCTCGATGGAAAATCCCCACGGCCCATTCGTAAGCCGCACGAAATCACCGGTAATGCCCGTGGCGACATCCATTGCAGCTTCGCGCACCGCCGGATTGCCGTTTTCCTGCAGATAGCGGCGCACGGCTTGCTCCAGTCCTTCGAAATCGGCGCAGCGCACCGTCTTCTCGTGTTGTGGTTGCAACGAACCTGCGGCGACCAGCGCAAGCCGCGCATTGGTGCCGCCGATATCAACGACCAACCGCATGGCGTCTTGCATGGCTTGTCCTCAACGGCCGCCGCGCGACCAGCGACGAAACGTTCTTCAGATCAAACGTTTCACCGCGTCCGCGACGGCTTCGGCGGTGATGCCGAAGAATTTGAACAGTTCACCCGCGGGCGCCGATTCACCGAAGCGATCGAGTCCGACCACCGCACCCTCAAGCCCAACGTACTTGCGCCAGAAGTCCGTCACGCCGGCTTCCACTGCGACGCGCTTCACGCCCTTGGGCAGCACCGCTTCGCGATATTGTGCCTCCTGGCGGTCGAACACGTTCGTACTCGGCATCGACACGACTCTCACTGCAACACCGGCGTCGGCCAGCAACTTCTGCGCGGCCATAGCCAGCGAAACTTCGGATCCGGTCGCGATGATGATTGCTTTTGCACTCGCGGCATCCGAGAGCACGTAACCGCCGCGCGCAATCTGTTTGATACGTTCGGCATCGCGCGCCTGGCAAGGAAGGTTCTGACGCGAGAACAGCAGGCACGCCGGTCCGTCCCGGCGCTCGATCGCGGCTATCCACGCCACCGCAGATTCCACCGAATCGCAAGGTCGCCAGACGTCCATGTTCGGGATCAGGCGCAGACTGGCTGCATGCTCGACCGACTGGTGCGTGGGTCCGTCTTCGCCCAGGCCGATGGAATCGTGGGTGAACACGAACAGCGTGCGAATCTTCATCAGCGCCGCCATGCGTAGAGCATTTCGCGAATAGTCCGAGAATGTGAGGAAGGTCCCGCCGTAGGGAATCAGCCCGCCGTGCAGCGTCATGCCGTTCATGATCGCGGACATGCCGAACTCGCGCACGCCATAGTAAACATAGTTGCCGCCACTGCCTTTGCCGACGCCTTTCGATCCCGACCACAGCGTCAGATTCGAGCCGGCCAGATCGGCCGAACCGCCGATGAGTTCGGGCAGCACCGGTGCCAGCGCTTCGATCGTATTTTGCGATGCTTTGCGGCTGGCGATCGTCTCGGCCTTCTCGTTGACCTTGGCGAGGAAACCCTCTGCGTGCTGGCGCCAGTTCTGCGGCAGCTCGGCCGACATGCGGCGCGAAAACTCGGCTGCTTCCTTCGGGAAAGTCTTCGAGTATGCGGCGAACCTGGCATTCCAATCCGCTTCCCGCGCCGCCCCTTTGCCCCGTGCGTCCCATCCCGCGTAGACATCGGCCGGGATTTCGAACGGCGCATGATCCCAGCCGATATTCCGGCGGGTCGCTGCGACTTCCTTTTCTCCCAACGCGGCACCGTGGCTGTCGTGACTGCCGGCCTTGTTGGGGGAACCCTTGCCGATGATGGTCTTGCAGCAGATCAGGCTTGGCTTGTCGGCCGTCTTTTTGCTCGTTTCGATCGCGGCATTGACGGCATCCACATCGTGGCCGTCGACATTGCGCAGCACATGCCAGCCGTAAGCCTCGAAACGTTTCGGCGTGTCGTCGGTAAACCAGCCGTCGACATGGCCATCGATCGAGATGCCGTTATCGTCGTAAAACGCGATCAGCTTGCCCAGGCCGAGCGTACCGGCCAGCGAACACGCTTCGTGCGAAATGCCTTCCATCAGGCAGCCGTCGCCGAGGAAGACATAGGTATGATGATTGACGATGTTGTGTCCGGGGCGGTTGAATTCCGCGGCCAGCAATTTTTCGGCGAGCGCCATGCCCACCGCGTTGCTTGTGCCTTGGCCGAGCGGCCCCGTAGTCGTTTCCACGCCGGGTGTCATGCCGAGTTCCGGATGTCCAGGCGTCATCGAATGCAACTGCCGGAAGCGTTTGATCTCATCCATGGGCAATGCATAACCGGTGAGATGCAACAACGCATACAACAACATGGAGCCGTGACCGTTGGAAAGCACGAAGCGGTCGCGATCCGCCCACTTCGTATTAGCCGGGTTGTGCCGTAGATGGTGATTCCATAACACCTCGGCGATTTCGGCCATGCCCATTGGCATGCCCGGATGGCCGGAGTTGGCTTTTTGTACTGCATCCATCGCCAGTGCGCGGATGGCGTTGGCAAGTTCGGTCCTGGTTGCCATGTCTTCCTTTGGAGAACAGAAAAAACCCCGGGAGCCCGGGATGGAATACGACGCTATAGTAGCCGAGGACGGCTTGGATTATTCCTCGGCGCGACGTGGAAGCTTGACGCCGAGTTGCTTCAACTTGCGATACAGGTGGGTGCGTTCCAGGCCTACGCGTTCGGCGACCCGGCTCATGTTTCCGCCTTCCCGGCTCAGATGGTATTCGAAATAGACGCGCTCGAAGGCATCGCGCGCCTCGCGCAATTCGCGATCCAGCGGCAACGTCTGCGCCGGGCTCGGCAGCGGCGCTTCCAGGGTCGCCAGTGCGTTGGTTACATCGGCCACACCGATTTCGCCGCCAAGTGCCAGTTGCGCGACGGTCTTGACGACGCTTTCCAGCTGCACCAGGTTCCCGGGCCAGTGGTAATTGCGCAGCGCATTCAGCGCGGCCGTGTTGAAGCTGCGCGTCGGTGCCTCCTTCGACTCGATTGCACGCGATAGTACGAGATTGGCGAGTTCGGGCACGTCCTCGGCACGTTCGCGCAACCCGGGCAGGCGCAGTATTACGCCAGCCAGAATTGCGTATAGCCTGGGTTCAAACGCGCCTTTTGCCACCAGTTCCGCGAGGTCCGTGGAGCTCGAGGAAAGCATTCGCGTGTTGTAACGCTCCAGTTTCAGCGTCTGGTTGAGCAGGTTTTTTTGCTGGGCACGCGTCATTTCTCCGACTTCGCGCAAAAACAGGATGCCCTCCGATGCCTGGCCGACCAGGTTGGTCTCCATCTGATCGAATGCTGAAAAATCCTCCGGGGCCACCCACGGTGTGTTGAGTTGGTGCAGCAGCCGCGCGCATTGTTCCATTCCCGCGCCAGGCTCACCGACAAACAGGGCTGACGATTTCAATGTGCGCAGCCGTTCGAGTTGCGTGCGCAACTGCTCGACCGCCCTCGATTTGCCGACCGTAGCCGGCACCGCAAGTGCATTGCTCTTGAGCGTCCCCTGCCTGAGCGCGGTGCCCACCGTGCTCAGCAGCTTCTGCAACGCGATCGGCTTTTCCAGAAACGCGTACGCACCGATGCGGGTGGCCTCGACGGCAGTATCGATGGTGCCGTGACCCGACATCATGACCACTGGCATGGTCAGCAGGCCGGTGCTGGCCCACTCCTTGAGCAGCGTGATGCCATCGGTGTCAGGCATCCAGATGTCGAGCAGCACCAGGTCCGGCCGGACGCGGACGCGGATCTGGCGCGCCTCGCCCGCGTTCTGCGCCAGCCGGACCTGGTGTCCTTCGTCGCGCAGGATTTCCGATAGCAACTCGCGTATCCCGACTTCGTCGTCCACAACCAGTATCTGGCTCATCTTCCCGCCTGCCTGTTGATTCGCAACTCGGCTACCGCGACCCGCGCACTCGGCAGATTGATCGTCACGCTCGCACCGCCCGACGGATCGTTGGCGACGGCGATCGTGCCGTTGTGCTCTTCAACAATCTTCTTGACGATGGCCAGACCGAGTCCGGTGCCCCTGGACTTGGTAGTGACGTAAGGTTCGAATACACGGCTTATCAGCGCCTCGGGGAAGCCGGGTCCATTGTCGCGCATGGTGAGCTGCACGCCCGCGTCTATCGCTTCGGTTCGCACGACGATGCGCGGCCCCGCCACATCGGACACCGCTTGCTCGGCGTTCTGCAGCAGGTTGTGGATGACCTGTCGCAGCTTGGCGGTATCGCCCGAAACCAGAGGAAGATTTGCGGCAAGCTCCAGCTGCATCGCCGAGCGAGACGACTCGTACAGTCCCATCACTTCGCGCGTCAACAGGTTCAAATCGAGCGGCTGCAAGTCCGGCACGGGCGAGCGGGCATACAGGCTGAATGCATCCACCATCGCCTTGAGCGCCGCCACTTGATTGACGATAGTCTGCGTCGAGCGTTTCAGAATTTCAGCTTCCTGACTGGGGAGCTTGTCGGCGAGACGATGTTGCAGGCGCTCCGCCGACAGCTGGATCGGGGTCAGTGGATTCTTGATTTCGTGCGCCAGCCGTTGCGCCACTTCTCCCCATGCGGCAAGACGTTGCGCCTGCCGCATCCGGGTGATGTCGTCGAACACCAGCACCATGCCGGTTTGCGCGCTGGCGGAGAGCCTGGATCCGCGCAAAAGCAACACCTGCTGGCCGGCAGCGCCGGATAATTCCACCTGTGTTTCCCAAGGTTCGTCGCGCGCTTTCACTAACGCTTCCCGTACGGCGTTGCCGACCGCGGCCAGCCGCGGCTCGCGGTCCGCCCACTCATTCGGATGTGTGGAAATCAAGTCGCCGACGTCGACGCCGAGAATCTGCTCCGCACTGCGGTTGGCCGAGCGCAACCGGAATTCGGCATCGAACGACATTACGCCCGCCGAGAGGTTGCCGAGCACGCTTTCCAGGTACGCCTTGGCAGCGGCAACCTGTTCCTGATTGCGCTGCGCGTCGGCCTGGGCATCCGCGAGTTGCATGGTCATGATGTTGAAGGATTCGGTCAGCAATCCCAGTTCGTCATGGGACTTTACCGTATGACGCTGGCTGAAATCGCCTTGCGCGACGGCGCGCGTACCGGCGGCGAGCACACCCAGGGGCGCGGACAACCGCCCGCTGAACAGGATAGCCAGCAGAAGCGCGGAAAGCAGTGCCAGCAGCAGCGACAGCGTGAGCGTTAAGGCATACAACCGTTTCAACCCGAGCCGCGACAGCGACAATTCCTGGTAGTCGCGGTAGATCTCCTGCACGGTCTGGGCGTCGCGCGCCAGCGCCGGCGGCACCGGCTGAATCAGTTGTAACAGCAATGTCGCCCCCGTCACATCGTTGACTGGTACCAGAACGCGCAACTGCAGGCCGCCTTCGCCGAGCGCTTCGATCGCACTGTAGGGCTGCTGCATGCGAACCCTGCGAACTACGGACGGCGATGGCAATTCCGGTACAAGGCTGGTCGAATCCGCGCTCGAAAACGCGATCACCGAGCCGTCGGTGCGCAAGAGCGTCGCTTCGTTCACTGCCGCCTGTTCGCGCAGGGTGTTCAGCGTCGCCAGCTGGCGCGGTGTCGCGCGCTCCGACAGCACCAGCGTCATCGATTCCGCCTTGCGCCGCAAATCCTTCAGCATGTTGTCCAGATTCACGCGCCCCAGGCTCAGGCCGCCTTCGAGTGCTTTTTCCACCCGCACGTCGAACCAGGATTCGATGGATCGCGAAAGGAATTGCACGGACACTGCGTAGACCAGCGCTCCGGGTAACACTGCAACCAGCGCGAACAGCAACACCAGCCGCAGCGTCAGCTTGGAACCGAATACGCGCGCGTTGAGCCGCCTTCGCAGCAACAACAACTGGTAGCCAACAACCAGCATGAGGATCAGGACGACACCGACCCCGAGCGCCAGCAGCAACGGCAAATCGCTGGAAAACCACGGCGTGTTGGCACTGGCACCGGACAGCAGATAGAGCATCACCGCGCCGAGCGTGAGGACGAGCGCGATCAGAAACTGCATTCCCCGGCTCAGCAGCGAGCGTCTGACGATGCGGGCCAGATTCATCGAGTCAGCGTCCAGCGGAACCATTCCGAAGCAAGATTCCAGTCGCGTGAGGCCAGCGCGTTTATCTGGAACGGCTTGGGCAGTTGCGAAACGTCGAACCGCATGCGAATTGCCGCTTCGTAGACCTTGCCCTGATCCAACATGTCGGCATCCGCCAAGAAACGCGGCCGCAGGCGACCCATCAGCGCAAGCGCATCATTGAGCGTGTCGAAATTCTGATGGAGGGCACCCAGTGACAATCGGTACTGGCGGGTAAGCGCGTTATAGGAAAGCCGATAGTGCTGCTCGAATTCGAGTACCGACTTGTTCCAGAGATAGAGCGTGTACCAGCGCGGCCGGATCAGCTCGAACTCCAAGATGAAATGCAGCGGCAGGCCTTTGTTGAGCGCATCCTCGAGCGTATGGGTCAGTTCGACCTCGAAATTCGCTTCAAGATAGTAGTCGCCGCCGTTCTGCGAGATCTCTGCGAACTTGACGTGGATGCCTTCGGTAGCCGCGAACACCGTACTGCACCAGAACACGCACAGTGCCAGCAGCCAGCGCAAAAAATCAGTCTTTCTGGAGGAGGGCGTAATAAAAACCATCGTGCTCGTCGTCCGGGAGCAGTAAACCGTCGCGTCCCGGCATTCCTCCCAGAATGCGCGCGTCGGGGTGGCGCGCCGCAAAACTGCCTATCGTCTCGTGATCCTCTTCGCTGAAAATCGAACAGGTCACGTAAAGCAATTTACCACCACGGGCGACGACCTTCCACAGTGCTTCCAGCAGTCGCTGCTGCTGCGCGGCAAATCCGGCGATGTCCGAGGGTCTCCTGAGCCATTTGATATCCGGGTGCCGCCGCACGACTCCGGAAGCGGAGCAGGGTGCGTCGAGCAGCACCCGTTCGAATTGTTTACCGTCCCACCAAGCATCCGGCACGGCCGCATCCGCAGCTTGCAGCCGCGCACTCAGCCCAAGACGTTCGAGATTCGACCCCACGCGCTGCAACCGCACGGCATCCGCATCGAGTGCCACCATCTCGACATCTGCCAGTTCCAGAATATGTGCTGTTTTGCCGCCCGGTGCCGAGCATGCATCGAGTACGCGCATACCGTCTCTGACACCCAGCAACGTCGCCGCGAATTGCGCGCCGGCATCCTGAACTGAAGCCGCGCCATCTCCAAATCCGGGCAATCGATCGACCGGCATCGGTCGCGCCAGCAGAAGCGCGCCGTTATCGAGTCTGCGCACCTCGAGTCCAGCCTGCCGCAACCGCTGCAAATAGTCACTCACGCTGCCACGCCTGACGTTTGTCCGCAGCGTCATGGGCGGATGGCGGTTACCGATCTCCAGAATGCGCTCGGCATCCGGACCGAAGTCGCGTCTCAGCCTGTCTACCCACCAATCGGGATAGGAGAAACGTCCCTCGTCGAGTAGTTCGGCATTCGCCAGCAAGACTTCACGCCGGCGCTGATAGTTGCGCAGCACCGCATTGGCAAAAGACCTGACATGTTCGCCGCCGAGTTGCACGGCGCATTCGACCGCGTGATCGACCACTGCGTATGGCGCGGCGTCACTGTACTCGAGTTGATAGAGCACCGTCAGCAGCAAGATCCGCAATTCGGGACTGGCTATCGGTTTTGTAGCGAGCTGGTCGAGCACCGCCGTGAGCTTTCCAAGATACCGCAGCGTCCCGTAGCAGATATCCTGGATGGCACCGCGATCGGGGGTAGTCAGGTGTCGATTCCGGCGCCAGACCGAATCGAGCGCCACGTTAAGACTGGTGCCTGATATTACATTTGCGACCGTTTGCGCGGCGAGCCGCTGGATCTGGAGCACGGACTTGCTTGCTCAGGAAGCGAAACGCTCGCCCGGCTCGATCGACAAACCGCGCAGGAAATCCGCAGCCGGCAGTCGCCTACTGCCTGCTCTTTGCAGCTCCGTTATTTTCAGCGTCCCGTTGCCGCAGGCGACGTCGATCCCGTGCGGTCCGCAACTTAGAATTTCGCCGGGCACACCCTGTCCGCCGGCGATGGCGAGGCCATGCCATATTTTTACCGTTTCGCTTCTGAGCAGGCTGAAAGCGCCGGGAAAAGGATTGAAGGCGCGAACCTGGCGACCCACTTCCAGCGAGTCGCGCTGCCAGTCGATCGCCGCTTCAGATTTGGTGATCTTGTGCGCGTAGGTAATGCCGTCGCTTGGCTGCGGCGCAGGTGCGAGCGTACCATCCGCAATTTGAGGAAGCGCTTCTACAATGCAGCATGCGCCCAGCGCGGCGAGTCGGTCATGCAAAGATCCTGCATCGTTGTCGGGCAGGATCGGAATGGTCCTGGTGAGATAAACCGGGCCGGTATCCAGTCCTTGTTCCATACGCATGATGGAGATCCCGGTTTCGCGATCGCCGGCGAGTATTGCACGCTGGATCGGCGCAGCCCCGCGCCAGCGCGGCAGCAGCGACGCGTGAATATTGATGCAACCGGCAGGGAAAAGATCGAGGATTGCGTTCGGCAGGATCAGGCCATAGGCCGCTACCACCATTGCCCGCGCGGCGGTCGAGCGAAGCTGCGCCATGATTTCTTCGTCGCGCAATGTTCGCGGCTGGGCCAAGGGCAGGCCGTGACGCAATGCCAGCTGTTTCACGTCGCTGGGCGACTCGCGAAGCCCGCGTCCCGCCGGACGGTCCGGCTGAGTAAGCACCAGCACGACATCGAAACGGGCGTCGACCAGCGCCTGCAATGCCACGGCTGCAAACGCCGGCGTGCCTGCGAACACGATGCGCATCAGAGAGTTTGCCGTTGCTGCTTCCTCAGCTTGCCGACAATGCGTTTCTGCTTGAGTTGCGACAGGTACTCGACGAAGACCTTGCCTTTCAGGTGATCTATTTCGTGCTGGATGCAAACCGCGAGCAGGCCGTCGCTTTCGACCTGGAAGGGCTTGCCGTCGATGCCGAGAGCCTGCACTTTCACCCATTCGGCACGGGTCACTTTCTCGAAAATGCCCGGGACCGACAGACAGCCTTCCTCGCAATCCGCCTGCCCCCGTGAGTCGAGAATTTTCGGGTTGATCAGGACCAGTAACTGATCGTGGGTATCGGAAATATCGATAATGATGATCTGCTTGTGAACATCGACCTGGGTAGCCGCAAGTCCGATCCCAGGGGCGGAATACATGGTATCCGCCATATCCCGCACCAGCTTGCGGATGCTTTCGTCCACGACAGTCACCGGTGTAGCTATTTTGTGCAATCGGGGATCAGGGTAGTGGATGATCGGTAGTATTGCCATAATTGCTTGCTAATTTAATAAACTAGATGCAGAATTTAATCCAAAGTATCGAATCGGGCGCCCGCTCTGCTGCCGGCGCTGGCGTGGGACGCAATTCCGGATCGACAGAAATGGGGGCCTGAGATGGGCAAATCAATTATATCTCTGCTACTGCTGGCGGCTGCCTGGACCTCCGGCAGTACGATAGCGGACGAAATCAAGCTCGCCGAGAACGTGCCTGACCGCTATGTGGTGGTCAAGGGCGATACGTTATGGGGCATTTCCGCCAGATTTCTCAAGGATCCCTGGCGATGGCCCGATGTTTGGGGTTTGAACAAGGAGGAGATCAAGAATCCTCACTGGATCTACCCAGGCGATGTGGTCGTGCTCGATTTCACCGGAAAGACACCCCGATTGCACAAGGATGGCGTCGGTGGAAACGGCCACGACGGCAGCGAATCCGAGTGGCGGTTGATGGACGCCAAGTTGAGCCCGACTATCCGCAAGCAGGCGCTGGCTAACGGGGCCATATCGAGTATCCCGACCTCTGCCATCCAGGCTTTCCTCGTTAAACCCCTGGTAGTGGGGGAACAGGAACTGAATACAGCGCCGACGCTGGTTGCAGGTCCTGAAAATCGCGTCGTCCTGTCGGCAGGCGACACCGCCTTCGCCAAGGGTGTGGTTTGGGAGGAGAATGCGGGCTGGAGTGTTTACCGTCCCGGACGCACGCTGACCGATCCCGACACCAAGGAACTGCTCGGTCGGGAAGCAATTTATCTTGGAGATGCGCAAATCAGCGAATTCGGTGAAGTCAGCACGGTCTTGCTGACCAAGGCGACGCAAGAAATTGCTCCCGGCGATCGGCTGGCCAAAGCACCGCCCCCTCAATCGTTGTCCTATGCGCCGCACGCACCCGGCAGTTCGATCAAGGGTCGCGTGATTGCCGGTCCGGACGGCAGCGTATCGGAAATCGGATCCCTGCACGTGGTGATCATCAATCGCGGCAGCCGCGAGGGCATGGAGATCGGCCACGTCCTGGCGCTATATCGCGATCGCCCATCGGTGACACCGGCAAATGCGGTCGACCCGAAGGAGAAGCTGAGGCTTCCGGCGGAGCGCTATGGGATGGTATTCATATTCCGCGTATTCGAGAAAGTTTCCTACGCGCTGGTAATGAATTCCACGCGTCCGGTCAATGTGCTCGACGTAGTTCAGACTCCGTAACTTTTTCGCGGCGCATGTCGCCGGACCAGGAGACTCTCGCCTGGCTCAGGCTCGGGTTGATTCCCGAGCTGACCCCCACCGGCTTCCGCAAGCTGCTCGCCGCGCTATTGACACCCGAGAGCATTTGCGCTGCTGATCGTGCGACTCTGGCTCGCATAGTTTCGGATGATGTCGCCGCGGCCATTGCACGCGGTCCCGATCCGGAACGTCTCGATGTGACCCAGCGTTGGCTGGAGGATCCCGCCAATCAGTTTGTTACTTTTGCCGACGATGCCTATCCCAGGCTACTGCTGGAAATTACCGATCCACCTCCTGTGCTGTACGTGAAAGGCAATCCCGCTCTGCTGGACCGCGCATCGCTGGCCGTGGTGGGAAGCCGAAATGCAACCCAGCAAGGCCGCTCCAACGCAGAAGCTTTCTCCCGTGAATTATCCGAAGGCGGATTTACCATCATCAGCGGCCTGGCTGTTGGCATCGACGCCGCCGCGCACTCTGGTGGCCTCGCCGCATCGTCTTCGTCGATCGCCGTAGTCGGTACCGGCCTCGATATCGTTTACCCCGCACGCAATCGCGATCTGGCACACCGGCTTGCCGAGGAAGGCGCCCTGGTGTCCGAATTCGTGTTGGGTACACCAGCGCTTGCATCCAATTTCCCGCGCCGCAACCGGTTGATCAGCGGCCTGTCGCGCGGTTGCTTGGTGGTGGAAGCGGCGCTTAAGAGCGGTTCGCTGATCACCGCGCGCTATGCTCTCGAGCAGGGTCGCGAGGTGTTTGCCATCCCGGGATCCATTCATTCACCCCTTTCGAAAGGCTGCCACCTGCTCATCAAGCAAGGCGCAAAGCTGGCGGAAAGCAGCCAGGACATTCTCGAAGAACTCGGCACCGCGGTTCACGACCGGGGCACGACAATCGCAACGGACGATGAAGTCGTGCCTGACAATCTCCTGCTTGCCGCGCTAGGTTTCGATCCGCTCGATCTCGACACCCTGTGTCAGCGCAGCGGCTTGACGCCGGATACTGCATCGGCGATGCTGTTGACACTGGAACTCGAAGGCGTCGTAAGTCGCCTTCCGGGCGGTAAGTTCCAGCGCGTGCGCTAGCGTGAGGGGCGTCCATACCTCCAGACAGGGGCTCATGTTTGACATACTCGTCTTCCTGTTCGAAAATTATTTCCATGCCGGCACCTATCCCGATCAAGCAACTCTTTCCAAACGCCTTTCTGCGGCGGGCTTCGATAGCCGAGACATCTCGCAAGCACTGACCTGGCTAAGCGGCCTCGAACGCATAGGCAAGAGCAGTACCCGTTCCAACTCCATCCCCAGCAAAGGCTTCCGGTTCTACATAGAACCGGAACTGAGCACGCTTACGGCAGAGGCTCGCGGCTTTCTTCTTTTCCTTGAAAGCGCGGGTGTCATCAGCGTATTACAACGCGAACTCATCATCGAACGCGTGGTAGCACTGGACGAACCTGCGGTAGACTTGGACAAGGTCAAACTTATCGTATTGATGGTGTTGTGGAACCAGAACGAGACGCTGGACTCGCTGGTTCTGGAAGAATTGATTTCTCCAAACCAGGAACGCTACCTGCAATAGAGCAATAGAAGGAAGTAGGTCCGTCAATCGCGGCGCTTGCTCCGGCGCCACCAAGTTCTTATCATTCCGCCTCCTTTCCTGGCCGGAAGTTCAATGTCCCAAAGTCTGTTGATCGTAGAGTCCCCTTCCAAGGCAAAGACTCTGAAGAAATATCTTGGCCGCGGCTTCGAAATCGTCGCGTCCTATGGTCACGTACGCGATCTGGAAGCGAAGGAAGGCGCAGTAGACCCCAGCGACGATTTCCGCATGCGCTACGCGCTGGTGGAGAAAAACAAGAAGCATGTCGATGCGATCACGAAAGCGGTCGCCAAGGCCAGCAACATTTACCTCGCGACCGACCCGGATCGCGAGGGTGAAGCCATCGCCTGGCATCTCGCGGAAATCCTGAAAAGCAAGAAACTGCTGAAGAACAAGAAGCTGCACAGGGTCGTGTTCTACGAGATCACGGAGTCCGCAGTCAAGGATGCCGTTGCCGACCCTCGCAGCATTTCCATGCCGCTGGTGAATGCACAGCAGGCTCGCAGGGCCCTCGACCATCTGGTCGGTTTCAATTTATCGCCCCTGCTGTGGAAAAAGATCGGCCCCAGCCTGTCTGCTGGCCGGGTGCAGAGTCCCGCATTGCGGCTGATCGTTGAGCGTGAACACGAGATCGAGAATTTCAAGAGCCGCGAGTACTGGTCTTTACACCTCGACAGCCACAAGGGAAAACAGAAGTTCAGCGCGCGACTCGTCCAATACCGCGGCGAGAAGATCGAGCAGTTTTCGATCGTTAGTGAAGACGAGCACCGCAAAGTCATTGCCGATGTCGAGAAGACCGCAAAGGGCTCGGCCAAAGTCGTCAGGGTCGAGCGCAAACCCAAGAGCCGGCAGCCGGCGCCGCCATTCACGACATCTACGCTGCAGCAGGAGGCGGTACGCAAGCTTGGCATGACCACCCGGGGTGCCATGAGTACCGCCCAACAGCTTTACGAGGGCGTAGACATCGACGGCGGCACAGTCGGATTGATCACTTACATGCGTACCGACTCGCTGGCACTTGCGAACGAAGCTTTGGTCGATATTCGCAACTACATCAAGAAAAAGTTCGAGCCTGATTACCTGCCGCCAGCGGCAATCGAATATCGCAACAAATCCAAGAATGCACAGGAGGCGCACGAAGCGATCCGTCCGACTTCAATCGAGCGCACGCCGGACGCCATCCGCAAGTACCTCACCGCCGATCAGGCCGCGCTCTATGAAATGATCTGGAAGCGCACGCTTTCCTGCCAGATGACGCCTGCAAAATATAATACAACCTCGGTGGATCTGGCTGCCGGCCGCGCCGATACGTTATTCCGCGCCAGCGGACAAATCCTGGTGTTTCCCGGCTTCATGGCCGTGTACCTGGAGGACGCGGATGACGTCGAGCAGGAAGAGGAAGCCAGATTGCCGCTGCTCGAGGAAAAGGAATCGGTTCCCGTCGATCGCGTATTCGGCGAACAACATTTCACCCAGCCGCCGCCACGTTACACGGAAGCGAGTCTGGTGAAGACGTTGGAGGAATTCGGCATCGGCAGGCCCTCCACTTACGCGAGCATCATTTCGACGCTTCAGGATCGTGGTTACGCTTTGCTTGAGAAAAAACGTTTCATGCCGACGGATATCGGCAGGCTGGTGAACGGCTTTCTGACGTCTCACTTCAATCATTACGTGGACTACGGCTTCACCGCACGCCTGGAAGAAGAACTTGACGAGATCTCCAACGGTGACCGCGAGTGGGTGCCGGTGCTGAAAGAGTTCTGGAAGGATTTCGCCCGCACCCTGAAATCCAAGGAGAAAGTCGCTCGCGGGAGCCCGATGGAAGAAGCCTGTCCCAAGTGTGGGAAACAGTTATTTTTGCAGAACAGTCGGCGCGGGCTATTTGTCGGCTGCTGCGGCTATCCGGATTGCGACTATACCCGTCCGTGGGGAGATCAGCCGGCAGGTCCAACTGTCCTCGGCAAAGATCCCGTAACGGAAATGGATATTCTGCTGTTGAAGGGGCCCTACGGCTTTTACGTGCAGTTAGGCCCCACGCCGGAAGACAAGACTCAAAAACCCAAACGCGCGGCCTGGCCGAAAAGCATTCCCGTAGCCTCGGCCGATCTGGATACCGCGCTGAAAATGCTCGCTCTCCCCCGCAAGCTTGGAGATCATCCGGAGTCAGGCAAGCCAGTCGAGGCCAATATAGGCCGCTTTGGTCCGTATGTGAAACATGACGGCATGTTCAAATCGATCCCCAAGGCCGAGAGCGTCCATGACATTCCGCTGACGCGAGCAATCGAACTGCTGGCGGAAAAGAAAGCGACAGGCGGTGGCGGTAGATCGCTGGGTGCACATCCGGATGACAAAAGGTCGGTGTCGGTACACAGCGGTCGCTACGGTCCCTATGTGAAATACGGCAAGATCAACGCGACTATTCCCGCATCCATCGACCCGGCCAAGATCACGCTCGAAGAGGCCCTCGAATTGCTTTCGGCAAAGACGGCGAAGTCCGGAAAACCCGCGAAATCGAGGAAGCCGACAAAATCCGCAAAACCGGACAAATCTACAAAGAGTACGGCAAAGAAAAAGCCGGCTGCCAAAGGCGGCAAACGCAAGTCCACCTGAGGCCTGGCGTCAGACGTCGAGGTTGCGTACCCCGAGCGCGTTGGTTTCAATGAACGCGCGACGAGGTTCAACCATGTCGCCCATCAGCGTCGTAAAAATCTCGTCCGCAGTAATGGCGTCCTCGATCTGCGTCCTTAACAGGCGCCGCGATGTCGGATCCATGGTGGTTTCCCATAATTGCTCCGGATTCATTTCGCCCAGTCCCTTGTAACGCTGGATCGAAACGCCCTTCTTCACTTCTTCGAGCAACCAGTCCAGCGCTTCCTTGAACTCGGTAATCCGTTGTTCATGCTCGCCGCGCTTGACGAAGGCGCCCTGGCCGAGCAGGCCCTGAAGAACTTGGGCCGTCTGCTTGATCTGGATATAGTCGCCACTACCGAGGAAGTCGTTGTCCAGATAGCCCACTCGCAGGTTACCGTGCTGCATGCGTTTGATCGCCAGCACATGGGTCTCGTTCTTCTGGTCGTAGTGGGGCTCGATTACCAGGCCCGCAGTGCGACACAACGCCATCAGCCGCTGCGCTGACTGCTGGGCGGCAGCGGCATCTGCAAGACTGATTTCAGGATCTTTCAGTAAAGCCGCCAGGATGACAGGATCGATACGCTTGCCAAGCCGCTCGATCACCGCTTCGGCGAGAATATAGGAACGCGCGACTTCTTCCAGCGCTTCATTGGCCAGCGCAGGACGGTCACCCCCAGGATTGAGTTCGGCATCTTTCAGCGCCAGTCGCAGCAGATATTCCTTCAACTCGTGATCATCTTTGAGATAACGCTCTTCCTTGCCATGCTTCACTTTGTAAAGCGGCGGCTGGGCAATGTAGATATGGCCGCGTTCGACCAGATCGGGCATCTGTCGATAGAAGAATGTCAGCAACAACGTTCGGATGTGAGATCCATCGACATCGGCGTCGGTCATGATGATGATACGGTGGTAACGAAGTTTCTCGGGCTTGTAATCGTCCTTGCCGATGCTGGTGCCCAGCGCGGTAATCAGAGTTGCAATCTCTTGCGATGACACCAGCTTGTCGAAGCGAGCGCGTTCGACATTCAGGATCTTGCCTTTCAGCGGCAGGATCGCCTGAAACTTGCGATCGCGTCCCTGTTTAGCGGAACCGCCCGCGGAATCCCCTTCGACTAGATAGAGCTCACATAAGGCCGGATCTTTTTCCTGGCAATCGGCCAGTTTCCCCGGCAAGCCAAATCCCTCGAGCACGCCTTTGCGGCGCGTCATTTCGCGTGCCTTGCGCGCGGCCTCACGTGCACGCGCCGCATCGATGATTTTGCTGACGATAACTTTCGCATCGGCCGGCTTTTCGAGAAGCCAGTCATGCAGCGTTTGCGATATCGCGTCCTCGACGGCCGGGCGTACCTCGGATGACACCAGCTTGTCTTTTGTCTGCGATGAGAACTTCGGATCGGGCAGCTTCACAGAAAGAATGCAGGTGAGCCCTTCCCGCATGTCGTCGCCAGTGGTTTCCACTTTCGCTCTTTTGGCCAGTTCGTTGGCTTCGATGTACTGATTGAGCGTACGCGTCATCGCCGCTCGCAGAGCCGTCAGATGCGTGCCGCCATCGCGCTGCGGAATATTGTTTGTGAAACATAGAACGGATTCCTGATATGAATCGTTCCATTGCATGGCCACTTCGACGCCGATGCCTTCCTGCTCGAGGACTGCGTGGAAAATATTCGAATGCAAAACGGTTTTCGACCTGTTGATGTATTCGACGAAGCCCTTGACGCCTCCCGCGAAAGCGAATACTTCCTCTTTCCCCGTGCGCTGATCCTGCAATTCAATGCGGACACCGTTGTTCAGGAACGACAGTTCACGCAGTCGCTTTGCCAGGATGTCGTAGTGGAACTCGATGTTGCCGAAAACCTCGGGGCTGGGATGAAAATGAATTTCCGTACCGCGTCGCTCGGTCGTTCCGGCCACAGCCAGCGGTGCAACCGGGTCGCCGTTGCGGAACTCCATCGAGTGTACCTGCCCGTCGCGCCGAATCGTCAATTTCAACGAATCCGAAAGGGCATTGACTACCGAGACGCCGACTCCGTGCAGACCACCGGAAATCTTGTAGCTGTTGCTGTCGAACTTTCCGCCGGCGTGCAGCACTGTCATCACGATCTCGGCCGTCGAACGGCCTGCTTCGTCCTCCGGGTGGATGCCCGTGGGAATTCCGCGCCCGTTATCCACGACGCTAACGGAGTTGTCGGAATGGATGACGACTTTTATTTCGTTGCAGTATCCTGCCAACGCCTCATCGATCGAGTTGTCGAGGACTTCGAACACCATGTGGTGCAATCCGGTGCCGTCGCTCGTATCCCCGATGTACATGCCTGGTCGCTTGCGCACTGCCTCCAGGCCTTTGAGTACCTTTATGCTGTCGGAGTTATAGTCAGAAGAAGACATTTAGATTGATCGACGATGGTCAGATGCGCATCGGCATCACGACATATTTGAAATCCTTGTTGCCCGGTACCGAGATCAACATGCTGCTGTTGGCGTCACCCACTGCACAGTCGACCTCCTCCGTATCGAGATTATTCAGGACATCCAGCAGATAGACGATATTGAAGCCGATATCCAGCGGTTCGCCGGCGTAATCCACGGCCAGTTCCTCTTCCGCCTCTTCCTGTTCGGCGTTGCTGCATATGATGCGCAGGCTGTTCGCCGTCAGTACCCAACGCACCCCGCGGAATTTCTCGTTCGACAATATGGAAGCGCGTTGCAGCGCCTGCTGCAACACGATCCGGCCAATGACAAAGTGCTTCTTGTAATTTGTCGGTATGACGCGGGTGTAGTCCGGGAATTTGCCGTCGACAACCTTCGAAACAATATCTATCCCCGCGAAGATGAAGCGAACCTGGTTCGGCAGCAACTGAATTTCGACTTCTTCTTCTACGTCTTCCAGGAGCTTCGCCAGCTCAAGTATCGCTTTTCTTGGAATAATAACTTCCGATCGTTCGACGTCGCTTGCAAGCGTTGTCGATGAATAAGCCAGTCGATGTCCATCTGTTGCTACCATGGTTAGCTGTTTGCCATCCGCAACCAGCAGCAGTCCATTGAGATAATAACGGATGTCCTGCTGCGCCATGCCGTATTGAACAAGAGACAGCAGATCGCGGAAAACTTTTTGCGGCAACTTTACACTCGCCGTAGCCGAACCGCCTTCAGCCAGCCGTGGAAAATCCTGAGCCGGCAAAGTCTGAAGATTGAATTTGCTTTTACCCGCCTTGACCTGTAGTCGTCCTTCCTGGACATCTAGCGTCACAGCCGTACTCCCTGGCAGAGCTCGCAGTATGTCCTGCAGTTTGCGCGCCGACACGGTTACCGCATGATCGCCTCCGGCCTTGTCCAGCTTCGCTGACGTCGCGATCTGAATCTCGAGGTCGGTAGCCACCAGATTCAGATCGGTCCCGCGAGTTTCTAGTATGACGTTAGACAGGATCGGCAACGTGTGCCGGCGTTCCACGATTCCCGATACCGCTTGAAGCGGTCTCAGTAATACGTCCTTGTCTATATCCAAGATTTTCATTCTTTAAACCTTGATAAGAATAATAGAGTTTGGCAAGTCTGTTAGATCAGCGATAAATATCAAATGGGCCAAGCACATCGCACGTTGTATAAGTCAAGTAAAGATGGTGGATGAATTGTGGATAAATTTTGATTTCGTAAATTTTCTGAAGTTCTCAACAATTCATCCCGGGCTTATCAACCGCGCAATGTCTGCAGTAGTGCAACAAAGTCGCGCGCGATTTCCGGATTACAGGCGCGAAGAGCGACGATTTTCCGGCATGCATGAAGAACCGTTGTATGATCCCGCCCGCCAAAGGCGTCGCCGATATCCGGAAGGCTCAATTGTGTAAGTTCTTTGGCCAGAGCCATCGCCATTTGCCTTGGCCGAGCAACGGTTCGTGATCTCTTTTTCGAATACATGTCCGAAACCTTGATCTTGTAGTAATCCGCGACGATGCGCTGAATGTTGTCGACGGACACTTGACGCACTTGTACGGCCAGCAGATCCTTCAGTGCTTCTCGCGCGAGATCGAGTGAAACCTTGGTGTTCGCGAATTTTGCGTAGGCGAGCACGCGCTTTAGGCCACCTTCCAGTTCACGTACATTTGACTGGATGTGATTGGCTATAAAAAAGGCGACGTCCTCGGCGAGATTCACGCGATCGGCCTCTGCTTTTTTCAACAGGATAGCAACTCTCATTTCCAACTCGGGTGGCTCGATGGCAACTGTGAGACCCCAGCCGAAACGCGAGATTAAGCGGTCTTCGATACCGGCGATCTCTTTCGGATAGGTATCGCAGGTAATGATGACTTGTTTGTGAGCCTCGATCAGTGCATTGAATGCGTAAAAAAATTCCTCTTGCGTGCGATTTTTCCCGTTGAAGAACTGGATATCGTCAATCAAAAGCAGATCAAGCGAGTGGTAATATTTTTTGAAGCCGTCAAAAGCCTTGTGCTGATAGGCACGCACAACATCCGAAACATATTGTTCTGCGTGGATGTATCGCACGTTTGCTGAAGGATTGAATTCGAGCAACATGTTGCCGATAGCCTGAATCAGATGCGTCTTGCCCAGGCCAACGCCGCCGTAGACGAAGAGCGGGTTGTAGGCAACCCCGGGATGTTCTGCGACCTGGAGTGCAGCGGCACGCGCAAGCTGATTGGCTTTCCCGGTCACGAACGAATCAAACGTAAATGAGGGATTGAGCCGCGTCTGCTCTCGGATCTTGGGTTTGGCTGATGGTGCCTCGCTGATCACTGCAGCGCCGGCCGGCAACTCAATCGGTGCGGCCGTGGATTTTTCGCTGAGGCTTAGCACCACGTCGACTGGTTTGCGCAGGTATTCCGCCGAAAGGCGTTCGATATCCGCCAGAAACTTGTCCTTGACCCACTCCAGGACGAACCGGTTAGGAGCGGATACCACGACATTTTCACCGTCGAGGTGTGCCTGAAGCGGCTGAATCCAGGTCTTATATTGTTGCGCTGGAAGGGCTTTTTCGAAATGGCGAAGGCAATGATTCCAGAAGCTATCCATCGGCGCAGAGTATGATTTTTGCTGCAGGATGCGGCCGTGGATGGCCCCCTAGACAGAATCGCGAAGTTTACCAGCAAGCCGGCAAGTTATCCACAGGCTTGGTAACTCTTCGCCGAGGTTGACAAGCATGTGCGAAAACCCGTGTAATACCGCGCTTTTTCCGCCAGTCACTGGAGCAGAGAACTATGAAGCGCACCTACCAACCTTCTAAGACCCGACGTGCACGCACGCACGGTTTCCTCGAGCGTATGAAGACCCGCGGTGGACGGGCTGTGATCAATGCTCGCCGGGCCAAAGGACGGGCACGTTTGGCAGTCTGAAGCCGGCGCGCTCCCGGCTGCCTCGCAAGGCGAGGCTGTGCGGCAGAGCGCAGTTCACCGGTGCATTTGCGGCAAAACGGCAGGGCAAATTTTTTGTCGTCTTGAGCAGAAATAGCCCGCCGGGTGAACAAGCCCGCCTGGGAATAGTAGTCGGCAGGCATACCGCTCCGCGTTCGGTTACACGTTCCCTGATGAAGCGCACCGTTCGAGAAGTATTCCGTCAGTTGCGTGATCAGCTGGGTCCAGTCGATGTCGTCGTGAGAGTCCGCCGGCCCGCAGGAAGGTCGGATCTGCCCGCGGCCCGTCATGAACTGGAAAAGCTTCTGCGAGAAACTTGCTGATGCGGGCAACACTCTTAGTCTTCATCCGGCTGTACCAGCTCCTTCTGAGTCCGTGGACCGGCAACAGCTGCCGTTTCTACCCGACCTGTTCGGAGTATGCCAAGAACGCTATTGGCAAATATGGGGCAGCTCGCGGAGGGTGGTTGGCGACGAGGCGGATCCTCCGGTGCCATCCGTGGCATCCCGGCGGAGCCGATCCGGTACCTTGATATAAAAATATCCTCAATGGACAGTCTGCGTTTATTTGCGGCGATGGTGTTCGCCGTTTCCGTGTTCCTGCTGTTCGATGCCTGGAACAAGGAACGGAGCCCTCAATCCCCTACACCCGATCAAGCTGCGCAACGATCCGACGCGCCAACGCCCTCGCCAACGTTGCCGCCAGGTGTGGCTGCTCCGCTCGCGCCGACGAATTCTGCGGCCCCGGTCGCGCTGCCCGCTGCAGCGAATCTGCCCCCCTTGGTTGTACGCACCGACGTTCTGATCGCGGAGATCGATCCCGTGGGCGGAACGTTGCGCAGGCTCGAGTTCACCGAGCACAAGGACAAGCTCGACAAATCCAAGAATTTCGTCCTGTTCCAGAAAGATGCTGTCCATACCTACGTGGCGCAGAGCGGGCTGATCGGCGACGAACTTCCGAATCACACGACGGTATATAGCTCCGCCGCGACGAACTACGAATTGCGCGATGGGAGCGACGAACTGGTCGTCAATTTGACGGCAAGCGGGACAAAGGCCGTCAGCGTTACCAAGACGCTGACGTTCCACCGCGGCAGTTATCTCATCGACGAGACGTATCACATCTCCAACCGAGGCGGGACGGAAATCAAGCCGTTCGCGTATTTTCAGTTGGTGCGTGACGGCACGCCGGCAGCAGGGGATTCCAAAATGGTGCCAACTTATACCGGCGCTGCCGTATATACCGACCAGTCCAAATTCCGCAAGGTCGCGTTTTCCGACGTCGACAAGGGCAAGACCGACTACCCGAAACATGCGAACGACGGTTGGATAGCGATCGTCCAGCATTATTTTGTGGCGGCCTTGCTGCCGTCCGGGGAAGTCGCGCGGGAGTTTTACACCCGCGCTCTGGACAGCGGTCTCTACACAGCGGGCATCATCGTGCCAGCGGGCAACATTGCTCCGGGTGCCGATGCGACGGTCGATATGCGGCTTTACGCCGGCCCCCAGGAGCAGGACAAGCTCGCAAAGCTTTCGCGGGGTCTGAATCTCACGGTGGATTACGGTTGGCTGACAATCATTGCCACGCCGTTGTTCTGGGTGCTATCAGCTATCCAGAAATGGACCAACAACTGGGGTGTGTCGATCATATTGCTTACGGTGATCATCAAGCTGATCTTTTACCCATTGTCGGCAGCAAGCTACCGGTCGATGGCGAAAATGCGCGTGATGGCGCCCAAGATGCAGAAATTGAAGGAACAATACGGCGACGATCGCCAGCGCATGCATCAGGCAATGATTGAAATGTACAAAACCGAGAAGATCAACCCGCTCGGTGGTTGTCTACCGATCGTAGTCCAGATACCGGTGTTTATCGCGCTCTATTGGGTACTGCTGGCGAGCGTGGAATTGCGCAATGCCCCGTTCATCTGGTGGATCAAGGATCTCTCGGCTCAGGATCCTTACTACATTCTGCCGGTGTTGATGGGAGCGACCATGATCATACAAACCTGGTTGAATCCGACTCCGCCGGATCCCGTACAGGCGAAGGTCATGAAGATCATGCCGGTGGCATTCAGCGTGTTCTTTTTCTTCTTCCCCGCCGGGCTGGTGCTTTACTGGCTGGTGAACAACATCCTCTCCATTGCGCAGCAGTGGCAGATCACGCGCACGATTGAGCGGTCAAAATCCGCTCATGCGGCACGCTGACACAATTGCCGCGATAGCAACGGCGCCGGGGCGCGCCGGCATCGGCGTGGTACGTGTTTCCGGACCCGCGGTTCGCAACATTGCTGCTGCAATTCTGGGTCGTACGTTACAGGTGCGCGTTGCGACGTTGTGCGATTTTCTCGAAGCGGAATCCGGAATTCTGGATCGAGGAATTGCAATTTTTTATCCTGCTCCGCATTCTTATACTGGCGAGGACGTGCTCGAGTTGCAGGGCCATGGCGGACTGGCAGTCTTGCAGTTGGTCCTGAGAAGGTGTCTTGATCTTGGCGCGCGTCCCGCGCAGCCAGGTGAATTTACTGAACGCGCATTCCTGAACGACAAGCTCGATCTTGCCCAGGCGGAGAGTGTTGCCGATCTGATCGACGCCAGTTCGGAAGCTGCTGCGCGAGGCGCGATGCGGTCGCTCGCGGGTGAATTTTCGGGTCGCGTTGGTCAACTTAACGACGCGCTCATCGAACTGCGAACCCTCGTTGAAGCGACCCTGGATTTCCCCGAAGAAGAGATCGATTTTCTCGAACGTACCGGCGCTCTGGAAAAACTTGGTCGCCTGCGAGCAGAAGTGACGACTTTGTTGGCCGAAGCGAAGCAGGGCAGGATTTTACGCGACGGCGCCAAAGTCGTATTAATCGGCCAGCCGAACGTTGGAAAATCGAGTTTGCTCAATCGCCTCGCAGAGGAAGAAGTGGCGATCGTTACGGAAATTCCCGGGACAACGCGTGATCCTTTGCGGTACGAACTGGCAATCGAAGGCGTGCCCGTGCACGTCATCGATACAGCCGGACTCCGGGATGCGACGGATGCTGTCGAGAAAATCGGCATTCAGCGCGCATGGCGCGAAATCCACCAGGCGGATCTGGCTCTGCTGATAGTGGATGCAACGGTAGGTATCACAGATGTAGCTCTTAAGATCCTATCGGAACTGCCAGATAGTTTAAAAAAAATCATTATTTTCAATAAAATAGATATTTTAAAACGCGCGCCTGCAGAAGTTCAAACCATGAGCAGGATCGAAATCTGGCTATCTGCAAAAACTGGTGATGGACTAGATTTGCTGCGCACGGCCCTTTTGCGCAGCATTGGCTGGCAGCCGACGGAGGAAGGCACCTTCAGTGCCCGCGAACGCCATCTTCAAGCACTGCGCGAAGCAGAGGCTTCATTAAATCGAGCAGCGAACGAACCCAGTTCGCTGGAATTGATGGCGGAAGAACTGCGTTTGGCCCAGCAGGCATTCGCGAATATAACGGGCAAGTTCAGCGCCGACGACCTGCTGGGCGAAATCTTTTCGCGCTTTTGCATCGGCAAATAACGCGTGACGGAAGTCGTAGCACTTTGCGCGTTTGCTTTTCTGGCCGGGCTTGTGGATGCGGTGGCTGGGGGAGGGGGCTTGATACAGGTTCCCGCGTTGTTCGCAATTTTTCCCTCTGCGCCACCACCCATTCTCCTTGGAACAAACAAATTTTCTGCAATAACAGGAACCACCATTGCGACATTGCGCTATGGCTGGTCCGTTCCCATCCGGTGGCAGGTTGTCCTTCCCGCTGCAGGCATTGCGGCTATCGGTGCCTTAGCGGGTGCCAAGACTGTGACCCTTATTAATCCTGCAATCCTGCGTCCGCTCCTATTGGGTTTGTTGAGCGGCATGGCGGTTTACACACTTACGCGCCCGAAGTTTGGGGAGAATCCCGAAGCGGCCGCCCCCCTGAAGCAGGGCGGTACGAGCTTTTACGCCGCGACTGCAGTATTTGGGTTCTACGACGGATTTTTTGGTCCCGGCGCCGGCAGCCTTATGATGTTTGCTTTGGTGCGGTTGTTCGGTTATGACTTTTTAAGTGCCGCTGCAACCACTAAAGTCCTGAATCTCGCCACCAATTTTGGCGCTCTCGCGTTGTTCGTGGTGACTGGGAATGTGCTTTATGCGGTCGCTTTGCCCATGGCAGCGTTCAATATTGCCGGCGGTTTCCTGGGAGCTCATTTTGCGATTCGCAGAGGAAGTCGCTTCATCCGAACCGTGTTTCTTGTCGTGGTTGCAATACTGATTGTCAAAGTCCTTCTCGACTTGCCGAAATCCTTTTAGCAGCCTATGTTTCACGTGGAACCACGGAAGTCGATGTTCCACGTGAAACCGCCGGAAACCAATACCAGGTTTCCGGTATGATTCGCCCTCCCGGATTTCAGCAATGCAAAACTCCAATTCATTCGATGTAATCGTGGTGGGTGGTGGTCACGCCGGCACAGAAGCCGCGCTTGCCGCAGCACGGGCGGGATGCCGCACTTTGCTGCTTACCCATAACGTCGAAACGCTTGGACAAATGTCCTGCAATCCCTCCGTTGGAGGGATTGGAAAAGGACATTTAGTCAAGGAAATAGACGCGTTGGGTGGTGTAATGGCAGCGGCCACCGATGACGCAGGGATTCAATTTCGCATCTTAAATTCCAGCAAAGGCCCCGCCGTCCGTGCAACACGCGCCCAGGCTGATCGGGTTCTCTACCGCCAAGCCATTCGCCGACGCTTGGAAAATCACAAAAATCTGACTATCTTTCAACAAGCTGTAGACGATTTAACGATTGAAAATGGCTACATTGCCGGTGTCGTCACGGAGCTCGGAATCCGTTTTTCAACTCGGGTAGTGGTTTTGACTACGGGAACATTCCTCTCTGGCCTGGTACATGTCGGTCTTAAAAATTATCAGGCAGGACGCGCTGGCGATCCTCCGGCGATCAGTTTGGCTCGCAGGCTACGCGAGCTCGATCTTCCGGTTGGCCGCCTGAAGACGGGTACGCCGCCCCGTATCGACGGCCGCACCATTGACTATTCGTTCATGATCGAGCAACCGGGCGACGATCCAGTGCCCGTGTTTTCGTTTTTAGGCGCGGCCGAGCAGCACCCCAGGCAGCTGCCGTGCTGGATAACGCACACCAATGAGGGTACTCACGAAATAATTCGTGGCGGTCTTGATCGATCGCCCATGTTCACTGGGGTGATAGAAGGCGTTGGCCCGCGTTACTGCCCTTCAATCGAGGACAAGATCACCCGATTCGCCGATAAGACATCGCACCAGATTTTTCTCGAGCCCGAGGGACTGACGACGCACGAGGTCTATCCAAACGGCATTTCGACGAGTTTGCCGTTCGATGTACAAATCGAGTTGGTGCATTCGATCAAGGGCCTCGAAAACGCTCATTTAACGCGGCCTGGATATGCAATTGAATACGACTATTTCGATCCGCGGGGCCTCAAGTCTTCGCTTGAAACCAAACCGATCGGCGGATTGTTTTTTGCGGGCCAGATCAATGGCACGACAGGATATGAAGAAGCTGCGGCCCAAGGCCTTCTTGCCGGACTCAATGCGGCCCTCCTGGTACAGGAGAAAGAGCCCTGGTGCCCCCGCCGCGATGAGGCATACCTCGGCGTGCTGGTGGATGACCTGATTACTCGCGGTGTCACGGAGCCTTATCGCATGTTTACCAGTCGCGCGGAGTATCGGCTGTGCCTGCGCGAAGACAATGCTGACATGCGACTTACCGAAATTGGCAGGAGACTGGGTTTGGTCGACGACGAGCGCTGGCAGGCTTTCGAGAGCAAGCGCGATGCAGTCGGGTTGGAGCGCGAACGGTTGAAATCGACCTGGTTGAACACAAAGCTGCTGTCAGACGACAACATGCAGGTGCTGTTTGGTCAGAAACTCGAACGCGACTACACATTCGAGGAATTGCTGCGGCGTCCCGGCGTGCACTATCGAGACTTGATTTCGCTGCCCGGCGCGGGCTCTTGTTTGTCAAACGACAAATCTGCCGAGCAGGTCGAGATTCAAATCAAATATCAGGGATACATAGAGCGCCAGCGCGATGAGGTGAGCCGACAGGAGCAGTTCGAAACGACACGCTTACCGGTGGAGCTCGATTACCGTTCGGTTCGCGGTTTGTCGATCGAAGTGCAGCAAAAACTCAACAAGCAGCGGCCGGAAACGCTCGGTCAGGCGGCGCGGATATCGGGCATTACACCTGCTGCGATATCCCTCCTGCTGGTGCATTTAAAACGCGGATTCGGCGCCTCCGTGATCGATGATCAGATTGCGCTGTCTCGCAAGGCAGGAAGCAATCATTGAATCAGGTCGTATCTTTGCTCCGGCAAGGCGTCGCCGGAATGGGGTTGGAATTGCCTGCAGCAGCAATGGATCAACTCGCGAGTTATCTGGACCTGTTGGTCAAATGGAATCGGGTATACAACCTCACCGCGATCCGGGACGAAGCAAAACTCGTGAGCCATCATGTGCTCGACAGTCTTGCGGTCGTCAGTTATTTACCAGACGGAAATATAGTCGACGTCGGTAGCGGGGCGGGGCTTCCGGGTATTCCCATCGCAATCTCATGCCCCGGCCGTGCCGTGACACTGTTCGACTCGAACCATAAGAAGGGTGCATTCCTGAAGCAGGCAATTGCAGAACTCGGGCTGGCGACCGCGCAAGTCGTAACTGAGAGAGTCGAAGCGTATCGGCCCCCTGAAGCGTTCAAGATCGTTATTTCGCGAGCCTTCTCGAACCTGGCGGATTTTGTAAAGCTAGCCGGGCATTTATGCGCATCCGATGGAGTAATGATCGCGATGAAGGGATTGCATCCTAACGACGAGATTGCGCAGTTGCCGTCATCGTGGAAGGTGGAAAAGATCTTGCGCCTGGAAATACCTCAACTCGATGCGTCGCGCCATCTCGTTTTCTTGCGCTCTATTCCGATCACAACCCCGAATTGATTCGCATGGCACGTGTGCTAGCAATCACAAACCAGAAGGGTGGGGTCGGCAAGACCACAACCACTATCAATCTCGCGGCCAGCCTGGCGACAGCGGGACGCCGGGTACTGTTGGTGGATATAGATCCGCAAGGCAATGCAACCATGGGCAGTGGTATTGACAAACGCGGGCTCAAGGCGACGGTGTATCAAGTATTACTCGGTGAGGCGCGAATATCTGTCGTGCGGCTTCGCAGCCAAAGAGGGGGATTCGACGTGATTCCGGCCAACCGCGAACTCGCTGGCGCCGAAGTCGAAATGGTTGACCTCCCGGAGCGCGAAATGCGACTGAAAACGGCGCTCGATGAAATCAGGGATCAATACGATTTCGTGCTGATCGATTGTCCCCCGGCGCTGAATCTGCTGACAGTGAATGGCCTTTGCGCCGCTAATGCGGTGATGATTCCCATGCAATGCGAGTATTACGCGCTGGAGGGACTGAGCGACCTGGTGCAGACAATCAAAAAAGTCCGCGCCAGTCTGAATCCTGGACTCGAGATCGAGGGCTTGCTGCGTACCATGTATGACCCGCGGAATATGCTCGCGCAGCAGGTGTCGGATCAGTTGCAGCAGCACTTTGGCGACAAAGTCTACCGTACCGTTATTCCCCGAAATATTCGCCTCGCTGAAGCCCCAAGCCACGGCCTCCCCGTGCTCAATTTCGACCGTCAGTCGAAGGGCGCGCTAGCCTACCTTGCGCTTGCGGGCGAAATGCTCGGCAAGAGTGCTTAGGAAGAATGCAAATGGCAAAACTCAAAGGACTGGGCCGCGGACTCGATGCATTGCTATCAGGTGATGAGGAACGGGCCGACGATGCGCTGACCGAATTGCCGGTCGGACTGATGAAGCCAGGCCGCTTTCAACCGCGTACCCGCATGGATCCTCAATCGATCGCGGAACTGGCCGATTCGATTAAGGCTCAGGGACTGATCCAGCCGATCCTGGTGCGTCCGATCGAGAACGGCAAATACGAAATCATCGCCGGCGAACGGCGCTGGCGCGCCTCTCAGTTGGCCGGATTGACACAGGTACCGGTCGTTATCCGTGCCGTCCCGGATAAATCCGCGTTTGCGATGGCGCTCATAGAGAACATCCAGCGCGAAGACCTGAACCCGCTTGAAGAGGCCACAGGTATTCAGCGATTGGTGGATGAGTTCGATATGACGCACGATGCCGCAGCTCAGGCGGTGGGTCGTTCGCGCAGCGCGGTCACCAATTTGTTGCGCCTGCTCAACTTGTCGAAGGCGGTACAGGATCTATTGATGCAGGGAAAGATCGAAATGGGCCATGCCCGGGCTCTTCTGGCGGTTAGCGGCTTACGCCAGGCTGAACTGGCTCACCAGATCATCAGCCGCAATCTGTCAGTGCGGGAAGCCGAGCAACTCGTTGGCCAAGCCGAAGTGACGTCGCGCAAGACCTCACGCAAACAGCAGAGAAAGGACCGCGATCTTCTGGCGCTCGAGGAAGAATTGTCGGAAATTCTCGGAACGGCGGTTACTGTAAAGACAATACGGGGCGGTCGGGGCAAGTTGACCATCGACTACGCAAGCCTCGACCAGTTGGAAAACGTGCTTCAAAAACTGCGGCGTTAAGTGGATATCCTGGAAATGATTTGCCACGAGTCGTTGACGCTAAATCGTCAAAACATTTACAATCGAAAAGTTTGCTCTGTCGTATTTGCCTAGCAATCATGCTGCGCATTCAGAGCAAGCCAGTACGTACCGTTCTAGTCTGGCAAATTGTTGTTACCGTGGTCCTGGCAGTTATTGCCGGCTTGCTGGCCGGTATCCACGGAGCGGCATCGGCGGCTCTCGGAGGGTCGGTCAGTGTCGCTGCCGGGCTGGCCTTCGCGATAGTCATGCAGTCGAGCAACATGCAGTCCGCCGACGGAACAATAGTCGCAGCATTGCGGGCCGAGGCGAGCAAGATCGGTCTTGCCGTAATTCTGCTTTGGCTGGTACTGGCCTTATATAAGGACGTGGTGCTCATCGTATTCATCGGGTCGTTTATTTTTTCGATCCTGATATTCTCGATGGCGTTTTTCGTACGCGACGTATAGAGCAAGTGGATAATGATGGCTGCCGATCACGAACTGACCCCCACTGATTATATTTCGCACCACTTGACGAACATGACATCGTCGGTGGGCCAAGGCGATTTTTGGGTTCTGCACGTCGACACGCTGGTGATGTCGGTTCTGCTCGGCGTCCTGAGCCTCGGCTTTCTCTGGTGGGTAGTGCGCGGTGCAACCGCCGGCATCCCCAACAAGCGACAAGCCTTTGTCGAGCTCGCCGTGGAATTCGTGGACGAACAGGTCAAGGGAATATTTCACGGCGACCGCCACAAGTTCATCGCGCCTGCGGCGCTAACCGTGTTCGTGTGGGTGCTGCTAATGAACGCCATGGATTTCCTTCCAGTGGATCTCATGGCCTGGTTCTATGAAAACGTGCTGCACCTTCACAACTGGCGCGGCGTGCCCACCGCCGACGTCAATACGACTTTCGCGCTCGCCCTGTCCGTCTGGCTGCTGATGATCTATTTCAGCATCGCGGTCAAGGGATTCGGCGGCTGGATCCACGAGCTGTTCGGCACGCCTTTCGGCAATCATGTGCTGCTCTGGCCGGCGAACTTTCTGTTCAATCTGGTTGAATACATCTCCAAACCGCTGTCCCATTCGCTACGGCTCTACGGCAACATGTATGCCGGGGAAATCATCTTCCTCCTGCTGGGCCTCTGGGCTGCCACCGGGTTGGTCGGTGCCGTATTTGGCGCGATCCTCGGCACCGGTTGGGCGATCTTTCACATATTGATCGTTGTACTGCAGGCATTCATTTTCATGATGTTGACCGTCGTGTATCTCTCGATGGCGCATGAAAGCCACTGATTTCGTCATCCACTTTTATTGAAGAGAAGGAAGGAAAACCCAAATGGAAAAACTGCAATTTCTGGCACTGATCCAGGCCTACACCGGTGTCGGCATCGGTCTGATGATCGGCCTGGGTGCCGCGGGCGCATGTATCGGCGTGGGCATCATGTGCAGCCGTTTTCTGGAAGGTGCTGCCCGCCAGCCCGAGATGATTCCGGCGTTGCAGGCCAAGGTTTTCCTGTTGCTCGGCCTGATCGATGCGTCGTTCATCATCGGCGTCGGTCTCGCGATGTTGTTCGCGTTCGGCAATCCGCTGCTTGCTGTCATTCGCTGAGCCCGAATTTCGGCGAACTTTCAGTTTAGGAGACATCCGTGAACATCGGTTTAACCATGCTCTCCCAGGCGGTCGCTTTCGCGATCTTCATCTGGTTCACGATCAAGTTCGTCTGGCCCCCGCTCATGAGGGCCATCGAGCAGCGACAAAGGCAGATCGCTGAAGGTCTGGCTGCAGCGGAACGCGGCAAACAGGACCTGGAGCTGGCCGCCAAGCGCGCAGCCGAAGAACTGCAGCGCGCCCGTGCCCAGGCGGGCGAAATTATCTCGCAGGCGGAGAAACGCGGCGCAGCGGTGGTCGAAGAAGCCAAGAGCGCCGCCAAAGCCGAAGCCGAGCGCATTGTTACAGGCGCCAAGGCCGAGATCGAGCAGGAAGTTTTCCGTGCCAAGGAAGCGCTGCGCTCGCAAGTGGCGGTACTCGCAGTCACGGGCGCGGAGAAGATCCTCAAGCGCGAGGTCGATGCCAAGGCGCACGCGCAACTGCTGTTGGGTCTGGAAGCCGAGTTCAGATAAGACGATGGCCGAACTTGCCACTATTGCCCGGCCTTATGCTGAAGCGGTATTCCGCCTTGCCAAGCAGGGCAACGCCCTGCCGGCCTGGTCTGATGCACTGAGTTTGATCGCCACGGTCTATCAGGATCCGCAGATGCAGGCGGCCATCGCTAATCCCAAGGTCACATCGGCCGATATCGAAAGATTGTTGCTTGCAATCTGCGGCGAACGCATCGACGGTGTAGTGCGCAACCTGATTCAGTTACTGGTGCACAACCGCAGGTTGTCAGTGCTTGCGGAAATTCGCGAGTTGTTCGAGCAACTCAAGCTGGAAGACGAAGGCAAGCTGGATGCGAAGATCAGCTCGGCCTTTCCCATGGAAGACGCGCAGCGCAGCCAGGTCGTGAACCTGCTGTCCTCGCGATTCAAGCGCAAGATCAACGCCACTGTGACCGTGGACCCCGACCTGATCGGGGGAATCAAGGTCGAGGTGGGTGACAAAGTCTGGGATGCTTCAGTGCGCGGCAGGCTGCAGACCATGGCTGCGACCCTTACGAAATAGGAGTTTTCACGCATGCAGTTGAACCCGTCTGAAATCAGCGAGCTGATCAAGAGCAAGATCCAGAATCTCGCTTCTTCTTCCGAGGTGCGCACCCAGGGCACCGTCGTCTCCGTCACCGACGGCATATGCCGCATCCACGGTCTGGCCGACGTGATGCAGGGGGAGATGCTGGAGTTTCCGGGTAACACGTTCGGTCTCGCGCTGAATCTCGAGCGTGACTCGGTCGGCTCGGTTGTGCTGGGTGAGTACGAGCACATTTCCGAGGGCGATGCGGTCAAGAGCACCGGCCGCATTCTGGAAGTGCCGGTCGGCCCCGAACTACTCGGCCGCGTGGTGAATGCGCTCGGCCAGCCGATTGACGGCAAGGGTCCGATCACCGCCAAGGAAACCGATGTCATCGAAAAGGTTGCGCCTGGCGTGATTTGGCGCAAATCTGTTTCCCAGCCGGTTCAGACCGGCCTCAAGGCAATCGATTCGATGGTACCGATCGGCCGCGGGCAACGCGAACTGATCATCGGCGATCGCCAAACCGGCAAGACCGCGGTGGCGGTGGATACCATCATCAATCAGAAGGGCAAAGACATATTCTGCGTGTACGTTGCCATCGGCCAGAAGGCATCGACCGTCGCCAACGTGGTGCGCAAGCTCGAAGAACACGGTGCGATGGCCTATACCATTGTCGTCGCCGCGACGGCTTCCGAATCCGCAGCATTGCAGTACATCGCGCCTTACTCCGGCTGCACCATGGGCGAGTACTTCCGCGACCGCGGCCAGGATGCGCTGATTATTTATGACGACTTGACCAAACAGGCCTGGGCCTATCGCCAGGTGTCGTTGCTGCTGCGTCGTCCGCCGGGCCGCGAAGCTTATCCTGGCGACGTGTTCTATCTGCATTCACGCTTGCTGGAGCGCGCAGCGCGCGTAAGCGAAGCCTGGGTCGAGCGCTTTACCAAAGGTGCGGTCAAGGGCAAAACCGGTTCGCTGACGGCATTGCCGATCATCGAAACCCAAGCCGGCGACGTGTCCGCCTTCGTGCCGACCAACGTGATCTCCATTACCGACGGTCAGATCTTTCTCGAAACTGACTTGTTCAACGCCGGCATTCGCCCTGCAATCAACGCGGGCGTATCGGTATCGCGAGTCGGTGGTGCTGCGCAGACCAAGATCATGAAGCGCAAGGATACCGGCGGCGGTGTGCGCCTGGCGCTGGCCCAATATCGCGAACTTGCAGCATTCGCCCAGTTTGCGTCCGACCTCGATGAATCCACCCGCAAGCAGCTTGAGCGCGGTCGCATGGTTACTGAGTTGATGAAGCAGCTGCAGTACCAGCCGCTTCAGGTCTGGGAAATGGCGCTGACGTTGTTCGCGGTGAACACGGGTTATTACGACGATATCGACGTGAAGAAGGCACTTGCCGCCGAGAAATCGATGCGCGACTACGTCAAGACCAAATATGCAGCGCTCGCCGGCCGCATGGACAAGGAATTGTCCGGGGACGACGAAAAGGCGCTGAATGAAGCGATCAAGGACTGGAAGAAAAACGGGAGCTATTGATCGGCCGCGGGAAACTGGCTGTTCCGTACCGACGACCTTGTAATCTGGACTGAGAATCGATGGCGGGCACAAAAGAAATACGCACCAAGATCAAGAGTGTGCAGAACACTCGCAAGATCACCAAGGCGATGGAGATGGTCGCCGCGTCGAAAATGCGCAAGGCGCAGGAGCGCATGCGTGCCGCTCGTCCGTACGCCGAGAAGATCCGTAACGTCGCGGCGCACATTTCGCACGCCAATCCCGAGTACCGCCATCCCTTCCTGATCGAGCGCGATACGGTAAAGCGGGTGGGCATCATTGTAGTCACTACCGACAAGGGCCTATGCGGGGCGCTGAATACCAACGTGTTGCGCATGGCACTCAACCAGTACAAGCAATGGCAGACCGAGGGGGAAGAAATCGACGTCTGCTGCATCGGCGGAAAAGGCCTCGGCTTCATGCAGAGACTCGGCGCGAACATCATTTCGCAGTCGACCGCCCTGGGTGATCGGCCGAAACTGGACGACCTGATCGGTACCGTCAAGATCATGCTGGACGGCTACACTAAGGATCGCTTCGACCGCGTACTCATTTTCTACACCCGCTTCATCAACACCATGAAACAGGAGCCGGTGATGGAGCAGTTGCTGCCGCTGACCGGAGAGCGGATCGGCGCGCCCGAAGGCAATTGGGACTATATCTACGAGCCGGAGGCCAAGGTTGTTCTCGACCAGGTGCTCACGCGCTACATCGAGGCCGTGGTTTATCAGGGTGTTTCGGAAAACATGGCTTCCGAGCAGTCCGCGCGCATGGTGGCGATGAAGTCCGCATCCGACAATGCCGCGACCCTGATCGACGAGTTGACGCTGGTTTACAACAAGAGCCGGCAGGCCGCGATCACCAAGGAACTCTCCGAGATCGTCGCTGGCGCGGCGGCGGTATGACATCCTTGCGGGTCCGGAATCAATTCAACGAATTCGAATTACGTTTTCAGGAAAACATCATGACCCAAGGAACAATAGTCCAGTGCATCGGCGCCGTGACCGACATCCAGTTTCCGCGCGAAGCGATGCCGAAAGTCTATGACGCGCTGGTGCTCGAAGAGTCGAACGACGCTTCGTTTGCCGAAAAGGGACTCACCTTCGAAGTCGAGCAACAGCTCGGCGATGGCGTGGTCCGCTGTATCGCGCTGGGATCTTCCGACGGCTTGCGCCGCGGCATGAAGGTGAAGAACACCGGCGACGCGATTTCGGTTCCTGTGGGCACGGGCACACTCGGCCGCATCATGGATGTTCTGGGGCGTCCGATCGACGAAGCCGGCCCCATCAAATCCGAGGAGCGGCGCTCGATCCACCGGACGGCGCCGAAGTTCGACGAACTCTCGCCGTCCGTCGATCTTCTGGAGACCGGCATCAAGGTGATCGACCTCATCTGCCCGTTCGCGAAAGGCGGCAAGATCGGTCTGTTCGGCGGCGCTGGCGTGGGCAAGACCGTCAACATGCTCGAACTCATCAACAACATCGCAACCCAGCATAGCGGCCTCTCGGTGTTCGCGGGCGTGGGCGAGAGAACGCGCGAGGGTAACGACTTCTATCACGAGATGATCGAGGCCGAAGTCATCAACCTGAAAAACATCACCGAATCGAAGGTCGCGATGGTGTTCGGGCAGATGAACGAGCCGCCGGGGAACAGGCTTCGCGTGGGCCTGTCCGGCCTCACCATGGCGGAATACTTCCGCGACGAAGGCCGCGACATATTGCTTTTCATCGACAACATCTACCGCTTTACGCTCGCGGGAACGGAGGTCTCGGCGCTCCTCGGCCGCATGCCTTCGGCGGTGGGCTACCAGCCGACGCTTGCCGAGGAAATGGGGCGCCTGCAGGAGCGCATCACTTCCACGAAGAACGGCTCGATCACTTCGATCCAGGCGGTGTACGTGCCCGCCGACGACCTGACCGACCCGTCGCCTGCCACCACTTTTGGCCACCTGGACGCCACGGTCGTGCTATCGCGCGATATTGCGTCGCTCGGCATCTATCCCGCGGTCGACCCGCTCGACTCAACTTCGCGCCAGGTCGATCCCAACATCATCGGCGAGGAGCACTACAACACCACGCGCTCGGTGCAGGCCACGCTGCAACGCTACAAGGAACTGCGCGACATCATCGCCATTCTCGGCATGGACGAGCTCTCGCCCGAGGACAAGCTCGCCGTCTCGCGTGCGCGCAAGATCCAAAGGTTTCTGTCGCAGCCGTTCAGCGTGGCGAAGAACTTCACCGGCCAGGAGGGCAAGTACGTGCAACTCAAGGACACGATCAAGGGCTTCAAGATGATCGTCAATGGCGAATGCGATAGCCTTCCCGAACAGGCTTTCTACATGGTCGGCGGGATCGAGGAAGCGTTCGAGAAAGCCAAAACGCTGCAGTAAGGCGAGAGTCGAAAATGGCCAACACTATCCATGTAGACGTCGTCAGCGCCGAACAGCAGATCTTCTCCGGCGAGGCGGAATTCGTGGTACTGCCTGGCGAGGCCGGCGAACTTGGCATCTATCCGAGGCATACGCCGCTGATCACGCGCATAAAGCCGGGCGCGGTGCGTATCAAGCCCGCTGACGGCGGTGAAGAGAACCTGATATTCGTGGCTGGCGGCATTCTCGAGGTGCAGCCATCGATGGTGACCGTGCTTGCGGATACCGCGATTCGCGGCCACGATCTTGATGAGGCCAAAGCGCTGGAAGCACAGAAGCGCGCGGAGGAAGCCTTGCGAAACGCGACGGACAAACAAGAAATCGCCACGTTGCAAGCCGAATTTTCGATGATGGCGGCCCAGCTCGCGGCCATCCGCAAGTTGCGCAAGAAGTAAAGGATCGCACCCGTAGTAAAGAGCGGCCGCGGGCCGCTCTTTTTTTGTCCGTTGCCGCGCGTTGACGATACCGGGGTCAGCCAATGACCTCGCAGCTGGCCTGAGGCAAGCGACAGTTTCAGTCTCAAGCCTTCAGGCGACCGGCTGCCGCAAATGGCACGCCACCCACTGCCCCGGAGAAATCTCTTGTAACGGCGGCTCCTCGCGCTTGCAGCGCTCCTCGACATACGGGCAGCGCGTATGGAAGCGGCAACCGGACGGCGGATCGATCGGGCTTGGCACGTCGCCCGCGAGCAAGCGTCGACGCTTGTTAACCATCGGGTTCGGCACTGGCACGGCTTCCAGCAGCGCCTCAGTATACGGATGCTGCGGACGCGTAAAAATCGCGCGCTTCGGCGCAATCTCGACGATTTTGCCGAGATACATCACCGCCACGTGATGGCTGATGTGCTCGACCACTGCGAGATCGTGCGCGACGAACAGATACGAGAGGTTGAACTCCGCCTGCAGGTCCATGAGCAGATTGATCACCTGCGCCTGCACGGACACGTCGAGCGCCGACACCGGTTCGTCGCACACGATCAAGCGCGGCCGCACCGACAGCGCCCGCGCGATGCCGAGCCGCTGGCGCTGGCCACCCGAGAATTCATAGGGGTACTTCACCATCTGATCGGGGCGCAGGCCAACGCGCTCGAAGAGATCCGCGGCGCGCTCGCGCATAGCGGCCGCCGGCAACGACTCGTAGTTGCGGATCGGCTCGGCGACGATGTCGACCGCGCGCATGCGTGGATTGAGCGACGAGTAGGGGTCCTGGAATACGGCCTGGAGCTCGCGCCGGACCGGCCGCATGGCTGCGCGGTCGAGCTGATCGATGCGCCGGCCGCGCCAAAGAACCTCACCCTTGGTCGGATCCTGCAGCCGCAGGATCAGTTTGCCGGTGGTTGACTTGCCGCAACCGGATTCACCGACCAGCCCGAGCGTTTCGCCGTCACGCACCCAGAAGCTCACGCCGTCGACTGCGTGCACCTTCGCGCCGCGCGCAAGCAACCCCGTCTTTACGGGGAAAAATTTGCGCAACCCCCGAACTTCGAGCAGCACATCGCCGGGCGCTTTCATTGGACGGGATTCCAGCAGGCGGCCCCATGGCCCGGACCGTGGGCGATAAGCGGTGGCACGTCTTGCGAACAACGCGCGACCACATTCGGGCAGCGCGGCGCGAAAAGACAGCCCGGCTGCTCGTCCTTCAGCGACGGCACCATCCCGGGGATTTCAACCAGGCGCTTGCCGCCCTCTCCGCGCACCGAATCACCGAGATGGGGCATGGAACCCAGGAGCCCGCGCGTGTACGGGTGGCGCGGCCGTGCAAAGAGCACCTCAACCGGTGCCTCTTCCACCTTGCGCCCCGCATACATCACCACGACGCGCTGCGCCATCTCGGCAACGACGCCGAGATCATGCGTAATCAGAATGATCGCTGCGCCGGTTTCGCGCGCGAGCTCGCGCATCAGTTCCAGGATCTGCGCCTGGATCGTGACGTCGAGCGCCGTAGTGGGCTCGTCGGCAATGAGCAATCGCGGACCGCAGGCCAGTGCCATTGCAATCATCACGCGTTGCCGCATGCCGCCCGACAGCTCATGCGGATACTGGCGTACGCGCCGCTCGGGTTCGGGCATGCGCACCTTGCGCAGCATCTCGACCGCCTTCGCCATGGCTTCGCGCTGCGAGAGGCCGCGGTGCAGGACCAGGCTTTCGGCGATCTGCCGGCCTACGGTCAGGGCGGGATTGAGCGAAGTCATCGGCTCCTGGAAGATCATCGAAATGGCGTCGCCGCGCACCGTGCGCATTTCGTCTTCGCTCAGGGCGAGCAGATTGCGGCCTTCGAAGACCACTCGCCCGGCGACGATGCGGCCTAGCGGCGAGGCGATAAGCCGCAGGATGGAAAGCGATGTGACGCTCTTGCCGCAGCCCGACTCGCCCACCACACCGAGCGTCTCGCCCGGCGCGACCGAGAACGACACGCCATCCACCGCTCGCACGATGCCGTCGCGCGTGAAGAAGTGAGTCTGGAGACCGTCGACCTCGAGCAGAGGTGTGGTCATCGGCAGCTCAAAACACCCACCGCAAGGCGCAGAGCACTTGCATTGGTCACATCCGCCGCGCGAGCCGCGGGTCGAGCGCGTCGCGCATACCGTCGCCGAGCAGGTTCACCGCGAGCACGGTCAGCGACAGGAAAAGGCCAGGGAACAGGATCAAGTAGCCGGCGATCTGGAACAGGCTCCTAGCTTCGGCCATGATGTTGCCCCAGCTCGGAATGTTCGGCGGCGTGCCCGCGCCGATGAACGAGAGAATCGCCTCGAGAATCATGGCCGAGGCGCAAATGTAGGTGCCCTGCACCAGCAGCGGCGCCACGGTGTTGGGGAGGATGTGGCGCAGCAGAATGAGCGGTAGATTGGTGCCCGCGGCGATCGCAGCTTCCACATACGGCTGCTCCCGCAGGCTGAGCACCAGGCTTCGCACCAGCCGCACGACGCGCGGCACTTCGGCGAGCGTGATGGCGAGGATGACGTTGCCAACACTTGCCTTCGTCAGCGCCATCAGCGCAATGGCGAGCAGCACCGAGGGGATCGACATCAGGCCATCCATCACGCGCATGACGATGGCGTCGAGCCAGCGGATGAAGCCCGTGACGAGCCCGATCGCCAGCCCCACGGCGATCGAAACCGCGGCGACAGCAATCCCGACCGCGAGCGAGACGCGCGAACCGTAGATCACCCGGCTATATACGTCGCGCCCCAGCATGTCGGTGCCGAACCAGTTCTCGCCCGAAGGCGGCTTGAGACGCTGGATCGGCGCGAGTGCCTGTGGGTCCACGGTGCCCAGCCAGGGCGCCAGCATCGCGGTCAGTACCATCACGGCAAGCACTATCGCGCCGACGATGGCGGTCGGATGGCGGCGGAATGCGTTACGGAACCACTGCCAGGTCGGCGACGCGGATGTCGGCGCGGTGAGAACTGCGGTGGTCATGTCAATAGCGGATGCGCGGGTCGAACAACCGGTAAGAAAGATCAACCAGCAGGTTGATCAGCACGTACACGCCGGAGAACAGCAGGATCACGCCCTGAATGATCGGGTAATCACGCCGCAAAATCGCATCGACCGTAAGCCTGCCGATGCCGGGAATCGCGAACACCGTCTCGGTGACGATCGCGCCGCTGATCAGCAATGCAATGCCGATGCCGATCACCGTAATGATGGGCACGCCGGCGTTCTTAAGCGCATGGCGCGTAAGTACCGCGCGCGGCGCGAGTCCCTTTGCGTTCGCAGTGCGGATGTAGTCCTGCGCCAGCACGTCGAGCATGGTCGCACGCGTAATGCGCGCGATGAACGCCATGTAGACCGTGCCCAGCGCGATGCTCGGCAGAATCAGGTGCGACAGCCAGGGCCAGAGGCCTTCGCCAAGTGGTCGGTAGCCCTGCACCGGCAGCCATTCGAGGCGGATCGAGAACAGGCCGATCAGCAGATAGGCCAGCACGAACACCGGCACCGAGAACGCGAGTACCGAGAAGCCCATCACGAGCCGGTCGGTCCAGGTGCCGGCCTTCGCCGCGGCTATCACTCCGACGGGCACCGCGATCAGCACCGCGACGACGAGCGTCAGCAGCGTCAGCGACACGGTGGGCTGCACGCGCTGCCCGATCAGCGTGGTGACCGGCAGATTGGTGAAAATCGAGGTGCCGAGGTCGCCGTGCAGCAGCCGCCACACCCAGCCGCCGAACTGCACCAGGAACGGCTCGTTCAGGCCGAGCTTCGCGCGGATGCGCTGGATGTCGTCGGCGGTCGCAACATCACCGGCGATGACCGCGGCCGGATCGCCCGGCGTCAGGAACAGCAGCGAGAACACGAACAGCGCGACCACCGCCATGACGATCAGCGTGGCGCCGAGCCGGCGCAGAACATAGACGATCATGTGGCGCTCCGGGTGGGCGGCACCCTCACTTCTTCTCGACGTTCCAGAGGAAAGTCACGGGCGCGATGATCATGCCGGACAGGTTCGACCGGTAGGCCGCGGGCAGGATGAACTGGGCCGTGGTGATGTACGGGACGAAGCTGAAGGCTTCGCGCTGCACGGCATCGGAGGCCTTTTTGCCTGCGGCCGCATCGCTGGTGTTGAACCATGCCTGGCGCAGCTCCTCGATCTTCGGGTTGGCGGGCCAGCCGATCCAAGACTTCTCGCCCAGGTTGACCATCGCCATGTTGGCCGGCGAAATCAGGTCGGGTCCGACCCACCAGGTGTGGAAGATCGACCATCCGCCCTTCTCGACCGGCTCCTTGGAGGTGCGGCGGGTGATGAGCGTGCCCCAGTCGCCCGCCTGCAGCTCCACGTTGAGCCCCAGGTTGCGCAGCAGCTCGGTGGTGATCAACGACTGCGTGTGCACGATTGGCTGGTCGGTCGCCGAGATGATGACGATCTTCTCGCCCTTATAGCCGGATTCCCGAATCAGCTTCTTGGCTTTGTCGAAGTCGCGCTTGCCCTTCAGCGGCTCGGCGCCGATCTCGGAAGACAACGGCGTTCCGCAGGTGAAGAACGAATAGCAAGTGTGGCCGTTCTTCTCGTCGCCCGCGATGCCCAGCACATAATCCTGCTGGTTGACCACGTAGAGCAACGCCTGGCGCAGCTTCTGGTTGTTGAACGGCGGCTGCAGGAAATTGAAGCGGATAATGCCGATCGAGCCGAGCGGGTCGATGTTCTCGACGCGAATGTCCTTGTTCTTGCGCAGCAGCGGGATCAGATCGGGCGGCAACTGCTCCCACCAGTCGGCCTCGCCGGCGTTGAGCGCTGCCGCGGCGGTGGCCGAATCCGGGATGTAGGTCCACTCGACGCGATCCACCTTGACCACCTTGCCGCCGGCGGCCCAGGACGGCGCCTCCTTGCGCGGCACATAGTCGGTGTTTTTCACATACACGACCTTGTTGCCGGGCACCCACTCTTCCTTCACGAACTTGAACGGGCCCGAGCCGATCACCTCGGTGATGTTCTGAAACGGATCGGTCTTGGCGATGCGTTCGGGCATGATGAAGGGCACGTTCGACGACAGCTTCCCGAGGGCCTGCAGCGTGAGCGCGAACGGCTTCTTGAGCTTGAACCGAAAAGTCTTGTCGTTCACTGCAGTCCACGACTCGATTGCCTCGGCGAGCTTTTGGCCGAGCGAATCGCGCTTGGCCCAGCGCTCCACTGACGCGATGCAATCGGCCGAGCGCACCGGCTGGCCGTCGTGGAACTTAAGCCCGTCGCGCAGCGTGAAGGTGTAGGTCAGCTTGTCCTTCGAGACCTCCCACTTCTCCACCATCTGCGGTTGGACCTGGAATTTGGCGTCGGTCGCGAACAGCGTGTCGTACACCATGTAGCCGTGGTTGCGCGTGATGTAGGCGGTGGTCGTGATCGGATCGAGGATGCGCAGATCGGCCTGCGGAATGAACTTCAGGACCTTTTCCTGCGCTGCGGCGGAGCCCGCGACAAACGCGAGGGCAAGCGCGAACGCGCGAAGCGAAGCCGAAACGACCTTCATGGCGATCTCCCGTACGAGGAACGTCTTGCTCAAGCTGCGTCGGCGCACGACGCACACTTTAGTCCTGCCGCCGGCAGATGTATAGGCCGCGGCCATGCACGAGCGTGTATGCGCTACAGTCAGCTACACGAGCAGATGGCGCTCGATAAGGAGCGCGTCTGCCAGCTTGCGGGTACCATGCGCGAGAACGCCGAAGTGCGCGCAGGGTACTTCGGAAAGAACTGAGGAGAAAGACAAAATGGTGGCGCAGCCGAACGCGATCGAACTCACCAAACAGATCGTGCGCATGAATACCATCAATCCCCCCGGCAGGGAGGAACAATGCGCTCGTCACCTTGGCGCACTGCTGGAGAAGGCGGGGTTCGCAATCAAGTATCACGAACTATCGCCGCAGCGTGCGAGTCTGGTGGCAACCATCGGTGGTTCCACCGACAAGGCACCGCTGTGCTTCACCGGGCATATCGATACCGTTCCGCTCGGCGCGGCGCAGTGGAAGATGGATCCGTTCTCCGCCGACACGGAAGGCGGCAAACTTTACGGGCGCGGAACCAGCGATATGAAATGCGGCGTAGCGGCTTTCGTCGTAGCCTCGTTGAACCTGGCAGACAAGCTGGCGCGTTCCCCCGGTCTGGAGCTGGTGATTACCGCTGGAGAGGAAACCGGTTGTGAAGGCGCCTTTCATCTCACGCAGAAAAGCGGTGCGCTCGGCCGCGCCGGCGCCGTCGTGGTGGGCGAACCGTCATCCAACTATCCTTTCGTCGGCCATCGCGGCGCTTTCTGGCTGAACGCACGCACTCGCGGCGTTACGGCGCACGGCTCGATGCCGGAGAAAGGCGTGAACGCGGTATTCAAGGCGGCACGAGCCGTTGCGGTCCTGGAGAAATTCCGCTTCACCAACCCACCGCACCCGGTGATGGGACAGGCCACTCTCAACGTCGGCACGATTCGCGGCGGACTCAACATCAATTCGGTCCCCGATGAAGCCGTGATCGGGGTCGATATCCGCACCATACCGAGTATCAAACATGCACAATTGAAGGCCGAATTGATGCGTCAGCTGGGCGACGAAGTCGAACTCGAAACGATTCTCGACCTGGAGAGCGTTTATACCGAACCGGCGCATCCGTGGATTCAGGAGGTCTTCGAGGTGATGCGGCCTTTCCTCGGCGATCGGCCGCAGCCGCGGGTGGCAACCTACTTCACCGACGCCGCTGCACTCAACGTCGCTTACAACACGCCCCCCACCGTTATCCTCGGACCGGGAGAAGCACAGATGGCACACCAGACCAACGAATATTGCGTTGTCGATCGCATCGCTGAATCGGTTGCCGCCTACGAGGAGATCGCGCGGCGCTGGTGCGGAATCTGATGTCTGGAGATATGTTTTCCGCCAGCGCACCGGCGCAACGCATTCAGGCGTTGCTCGATAACGGATCGCTGACGCGCGGCCAGGCGCATGGAACACTGATCGCCGGTAACGGCACAATCGGCGGTCGCGAAGTGACTGTCATCGCTACCGACAGGCACGTCGCGGGCGGATCACTCGGTGTCGCCGAGGCCCAGGCATTGTCCACGCTGCTGGAGCAAAGCCACGCGGCGCGACGGCCATTCATTTTTTGTCTGGACTCCGCCGGTGCACGGCTGGATGAAGGCCTGCCGGCACTGGGGGCATTTCGTCAGCTTTACCGCCATTTGCTCGACTTACGGCTCGCCGGTCTCCCGCTGCTTGGTCTGATCGGGCGCGACTGCTTCGGGGGCGCGAGCATGCTTGCCGCAACCTGTGCAAAACGCGTTTATTGCAAAGCCTCCCGGCTCGCCATGTCGGGGCCGGCCGTTATTCAGGCGCTGGGGGGCTCTGCCGAGCTTGACGCAACGGACAGCGGCGCCGTCACTGCGTTGATGGGCGGCGCGGCTCGTGTGCAACTCCTGCAATCGGATCATCTGTGCGAAGACTCGTTCGACGCCTATCGTCAGGCGGCGCGCGACTGGGTCGCTGATTGCGATGCCGCTGTGCAACTCAACCTGCATCATCAGCACACGCGCCTCGGCACACGTCTGCTCGCGCACGGCATGGCGCCTTCGCCGCCCGAGAATGCATCAGGGGGATTACCCAAAGTGCTTCAGGAGATCATTCCGGAAGGCGTAAAAGTTCACAAGATGGATGGCGTACTCTTCGGGCGCAACGGCAAAACCTCGCCAAATGCTTTTTTTGGATTTATCGACGGTACCCCGGTGGGCGCACTGGCGGCATGGACCCTGGCGGGTGAGTGTCTTGCATTGGCTGACGAACGTCCTGGCGAAACGGTGACGGTTTTTCTGGATTCTCCAGGCCAGGCGCCGACCTTCCGTGACGAACGCGTCATGCTCTCCGAGTATGTTGCGCACCTCGCGCTGGTACTGTCGTCGTTGCGGCAACACGGACACCGCGTAACGTTGCAGGTACTCGGCGATGCGGCCGGCGGGATCTACGTGGCGTTGGCGGCGCCGGCCGCGCGCGTGGTTGCGTTGCCGGGCGCCAACGTCCAGGTGCTCCCGCCGGCAGCGATCGCCCGCGTCTTGCGTCGGCATAGTGAACCAAGCGGTATCGAGGACTACATGCGCGCCGGCGTGATCGATACTTTCATTTGAGTCATCGATGACAGCGAATTTCTATGCCGCAGTGGCGGCTCCGATCGATTCCGGCCGCGAACGCATATTCTTGGAAACCGACGACGGCCAAACCTACACACGCGCGGACCTCGCGCGCGAATCGGCGCGACTTGCCCGCATGATGGTCAATGCCGGTGCGGTGCGCGGCGATCGCATCGCGGTGCAGGTCGACAAATCCCCTGCTTCCCTGTTTCTCTATCTGGGCTGTCTGCGCGCCGGACTGGTCTACCTGCCGCTCAACATTGCCTATCAGCGCGGCGAGTTGTCGTATTTCCTGGAAGACGCACAGCCCAAAGTCGTCGTGTGCAGGCCACAGTCATTCGAGCTGATGCGCGAAATCTCCACCGCACACGCACAAGTGTTCACGCTGGATGAAGAAGGAGGCGGCACGCTGGCCGACACTGCGGCCGCCCTGCCCGGCGAATTCGAAACGGTAGACTCTGAGCCCGACGATCTTGCCGTCATCATCTACACTTCGGGTACCACCGGCCGCTCCAAGGGCGCAATGGTGACTCATCGCAATCTGCAGTCCAATGCCCGTCTGCTGGTGGACTATTGGGGATTCAGCGATCGCGATGTACTGTTGCATGCGTTGCCGGTATTCCACATCCATGGACTGTTCGTCGCCAACCACTGCGCGTTGCTGTCCGGAGGAAAACTGCTCTGGCACCGCAAGTTCGACACTAAGCTGGTACTGCGCGATCTTGCGCGCGCCACTGTCATGATGGGCGTGCCGACGTTCTACACAAGGCTGCTGGCCGAACACGGGTTCAACCGCGATGCCTGCCGCAATGTGCGCCTCTTCGTCTCTGGCTCCGCTCCTCTGCAACTCGAGACGTTCAAGGAGTTCCAGACACGCACCGGGCAGTCCATTCTGGAACGCTATGGCATGTCCGAAGCCGGAATGATCTGCTCCAATCCACTCGTTGGGGAACGTCGCGGCGGCAGTGTCGGTTTTCCGCTTCCGGGCGTATCGGTCAGGGTGGCCGACGATCACGATCGTGCCTTGCCTCGCGGTGAAGTCGGTGGTATTCAGATCAAAGGTGAAAATGTATTTGCCGGTTACTGGCGCATGCCGGAAAAGACCCGCGAGGAATTCACCGCGGATGGTTACTTCCGCACCGGCGATGTCGGTACGTTTGACACCAACGGTTATGTTTCCATCGTGGGTCGCGCCAAGGATCTGATCATCAGCGGTGGCTACAACGTTTACCCCAAGGAAATCGAACTGGCGCTGGACGCGTTACCCGGCGTGACAGAGTCTGCGGTCATCGGCATTCCCCACCCAGATTTCGGCGAGGCCGTTGCCGCAGTAGTCGTCGCCAGAAAAGATGCAAAGCTCGATCCGGCCGCTCTGATCGCGGAGCTGAAAAAGAACTTTGCCAGCTACAAAGTGCCGAAACGGGTATACCTTGTCGAGGATCTGCCGCGCAACGCGATGGGCAAGGTGCAGAAAGCGTTGTTGCGCGAGCGCTATGGTAAATAACCGCGTGTGGCAAATAACCGCTTCGGCAAGGAGTAACTGGAGGCCCGATGCTTTGGGAAAACGGCAGGCGCAGCGAAAACATCGCGGACTGGAATCCGGCGAGTTGTCGGCCTGTGATACCTTCAAGGCCGGGCGCGTTTAGACAGCGCTGCACATTGACCGGATTTACCGAGCTCGAAAATCTCGACCGGATCGCCGACAGCCTTGCGGTGCAAGGCTGGATGGTGGTCGATGATTTTTTCGGATCCGAGCTGACGGCAGCGCTGCGCGGCGACTGCCAGACGTCGAGCGGGCAAGGCGATTTCCGCGAAGCAGCAGTGGGCAGCGGAGGACGGCGTCAGACTCGATCCGAGGTTCGTAGCGATGAAATCCTGTGGTTACAGCACCCGGCATCCAGTGAACCACAGCGCACATGCCTCGAGCGTTTCGAACAACTGCGACTGACGCTGAACCGGACCCTGCAGCTCGGACTCTTCGAATTTGAAAGTCATTTCGCCCGCTATCCTGCAGGCGCTTTCTACGCCAGGCATATCGACCAGCTTCGTGGCGACAGCCGCCGCAAGTTGTCTTGCGTGCTCTATCTGAACGAAAACTGGAAACCGGAAGAGGGTGGTGAACTGCGCTTTTACCTGGATGGCGATGGTGCAGAATTCGAAGACGTGCTTCCGGAAAGTGGAAGGCTCGTGGTTTTCCTGAGCGGGCGGTTCGCTCATGAAGTCTTGCCGGCGAAGCGCGAACGAATAAGCATTGCCGGCTGGTTCAAAACGCGCTGATCAGAACAGCGACCACAACATCCTGGTTGCGAGAATGAACAGGATTACCGCGAAAATCTTCTTCAGTCTCGTCACCGGCATGGTGTGCGCCATCTTTGCGCCCCAGGGTACGGTGACGAAGGTGCCGATCACGATCCCGACCAGCGCCGGCAGATAGACATAGCCGACACTGAGCGCCGGCAGGTGATCCTTGCCCAGGCCCGTGACAATGAAGCCCACCGTTCCGGCGATGGCGATCGGCAGACCGAGCGCTGCAGAAGTTCCGATCGCCTGACGCATCGGCACATTGCATAGACTCATCAGCGGAATGGTCATCACGCCGCCGCCGATACCGACCAGGCTGGAGATGACGCCGACAATTGTCGCGGTCAGAGTCATACCTGGTTTGCCGGGCAACTGTCGCGTCGGTTTCGGCTTTACATCGGCGAACATCTGCACCGCGGAGTAGTAGACGAAGATGACGAAAAAGATCGCCAAGTACTTCGACTTCAGAGAATCGGCGACGACCGTGCCGAGCAAAGTACCGACGACCAATCCCGGAGTCGCCACGCGCAGGATGTCCCAGCGCACCGCGCCGTGCTTGTGGTGAGCCCGCAAGCTGGAAATCGAAGTGAAGACAATGCTGGTGATGGAAGTGCCGAGTGCAAGATGTAACAGACGATCCGCGGGAAAACCCTGCAAGGTAAACAAATATACCATCAGGGTGACCAGGATCAGGCCACCACCGATACCAAGCAACCCGGCAAAGAAGCCGACGAACAAGCCCACCAACAGGTAAACGATCCACCATTCCACGAGGGATGTCCGCCTAGAGCAGCTTCATGATGAAATCCCATTCGCGGGAATCCACCGGTGTGATCGACAGACGGTTGCCGCGCTGAAGGACGCGCATTGATGCGAGCTCCGGATGCGAGTGCAATTCCGGAAGCCCGAGCAAACGGGTTTTCTTGACCAGAGTCACATCGACATTGAACCATCGCGGGTTGTCCTGCGAAGCTTTGGGATCGAAGTATTCGCTCTTCCGGTCGAATTGGGTTTCGTCCGGATACGCGAGCTTCGAAACCCTCGCGATACCGGCTATGCCGGGTTCCGGGCAGCTCGAGTGGTAGAAGAAAACACGGTCGCCCACAATCATCTGGCCGCGCATGAAGTTGCGAGCCTGATAATTCCGCACGCCCCACCAGGCCGCGGTTTTGTCCCGCGCCTTTGCCAGATCATCGATACCGAAGACTGCAGGCTCGGATTTCATCAGCCAGTAATTCATGATTCCGCCGCGCAAAAAAAAGAGTTCCGGAGTTCCGGAACTCTATCGGATCGTCGGACTTTGGCAAAAATAAAAGGCGGCAAAGTCGCTCGTATCCGCTCACTACCTCGGAAAGGGCGCCCCCCACGATTTCCGTCAGGCCGGCATCTTGAACCTAGGGTTCAAGGTGGTCGCTTTCCGAGCACATCAGGCGCTTCCCGATGGGACGCGCACAACAGCGCTACTTTAGGCAGCAACCAAGGTCATTAACATTGGTTCAAAGAATTACAGCCTGACGAACACCGCAGGGGACATTGACTAGCGTCAGAACAACTCATCCTGACCATTCATAGCCTGGTCGATGGCTGCCTGCATGCTTGAGATTCTACGCTTAAACTCGCCGACATCAAATCCACCTTCCATGCGCGTGGACAGATATTCGTGAGTAATGTTCAGCGCGGCCATGATCGCAATGCGCTCCACGCCGATAACTTTTCCGGCATCGCGGATTTCGCGCATCTTGTTGTTCAGGTATTCGACTGCCTTGAGCAGGTCCTTCTGTTCGTTCTCGGCACAGGCGATGCGAAACTCGCGTCCCATGATGCTTACATCGAGGCCGCCCTTGGTCTGACTGGTCATTCCGCGCCGTCCGGTATCTGGTCCAGCAAGGCCTCGAGACGAACCTTGGCCGTGTTGACCTTCTCGGACAGGCGTTTGTTTTCGCTCTGAACCGAAGCCAAGTTCTGCCGCAGTTGGGAATTGTCCTTGCGGAGTTTTTGCGTCAGCTGAACGAGTTGGCTGATCTTGTCGTCGAGGGCGGTAAGCTCGGCTTCCATGAGCACACTATAGTTATGAAAACCGTGAAAAGTCAACTGCTAACGGATTTTTTTGAATGTGCTTTGGCATATGTAACGAAGCTTGCTGGTTCCAGCCTCGAAGTCATCTGGATACAGATGACCTCAACGGCGAGACTGGCCTGATCATAGGTTAGAATCCCTGTACGTTCTCGGGTGCCCCGACCGATTTTCTTTGGAGGGGTCAAACGGGAAACAGGTGCGCGTTCGCCAGATTCTGACATCAGGCGGAGCAATTCCTGTGCTGCCCCCGCAACGGTAAGCGACTGTAGGGGCGTGTCACGATGCCACTGCGAAGGTCGGCCGGATCATCGGCTGCTTCATGGGAAGGCGACACGCCCGAAGCGCAAGCCCGGATACCGGCCCATTGGACGCGAACGGAGATTCCGCGCGGGGCGGCATCCGGTGTTGGCATCCCCTTCACCAGCCTTTCGCCTTGCGGAACTCCCTTTCCAAAACTCGCGCATGCGGCGGGCTTGCGCACCAGGGGAGCAGTAATGAGAAAAAAGCAAACTTACATCCTGTTGACCGGCTTGCTGGTCAGCGCGAGCGCTCACGCACAAAAAACTCCGGATATCGTCGCCGATGAAGTCGTCGTAACGGCTTCGCGCTTCGAAGAGAAGCCGGGCGATCAGCCCATCGGTGTAACGGTTATTACCGGCGAGGAAATCCGCAGCAGCGGCGAAACTTCGCTGCCTCGGTTGCTTGCCCGCCAGCCCGGTGTTTGCGTGCGCGACAATAGCGGCAGCCCGGACATGCAGGTGGACTTGCGCGGTTTCGGTGTCACCGGGGATCAAAACACGCTGGTTCTTCTCGATGGCCGCCGGTTGAGCGAGTACGAACTTACTTCCGCACGATGGTCATCCATACCGATCGAATCCATTGACCGCATAGAAATCGTTCGCGGCAGCGGCGCTGTGCTCTATGGTAGTGGCGCCACCGGTGGTGTGATCAATGTCATCACGAAAGGGCCGGATCGCGGTACCAAATCATTCAACGCCTACGCCGGCGGCGGCAGTTATAGCACCCAGGACTACCGTGTCGGAGGACAAATAGCAGGCGAGAGTGTCGGCCTCGGTCTGAATAGCGGCCACTATACTTCGAACAATTACCGGGAAAATAATCGCGTTGACCAGGACAACTTTGTCGCCGATCTGCGCAACTTCGATCCCGGTCACAGTCTGAATCTCAAGCTCGGCTACGACAAGCAGGATCTGCGCTTGCCTGGTAATCGCACTGAAGCAGAATTGGACACCGACCGCCGTGGTACGAGAACACCCATGGACTTTTCCAATCGTAGTGGCGGTTTCGCCAATTTATCCGGAAAATTCAGGTTGGGTGATGCGGAACTGGTGACCGATCTGGGTTATCGGGAGAAAAACAACGATTTCCACGCGGCATTTTCCGGCTTGAGCCTGGACGGCAACACAAAAGTGGAAACATGGAGTTTTTCGCCGCGACTAAAGATTCCATATTCCGCATTTGGCGTGGATAACAGCCTCGTGTTCGGTATTGATTGGGAAGACTGGGATTACACCTCCGTACGCACCAATCCGGCTTCAGCTACCGCGCAACAGCAGAATTCCGCTGTGTATCTGGAGAATGTCTCAACTCTGATGCCGGGAACAACACTGTCGCTTGGCGGCAGGTTACAGAGGATAGAGTTCGATGCGAATGACTCCACCGTTCCAGCTGGCGGCGCATCAGGAGAACAGAATCGAAATCTGTCGGCTTACGAGATCGGCGCGCGCCACCAGTTCAATGGTGCGGCTGCGATCTACGGAAAATATGGATATAGCTTCCGCGTTGCGACGCTGGACGAAGTTTATTCTCCCGGGCTTGGCGCTTTTTTCATACCGCCGTCGGTGAGCTTCGTCGAGCCGCAGACTTCGCACGACGCGGAGCTGGGCCTTGAGACGCAATTCGGTCCAGGCCGATATCGGATCGCTGTCTATCATTCCGATCTCAAGAAAGAGATCCATTTCGACTCCAATGCGTTTGCCAACGTCAATCTTCCGCCCACGAAACGCTCGGGCGTGGAACTGGAAGGCAAATGGATGTTGACCACGAGCGCGTTGCTGTTTGCGAACTACACCTACACCGAGGCGAAATTCCGCTCCGCTGTCCTGGGAGGCGTAGACGTTTCCGGCAATCGGATTCCGCTGGTACCGCGTCATATGGCCAATGTCGGAATCGATTGGTCAATATGGGAACGCACGCGACTGAATGCGGCCGCCAACTACGTCGGACGCCAGCTTTACGATGGCGACGAATTGAACACCTTCGGAAGAGAAATGCCGTCCTATTGGACGGCCGATCTGGGTGTCTTTCACACGATTGACGCCTGGACTTTCGGTGCATCTGTAAGAAATTTGTTCGACGAGAAGTATTACACCTATGCGCTGGCATTTGTCCCGACTACCGTCCTCGCGTATCCGGCGCCGGAGCGTAATTTCCTGGTCTCGGTACAGTATCGTTTCGGCAAGTAGGCACTGAACGCCGAAACCCACAAAGGTCCGGCGTAGCCGGGCCTTTTCGTTTCCCATCCTGTCCTGCACCCCGGAGTTTTGTTATTGTGCGGGCCATGCAGCAGATGACCAGCACCCAGCTCTACTTCCGCCTGCTCCGTTACGTCAAACCGTACTGGGGCGTATTTGCGCTGTCGATCGTCGGGATGTTGATGAGTGCGGCCACCGAAGTTGCGCTGCCGATCGCGGTGAAGCCGTTCCTCGACGGCACCTTTGTCAAGAAGGACCCTTTCCTGATCACCTGGGTACCGATCTTCATGGTCCTGCTGTATGTGGTGCGCGGCGCGGGCGCCTACCTTGGAACCTACGCCAGCGCCTGGGTCGGGAACAAAGTGGTGATGGACCTGCGCGATCTGATGTTCCGCCGCATGCTCGCACTGCCGCTAGGGTTTTTTCATGACAACACCACTGGCAACCTGATATCGCGCTTCACCTTCGATGTCGCCCAGGTCACCGGTGCCGCCACCAACGTGGTCACGGTGCTGATCAAGGATTCGGTGACCATTCTCGGTTTGCTGGCCTACCTGTTGTACACGGACTGGAAGCTCACGCTGATTTCGCTGATCATGGTCCCGCCGATCGCCGTGGTGGTGCGCTATTTCAATGTCCGGCTGCGCAACATGAGCCGCAAGACCCAGGATGCCATGGGCGACATCACCCAGGTCCTGCAGGAAACGGTCGAGTGCAACAAAGTTGTGAAGATCTTCGGCGGGCAAGAGTACGAGGCGCAGCGTTTCGCCGCGACCAGCGACCGGCTGCGCGGCTTCAGCATGAAGCAAACCGCCGCCGCCGCCGGCAATGTGCCGATCGTCCAGTTGCTCGCGGCGATGGCCGTGGCGGTGGTGGTTTATTACGCCACCGTGGAGGCGCAATCGGATGCCACAACAGTCGGCGGATTCGTCTCCTTCCTCGGCGCCATGCTGTTGCTGACCCCGCCTTTGAAACGACTGACCGGCGTAGCCGAATATCTGCAACGTGGCCTGGCTGCGGCTGAGAGCGTCTTCGCGCTGCTGGACGAGAATCCGGAGAAGGATGAGGGCAAGGTAACGCTGGAGCGAGCACGCGGAGGAGTCGACTTCCACAAGGTAAGCTTCCGCTACCCCCGCGCCGGCCAGCCGGCATTGAAGAATGTCACGTTGTCGATTTGTGCCGGGGAAACCATCGCGTTGGTCGGATCTTCCGGCGGCGGAAAAACCACGCTCGCGAACCTGGTGCCGCGTTTCTACCGCCCGGATTCCGGAACCATTACGATAGATGGCCACGATATCGAAGCGTTGTCGCTTGCCAGCCTGCGCCGAAACATCGCGCTGGTGAGTCAGGAGGTCGCGTTGTTCAACGATACCGTCGCTGCAAACATCGCGTACGGTCAAGCAGCGGGCGCGAGCAGACCGGCGATCGAACACGCAGCCGCCGCGGCGCACGCGCTGGAATTCATTCGCGCAATGCCGCAAGGCTTCGATACCTTGATCGGGGAAAATGGCGTAAGGTTGTCTGGCGGTCAACGCCAGCGATTGGCGATTGCGCGCACAGTATTGAAGGACGCACCGATCCTGATTCTGGACGAAGCAACATCGGCTCTCGATTCGGAATCGGAAAAGCATGTGCAGGATGCGCTAGAGCACCTCATGCGGGGCCGTACGACCATTGTCATCGCTCACCGCCTGTCAACCATCGAAAACGCGGACCGTATCGTGGTGCTCGATCAGGGCGAGATTGCCGAGATTGGAACGCATGCTGAATTGCTCGCCAAGGGCGGCATCTATGCAAACCTTCACAGCATCCAGTATGCGCTCGTCGGTGGCGAACCCGACCATGCGCTTCAGCCAATCAGTTGACGTGAACTTTCCCTACAAATAACCCTGAAACGCCGGCCCTGCTCAACCGATTCGGCTGAACCATTCGAAGGAACCGCTGTAGTGGAGATCCAGGAAACGGACTGTAAGCAGACGCCCGGTTCGATCCGGCCGGTCATCGACCGGAACCGGTGTGAGGGCAAGAAAGAATGCGTCGCGGTCTGTCCTTACCACGTCTTTACGATGGCAACCCTTACGCCGGAGTTGCGGCGTGGTCTGAGCCTGCGTGGAAAACTCAAAGGCTTCGCCCATCGATGGCAACAGGCGTTTGCCTCGAACGCCGACGCCTGCCAGGCCTGCGGGTTGTGCGTTTCCGTGTGTCCGGAAAAGGCGATTGCGCTGGTTCGACCCCGCTAAGAACGGTGTGTCTTCAGTTCGTGATGGAGGCAGCCCGCCCGGCTGGAAATTCCGCCGTGCGAAGCGCCTGCGGCGTCATCGATGGAAGCTCCGGGAAGGACAACGACAAATGACGAGTTCCAGCATTCCAGATCGGCGATGTCGCCTTCGGTACGGGACAGGACAGCATCATCGGCCGCGGGCTGGTAGTGCATGCCGACATGGACGACCTGAAGTCACAACCTGCCGGTAACTCCGGAACGCGCGTGGCGTGCGGAATGATCACCCGCGATCCCGACAAGATGACTTATTCAAAAGCGGGCTGATCCGCGAGAACACGAAGCGGAGGGTGGAATCGTGCGCAGTAGCCATCCGCGGCTAGTGCGCTTTCTCCCAGTTCGGCCCCGAACCGACGTCCACCGCCAGCAGCACATCGAGCGTTGCGACACTATTCATCAGTTTCGGAAGCTCGCTTTTTACTGAATCGATTTCAGACTCCGGTACTTCGAGAACGAGTTCGTCGTGGACCTGCATGATCAGCCGGCTCATCATGCGGGATGTTGATATCCAGCCTTGGACGGCGATCATCGCCAGCTTGATCAGATCCGCTGCGGTTCCTTGCATCGGCGCGTTGATGGCGGCTCGCTCCGAACCCTGGCGTCGTGCCGCATTGCTCGCCCTTATGTCGTTGAGATAGAGCCTGCGCCCGAATACGGTTTCGACGTAGCCCAGGCTTCGCGCAGCTTCGCGCGTGCGTTCCATGTAATCCTTCACTCCCGGGTAACGCTGGAAATAGCGTTCCATGTATTGCTGCGCGGCAGAACGCTCGATGCCGAGCTGCGAGGCCAGCCCGAACGCCGACATGCCGTAGATCAGTCCGAAGTTGATGACTTTCGCGTAGCGGCGCTGTTCGCTGGACACGGCCGCCGATTCGACGCCGAAGATTTCAGATGCGGTGTGCCGGTGCACGTCTTCGCCGGCGGCGAATGCCTGCAGCAGTCCTTTGTCCTGGGACAGATGCGCCATGATGCGCAGCTCGATCTGGGAATAGTCCGCCGAAATAATGACCGAGCCTGGCGGCGCAATGAAAGCCTCGCGGATACGGCGGCCTTCCGCGGTGCGAACCGGAATGTTCTGCAGGTTCGGATCGTTGCTCGAGAGCCGGCCGGTTACTGCAACCGCCTGCGCGTAATTCGTGTGCACCCGTCCTGTCCTGGCGTTCACCATGCGCGGCAGCTTGTCGGTGTAAGTGGATTTCAGCTTGGACAGGCTCCGATACTCGAGAATCAGCTTGGGCAGCGGATGATCGAGGGCGAGTTCCTGAAGCACGTCTTCGTCCGTCGAAGGCAGGCCTCCCGGCGTTTTCTTCTTCACCGGAAGCTTGTGGCGCTCGAACAGGATTTCCTGAAGCTGCTTCGGCGAGTTCAGGTTGAACGGCTGCCCAGCCTGCATGTGCACCGCCTGCTCCAGCCCCAGCATCTTGATGCCGAGCTCATGGCTCTGCTGGTCGAGAAGCCGGGTGTCCAGCAGCACGCCGTTGCGTTCCATCGTGAACAGCACTTCCATTACCGGTATTTCGATGTTGCGGTAGATGCGCAGAAGTTTGGAATCCTGTTCGACTTGGGGATACAGCACCTGATGCAATTGCAATGTGACATCCGCGTCTTCGGCCGAGTACTCGGTCGCGCGGGCGAGATCCACCTGCTCGAACGGAATGCGGCTTGCGCCCTTGCCGGTGACATCGTCGTAAGTGATGGTGGTAATGCCAAGATGGCGGGCGGCGAGGTCGTCCATGTCGTGCGGGCGATGGCTTTCCAGCACATAGGATTGCAGCAATGTGTCGTGCTCCACCCCGCCGAGCAGGATTCCGCAGTTGGCGAAGACATGCTTGTCGTATTTGAGGTTCTGTCCGACTTTGCGCGACGCCGGGCTCTCCAGCCAGTCCTTCAGCGCGGCAAGGACGTGATCGCGGGAGAGTTGCGCCGGCGCACCGGTATACGTATGGCCGACCGGAATGTAGGCGCCGCTGTTCGCCTGCACCGAAAGCGAAATGCCGACCAGTTGCGCCGTCATCGGATCGAGACTGGTCGTCTCGGTATCGACGGATACCAGCGGCGCGTTCGAGATCCTGTCCAGCCAGGCCGCAAGTTCGGAGTCCGTCAGGATGGTTCCGTAGTCCCGCGGCGCCGAGGGACGAGGGGTGGATACGACTGTTTCGTTCCCTCGCCCTTCATCCCCCGCACCCCTCAAGGGGGTATTGAAAAGAATCCCTCCTCCCTCGAGTTCACGCAGCCAGGTCTTGAATTCGAGCCTCTCGAACAGCTGCAAAAGGACGGCTGCGTTCTGCGGCTGCGGGACGAGTCCGTCGATTCCGACGGGCAGGGGCACATCGCACTTGATACTCAGCAGTTTCTTCGCGGTCGGCAGCCACGGCAACGCTTTGCGCAGGTTTTCTCCGACCGCGCCGGTGATCTCCCCGGCATGGGCGACTACTTCGTCGAGCGTGCCATACTGCGAAAGCCACTTCACCGCGGTCTTCGGGCCGACTTTGTCGACACCGGGAACGTTGTCGACCGAGTCGCCGATCAGCGTGAGGTAGTCGACGATTTGCGCCGGCTTGACGCCGAACTTCTCCTGCACGCCCTTTTCATCAAGGGATTCACTGGACATGGTGTTTACCAGCCTGACCATCGGATTGACGAGCTGCGTGATGTCCTTGTCGCCTGTGGAAATGACGGTCTGCACACCCAGCGTTTCGGCCTGCCTGGCCAAGGTGCCTATGACATCGTCGGCTTCGACGCCGTCGATCATCAGCAGCGGCCAGCCCATTGCGCGGATGCCATCGTGCAGCGGCTCGATCTGTTGCACCAGATCATCCGGCATCGGCGGCCGATTGGCTTTGTACTGCGGATACCAGTCGTCGCGGAAGGTCTTTCCTTTTGCGTCGAATACGCAAGCGATATAATCCGCCGACGTTTCCTTGCGCAGCTTCTGCAGCATGCTGAGCACACCCTTGACGGCACCGGTCGGTTCGCCGTGCCTGTTGCGCAGGTCGGGAAGCGCATGGAATGCGCGATAAAGGTAGGAAGAGCCGTCCACCAGCACTAGCGTTTTCATTGACGATCAGCGCCGAAAATCCAATATGAACGAAAAACAGAAGGTCCCGGTTCCGCTTGCTCCCGAATTGGTCGAGAAGGCATGGTCGGCGCGGGAATCCTGGCGGGTATTCGGAATTATGTCAGAGTTTGTCGAAGCCACCGAGCGCCTGGCTCACATCCGGCCCGCGGTCAGTATCTTCGGCAGCGCGCGGGTGGCGCGCGGGCATCCCTACTATCAACTGACCGAAGAGGTGGCACGCCGATTGTCCGATGCCGGATTCAGCGTGATCTCCGGTGGCGGACCGGGCGCAATGGAAGCGGCAAACAAAGGCGCGTTTGCGGGCCGATCGCCTTCGGTAGGACTGAACATCCAACTGCCTCACGAGCAGATAACCAACCAGTATCAGGACGTAAGCCAGACCTTCACGCGTTTTTTCGTACGCAAGGTCATGTTCGTCAAGTTCGCCTGCGCCTACGTGGTCGTACCGGGCGGCTTCGGCACAATGGACGAACTGATGGAAGCTCTGACCCTGGTGCAGACCGGCAAGATCCGTCGTTTCCCCATCATCCTCATGCAGTCCTCCTACTGGCGAGGACTGATCGACTGGATCCGGGATCGGATGATAAGCGAGGGCATGATCGATGCGGCTGACATGAACCTGATCAAACTGATCGATGAGCCCGACAAAGTGGTCGCGGCAATATTCGACCACTACGAGAAACGCGGCTTCGAGCCGACCGCCGCCGAACGCGAAGCACAACTGAATCTCTGAAACCGTCCGATGTCAGTTTTCACGACCGTTATGCCCGACCAGCTTTCGGCCTGGCTGAGGAACTACTCGATCGGCGTGCCGACCGCTCTGGAAGGCATTCTCTCCGGCATCGAGAACACCAATTATTTCGTTACCACCACGCACGGCCGCTTCGTGCTGACGTTGTTCGAAAAGCTTACGCGTAAGGAACTGCCGTTCTATCTGAATTTGATGGCGCATCTTTCCAGTCACGGTCTGCCATGCCCGAAGCCGATCGCGAACCTGCAGAACGAATTGCTTGGTGAACTCAGCGGGAAGCCTGCCGCAATCGTCACCTGCCTGGAAGGTCACCCTGTAACCGAGCCGGCGCCGGTGCATTGCGCGCGGGTCGGCGAAGTACTGGCGGAGATGCACCTGGCCGGACGGACTTATCCGGGACACCTGGACAATCTTCGTGGCGCCGGCTGGTGGAGCGCCTGTGCGCCGGAAATCTATCCGTTTCTCAAGCCCGAGGATGCGGAGCTGCTCAAGTCCGAGATCCGTTTCCAGGCGGAGCACAATCGTGAAGGATTGCCGTGCGGTGTCGTGCATGCCGACCTGTTTCGCGACAATGTCCTGTACGACGGCGACCGGGTCGGCGGTCTAATTGACTTTTATTTCGCCTGCGTCGATTGTTTCGTCTACGACGTGGCCATCACCGTGAACGATTGGTGCGTCAATGCCGATGCCAGACTCGATCACGTTCGCGCCGAAGCGCTGTTGAAGGCATACATGTCGGTGCGACCATTCACCGATCAGGAGCACGCCGCCTGGCCGAGGATGTTGCGCGCGGGCGCCCTGCGCTTCTGGGTCTCGAGGCTGCACGATTTCCATCTGCCGCGTCCCGGGGAACTCACCCACAAGCACGACCCGGAGCGGTTTCGCCGGATTCTTTTCAATCACCGCGCCGGCGGACCCTGACTGCCGGACTACGAAAGAACCATCGATGAACATACAAAGCGTTCCCGCCAGTCGTGGCTGGCAGTGGATCGTGGCGGCATTCAGTCTCTTCAAGAAAAATCCGCTGATCTGGATCGTCCTGCACCTGATATTGATACTGATTGGCGCGGGCCTGAGTATCCTGCCGGTGATCGGTCCCTATCTGCTTTACCTGCTGACCCCGCTGCTCCTGGGCGGCCTCATGACCGCCGCGAACGACATCGAATCCGGGCAGGACATCGAGATTGCGCACCTGTTCCGCGGGTTTCGCCAGAACACGTTGCACCTCATCACCGTCGGCGGGGTCTATCTCGTAGGCCAGGTCGTCATTTCCGGTGTGATGATCATGCTCGGCGGACCGGAATTCCAGCAAGCGCTCAGGGTCGGTGTCGAAGGAATCGACCCTGTCAGCATTACTCCCGAGGTCGCGACCCGCATCCTGATGGCGCTGCTGGTAGGGATGGCACTCTTCGTACCGCTGGCCATGGCAACCTGGTTTTCTCCGGCACTGGTCATACTCGACAACCAGTCCGGTTTCGCCGCGATGGGCGAAAGCGTGCGCGCCTGTCTGCGCAACATGCAGCCCTTCCTGGTATACGGCATATTCAGCCTGCTGCTGCTGATCGTTGCGTCGATTCCCTTCGGTCTCGGCCTGGTCCTGTGGATACCGGTGATGGTGGTGACGATGTACACCAGTTACCGGGATATTTTTGCAACCGCTGCGACGCCTGAACAGGCAACAGCGTAACGCGGCTTCGTTCAGGCAGGGGCGAGTTTGGCGTACTCGAGTGCCAGCCACTTCATACCGGCGTCCCGGAAATTGACCTGAACACGCGCGTCCGTGCCGCGGCCCTCCGCGCTGACGATTACACCGGAGCCGAATTTCGCATGCACCACGTTTTGTCCCACACGCCAGCCTGACACCGCGGTTTCCATCTTCGGCGCCTTTGCCTCGTATCCCGGCGCGAAGCCCTTGGCGCTGACGAATCCCGAATACTTGGTCGCGTTGACGCGTTTTATCAACTCCTCCGGAATTTCCTCGAGGAAACGTGAAGCGATGTTGTAGCGCGTCTGCCCGTGCAGCATGCGCGTCTGCGCGTGCGTGAGATACAGCCGGCGGCGCGCGCGCGTGAGCGCCACATACATCAGCCGCCTTTCTTCCTCCAGTCCGTCCTGCTCGGAAATGCTGTTCTCGTGAGGGAACAGTCCTTCCTCCAGGCCGGTGATGAACACGGCATGGAATTCCAGGCCCTTGGCTGAATGCACGGTCATCAGCTGCAATGCATCCGCGCCGGCCGCAGCCTGATGTTCGCCGGCTTCGAGCGAGGCATGCGCCAGAAACGCCGCGAGCGCGGAGAAGCCCTGAGACGGGATTTCGCCTTCCTCGGTGACTGGTGCAATCGATCCGTCGGCGGAAACGAAAGCCACCGCGGCGTTGGTCAGTTCGCCGAGGTTTTCGAGGCGGTCTTCGCCTTCGCGTTCGTTCTGGTAGTAGGTGATCAGCCCGCTCAATTCGACGACGTGGTCGATGATTTCCGGCAGCGGCAGGGTTTCACAGGCCGCACGCATGGACTCGATCAGTTTGACGAAGGCGGCGATGCTGGTGCCGGCCTTGCCGCTCAAGGTGTTGGCGCAAGCCGCCTGCCACAGCGAGATGCCGCGCCCCGCAGCGACTTCCTGCAACTGTTCGATACTGCGATTGCCGATTCCGCGCGTCGGGAAATTTACGACCCGCAGGAACGCGCCGTCGTCATCCGGATTCGCAGTCAGCCGCAGATACGCCAGCGCGTGCTTGATTTCCTGGCGCTCGAAGAAGCGCAGTCCGCCGTAGACGCGATACGAGATCCCCGCGTTGAACAGGGCATGCTCAAGCACCCGCGACTGGGCATTGGAACGATAGAGCAGCGCAATTTCCGAAAGTGCTGCGGCTTCGTTCTTCAACTGCTTCACTTCGTCCAGGATATAGCCGGCTTCCTCCAGGTCGGTCATCGCCTCGTACAGCCGCAGCGGCTCGCCGCTGCCTTGCGCCGTCCACAGGTTCTTGCCGAGCCGGGCGCGGTTGTGACGTATCAGCGCATTGGCCGCATCCAGGATGTTGCCCTGACTGCGATAGTTCTGCTCAAGCTTGATGACTTTCTCGACATGGAAGTCCTTCTCGAAATCGAGCATGTTGCCGGCGCGCGCGCCGCGGAAGGCGTAGATCGACTGATCATCGTCGCCAACACCGAAAATGGAATTGTTCGGGCCCGCCAGTAACTTAAGCCAGAAGTATTGCAGCCGGTTGGTGTCCTGGAATTCATCCACCAGGATATGCTCGAAGCGGCCGCGATAATGCTCCCGCAGGATTTCGTTTTTCGACAACAGCTCGAAGCAACGCAGGAGCAACTCGGCGAAATCCACTACGCCTTCGCGGTTGCACTGCGCATCGTAAGTGTCGTAAACGTTGACCAGCCTGCGCGAGAAATCGTCGAAGGCTTCGACCTTCGCGGCGCGCAATCCCTGTTCCTTGGCGCCATTGATGAAGTACTGGGCTTGCTTCGGCGGATACTTCTCGTCGTCGATGTTCATCGACTTCATGACGCGCTTGATCATGGCAAGCTGGTCGGCCGAATCCAGGATCTGGAAGGTTTGCGGCAATCCGGCATCGCGGTAATGGGCGCGCAGGATGCGATTGCACAGCCCATGAAAGGTGCCGACCCACATGCCGCGGGTGTTGATCGGCAGCATTCCGGAAATGCGGATGAGCATTTCGCGCGCGGCCTTGTTGGTAAAGGTCACGGCCAGCAGGCCCTGCGGACCGATCTGCCCGGTCTGGATCAGCCAGGCGATGCGGGTGGTAAGCACTCGGGTCTTGCCGGAACCGGCACCGGCGAGGATCAGTGCCGACTGGTGGGGGAGCGTGACGGCTTCGAGTTGCTGCGGATTGAGGCCTTCGAGAAGCGACATGCGGGATTCGGATTGCGGTTTCGATTCCGGATTATAAATGCAGTTGTCCGGTCAGCCACGCGCCTTCCGGCTTTCGTTGACCAGATCGCGAATCATCGGCGTCAGGATGAGTTGCATCGCGTATTCCATTTTGGTGCCGGGCACGACGATGGTATCGGGGCGCGATACGAAGGAATCCTCGATCATCGCCAGCAGGTAGGGCACGTTCAGGTGCTCCGCGTCGGCAAGGCGTATCACGACGAAACTTTCCTCCGGACGCGGAACCTCGCGCACGACGAAAGGATTGGATGTATCAATGGTCGGCACACGCTGAAAATTCACATGCGTGCGCGAGAATTGTGGCGTGATGAAGTGCACGTAGTCGTACATGCGCCGCAGGATGGTCTGAGTTACCACCTCCATCGAGTAGCCCCGCCCCTGCATATCGCGGTGTATCTTCTGAATCCACTCCAGATTGACCGTCGGCGTTACGCCGATCAGAAGGTCGACATGGCGAGCCACATCGACTTTGTCGGTGACGATGCCGCCGTGCAGGCCTTCATAGAACAGCAGGTCGGTGTTCTCCGGCAGTTTCTCCCAGGGTGTGAAGGTGCCGGCTTTCCGGCCATAGCGGGCCGCGCGTTCCTCGTTATGCAGGTATAGCCGCGCATTGCCACCGCCGCGGTTGCTGTATTCGCCAAACAATGCCTCGAGTTCCTCGAACAGGTTCGCTTCCGGCCCGAAGTGGCTGATCGCCTGGCCGCCGATTTGCTCGTAGGCTTCGATCAGCCTGCGCATTTCGTCGCGATCATAGCGGTGGAAACTGTCGCCCTCGATCAGCGCCGCTTCGATGTGCTCGAGACGGAAGATGTTTTCGAAGGTCTTGCGCACAGCCGTGGTCCCGGCGCCGGAGGAGCCGGTAACGGCGATGATCGGGTGCTTGCGCGACATGGTTTGCCGGGTGGGAGGGAGCGATTTCCGGAAATCTCGACTGCCCGGCGATGGTACAACGAAAACCGCCTTCGGCGACAAGGCGCCGAAGGCGGGGACCGCGATGCTATTGCAGTGAAGCGATCGGCTCGAGCCTGGGATTGCTTTCCTTCAGGCGCGCGCCCAACGCATTGGCTTCCTGCTCGGTGGAAAAGCCGGCCAGGCGTACACGATAAATTTGGCCCTCTTCACCCTGCTGCGGCTGGATGCGTACCGGATAACCCTCGCGACGCAGGCCGTCATACAGGGATAACGCCTCAAGCTGTTGCCGATAGCTGGCTAGATAAAGCTTCCAGCGTCCTCCCTTGCGCATGGCACCCGCGCCATCGGCCATTTCAGTTTCTGCGGCCCAGGCCTTCAGTTGGTCCATGGGAACCGCTTCGACGACGGCAGCCCCTGATTTCGGGGCCTGCAGATAAGTCAGCGGGTCCTTCATTTGCACGGGCTGGTCGCCGGTGCGGGTCACCGTGATCTTGCCTTCGATCAGGACCAGGACTTCCTTGTCGCCGAGATTCTTGCCCCAGATGTCGGTGCCACGGATGCCGGCGGTCACCGTCGGGAACTGCACGGTGATGTCGCGAGTGCCGCGATTCTTCACGGTCGCTTCGGTGGTGAAGCGGAATGCGCCTTCCAGCACTTTCAGCGTCGCCGCAATAAAACTCTCCTTGCGCCTTTGCAAGAGATCGGTCAGTTTCAGTCTGCCGTTTTCGCCCAGCTTGACCACGCTCCCGTCACCCAGGCGCAAAAGCAGCCGCGAGTTGCCGCCGGTCGCAACCTCGTCGTTGCTCCTCAGTTCCGTGCCGACGGCAAGCGGCTGGCGCTTTCCGTCGCGAGTGACCCAGGCCGGCAATTGCAGGCCTTCAACGATGGCATCGGGCGCAGCCTGCAAGAGGTCGGCCGCGAGAAATAAAAGAACGAAGAGTCCGGTACGCAACAACATGGTGTTATCCCCTTTCGTTTAAGTCTGGCGGCGAAGATACGTGCGGGAACATCCAACGGATGCACTGACGCGACGGTATAATCGATTACTTTACAACGCTTTGTAAGATTCCTCATGCAGCCGCAATATCAACCCGCCGAAGTCGAGCAGCAAATACAAAAAGAGTGGGCGGACAAGAAATCCTTCCGCGCGATCGATCGTTCCGACAAACCGAAGTACTACTGCCTGTCGATGTTCCCTTACCCGTCGGGCAAGTTGCACATGGGCCACGTGCGCAACTACACCATCGGCGATGTGCTGTCCCGCTATCACCGCATGCGCGGCTTCAATGTCCTGCAACCGATGGGCTGGGATGCCTTCGGCCTGCCGGCCGAGAATGCGGCAATGGCCAACAACGTGCCGCCGGCGAAATGGACCTATGACAACATCGCGTACATGAAGAAGCAGCTCAAGTCGCTGGGCTTCGCCATCGACTGGGAGCGCGAGCTGGCGACCTGCGCGCCGCAATACTATCGCTGGAACCAGTGGCTGTTCCTGCGCATGCTGGAAAAGGGGATCGCTTATAAAAAAACCGGCACGGTGAACTGGGACCCGGTCGACCGGACGGTGCTTGCCAACGAGCAGGTGATCGACGGTCGCGGCTGGCGCACGGGTGCGCTCGTGGAGAAGCGCGAGATCCCGATGTACTACCTCGCGATCACGAAGTACTCGGAGGAACTGCTGTCTTCGCTGGATTCGCTGCCTGGTTGGCCGGAGCGCGTGAAGACCATGCAGGCGAACTGGATCGGCAAGAGTTTCGGCGTGCGCCTGGCATTTCCGTACGAGTTGAATGGCGAGCCGGGCAAGCTTTGGATTTTCACGACACGCGCCGATACCATCATGGGCGCCACCTTCTGCGCGGTCGCCGCGGAACATCCGCTCGCCGCAGAGGCGGCGAAGCGCGATCCGAAGCTGGCTGCCTTCGTCGACGAGTGCAAGCGTGGCAGCGTCATCGAGGCCGACCTTGCGACGATGGAAAAGAAAGGCATGCCCACCGGCCTGTTCGTCAGTCATCCGCTGACCGGCGAGAAGATCGAGGTCTGGATCGGCAACTACGTGTTGATGAGTTATGGCGAAGGTGCGGTCATGGGTGTGCCGGGTCACGACGAGCGCGATTTCGCCTTTGCCAAGAAGTACGGCTTGCCGATCGTGCAAGTCATCGACGTCGACGGAAAAGAGTATTCGCTCGACGCCTGGCAACCCTGGTATGCCGATCACGGCGTTTGCGTCAATTCCGGCAAGTACGACGGCCTGGATTTCGTGAAGTCGGTGGAGGCGATCGCAGCGGATCTCAAAGTGAAAGGGCTCGGCGACAAGCAGGTCACATGGCGGTTGCGCGACTGGGGTGTGTCGCGCCAGCGTTACTGGGGCTGCCCGATCCCGATCGTGCATTGCGCAAGCTGCGGCGACGTGCCGGTGCCGGAAAATCAGTTGCCGGTCGTCCTGCCCGAGGACTGCGTGCCGGATGGTAGTGGCAATCCGCTGAACAAGCGCGCCGATTTCCTGAATACGGATTGTCCGAAATGCGGCAAGCCGGCGCAGCGCGAGACCGATACCATGGACACCTTCGTCGATTCATCCTGGTATTTCCTGCGCTACGCCTGCGCCGACCAGGACGGCAAAATGGTCGACGAGCGCGTGAATGACTGGCTGCCGGTGGACCAATACATCGGCGGCATCGAGCACGCCATCCTGCACCTGCTCTATTCGCGGTTCTGGACCAGGGTCATGCGCGACTTCGGCCTGGTGAAACTCGACGAGCCTTTTACGCGTCTGTTGACGCAGGGCATGGTGCTGAACGAGATTTTCTCCCGCAAATCCGATGGCGCCCGCGTCCAGTATTTCAATCCGGCCGACGTCGAACTCGAATTCGACGAGCAGGGCAAGCGCACCGGCGCGATCCTGAAGTCGGACGGCGGACCGGTGGATTCAGGCGGCATCCGCACCATGTCGAAGTCCAAGAACAACGGCGTGGATCCGCAGGCGCTGATCGACCAGTATGGCGCCGACACCGCGCGGCTGTTCATGATTTTCGCATCGCCGCCGGAACAGACTCTCGAATGGTCAGACTCCGGAGTTCAGGGTGCCTACCGATTCTTGCGGCGGTTGTGGGAATTTGGCGAACGGCTAAAGGCCAATGAGTGGATGCTGGAGACCCCAGGTGCCATTTCGCGGAAGCCGCAAGAGCCGTTCGATTGGAATGCCGCCAATGATGATCAGAAGAAGATTCGACACAAGATATACGGCTTGCTAAAGCAAGCAACTGACGACATGGAGAGACATCAGTTCAATACGGTTGTGTCTGCGGCCATGCAAATGCTGAATTTGCTTCAGCAACAAATTCCCGGGCAGCTCTGCGATTCTCCCGAAGAAATTGGAAGGTTAGGGTCAATTCGCCAACAAATACTCGCCGAAGGCGCAAGTATTCTCATACGTATACTAGCTCCTATCGTCCCTCATCTTACCTATCATCTATGGCAAAAGCTCAAATTTGGCGAGGATGTATTTGTAGCGTCGTGGCCGAAATTAGACGCGGCTGCGCTAGAACAGGACAACATCGAACTGGTGCTGCAGGTCAACGGCAAGCATCGAGGATCAACCCGCGTTCCAAGTGATGCATCGCGCGAAACGATTGAGCGATTGGCCTTGGAGAATCCGAACGCCCAGAAACACATTGCCGGGCAGGCGGTCAAAAAGGTGATCGTCGTACCGGGACGACTGGTGAACATTGTTGTATAGGGAAGGGGAATGAAGGACGAGAATAGACCGAAGCGCAGCAATGCCTGGAGTTCAAGCAGGGCAATGAGCAAATTTCTTCAAAGATTCCCCTCGTCCCTTATGGCCGAAGGCCGGTATCCAGCGAAGTCGGGCGCCCCTCGCCCCTCGCCCCTGGTCATTGCGATCCTTCTGATCGCAATGACCCTGTCTTCCTGCGGCTTCCAGCTTCGCGGCCAGGCTGCGATTCCTTATAAATCGCTGTTCGTCGAGACGATCGGTTATTCGACATTTGCCAATGATCTGGAGCGGGCCATCCGCTCCGGTAGCGAGACCAGAATCGCGCAGAATCGCAACGACGCGGAAGCAGTGCTCAAGATCATCGGTGAATCCCAGGAGAGATACATTCTTTCGCTGTCCGCCGGCGGCAAGGTGCGCGAATTCGAGTTGCGTTACAAGGTGGCTTACCGACTGACCGATCTCGCCGGCAACGATTTGGCGCCGCCGGGGGAGATCTTCCTGCGCAGGGACATGACTTACGACGATACCCAGGTACTCGCCAAGGAGTCGGAGGAAGCCCTTTTATACCGCGACATGAAGACAGATGCCGTGCAGCAGATGCTGCGCCGGCTGGCGGCAGCGAAACACGTCGGGTGACGCACGCGGCGCGGACGATATAATCCGCGCAAAGACAATCCGGATTTCTCCATGCCACCCGAAGGTTCAGTCGGCGTCGTCAGCCCGAAACTTGCCCGCTTCGAGGACCCGATCGCGCTCAACAGCGGCGCGTGGCTCGACGCGTACGAGCTTGCCTACGAAACCTATGGCACCCTCAATGCCGCGCGGAGCAACGCGGTGCTGGTCTGCCACGCGCTCAATGCTTCGCACCACGTCGCCGGCGTCTATGACGACGATCCCGCCAACCTCGGCTGGTGGGACAACCTGATCGGTCCGGGAAAGCCGGTCGACACCGACCGGTTCTTCGTGATCGGCGTCAACAACATCGGTGGTTGCCACGGCTCCACAGGACCCTCCAGCATCAATCCCGCGACCGGCAAGCCCTGGGGCGCCGATTTTCCGGTGGTCACGGTCGAGGACTGGGTGGAAGCGCAATCGCGGCTGGCCACCCGGCTCGGCATAGACCGGTTCGCCGCCGTCATGGGTGGCAGCCTGGGGGCGATGCAGGCGATGCAATGGGCCGTGAGCCAGCCCGCCCGTGTGGCACATTCGGTCGTGATCGCCGCCGCGCCGAAACTTTCGGCACAAAACATTGCGTTCAACGAGGTGGCGCGCCAGGCGATAACGACCGATCCGGACTTTCACGGTGGCAACTATTACTCGCAAGGCGTCGTGCCCAAGCGCGGGCTGCGTATCGCCCGCATGATCGGTCACATCACCTATCTTTCCGACGACGCAATGGCCGAGAAATTCGGCCGCGACCTGCGCGAGGGCGGCTTCAAATTCAATTTCGACGTCGAATTCCAGATCGAATCCTATCTGCGGTATCAGGCGGACAAGTTCGCGGAGCGCTTCGACGCCAACACTTACCTGCGCATTACCAAGGCACTCGATTATTTCGATCCGGCGGCAGCGCGAAACGGCAACCTGTCCGCTGCGCTCGAACCTGCGACCGCGAGTTTTCTGGTCGTGTCGTTCACCTCCGACTGGCGCTTCTCGCCGGCGCGTTCACGCGAGATCGTCAAGGCGCTGCTGGACAACCGGTTGAGCGTGAGCTACGCGGAAATCGATGCACCCCACGGCCACGACGCATTCCTGATGGACGATGCGCGCTATCACAATCTGATCCGCGCCTACTTCGACAATATCTTCCGGGAGGTGAGTACTTCATGACGATCCCCGGCGCCCCCGCATCGTTCTCCGCACGCCCGGATTTTGTCGCGATCGCGAAATGGATCAGGCCGAATGCCAAGGTGCTCGACCTGGGCTGCGGGGACGGCTCGCTGCTGCGTCATCTGCGAGAGGCGCGCGGCGTAACGGGTTACGGCATGGAGATCGACGACGCCAGGGTGCTGGCCTGCGTCAAGAGCGGCGTCAACGTTTTGCAGAACGACCTCGAGTCAGGGCTCTCCGGATTCGAGGACGGATCATTCGACTACGTGATCCTGTCGCAAACGCTGCAAGCGATTCGCCATACCGAGCGTATCGTCAACGAGATGCTGCGCGTCGGGCGCGAAGGCATCGTCACCTTTCCCAACTTCGGTTATTGGCGCCCCCGCCTGCAGGTCCTCTCGGGAAACATGCCGGTCTCCAAGGATCTGCCGTACGAGTGGTATGACACCCCCAATATCCACCTGTTCACGATCGACGATTTCGAGAAATTCTGCGTCAGCCATCGCATTCGCATTCTCGAAAGAAACGTGATGGTCGAGGGCCGCCCGGTCACCTGGATGCCCAACCTGCGCGGCTCGCTGGCGGTTTATCGTTTCGATCGGGCGGACCCGGTCACCTGATATCCCCCGCATGACGCCACCTTCCATGGCCTCGGCGCTTTTCACGCGCCGCATGCTGATCTGCGTGTTTACCGGCTTCAGTTCGGGATTGCCGCTCTACCTCCTTCTCAATCTGTTGCCGGCGTGGCTGCGTACCGAAGGCATCAATCTCAAGGTGATCGGCGCATTCGCGCTGATCCAGTTTCCCTACACCTGGAAATTCCTTTGGGCGCCGTTCCTGGACCGCTACGTGGTCCCCGCGCTCGGTCGCCGCCGAGGCTGGATGCTGCTGACGCAACTCGCGCTGATGGCGACGATCGCCTGGATGGGCACGCTCTCGCCGCACGACGAGTTGTCCTGGGTGATCTATGCGGCGATGGCGGTTGCCTTCCTCAGTGCCACCCAGGACATAGCGATCGACGCCTATCGCCGGGAATTGCTGTCGAATGCCGAACTGGGTCTGGGTAACGCGGTACACGTCAACGCGTATCGGATCGCGGGACTGATCCCGGGATCGTTGTCGCTGATTCTGGCCGATCACTTTGCCTGGCAGATCGTGTTTGCCGTCACCGCACTGTTCATGCTGCCGGGCATGGCGATGACGTTGATGGTGGCGGAGCCTGCCGTAGCGGCTGCGCTGCCGAAAACGCTGCGCGAAGCCGTGGTGGAACCGTTTTGCGAATTCATCGGCCGGGCTGGCGTGCGCAGCGCATTGCTGGTGCTGGGGTTCATCTTTCTCTATAAGCTCGGCGACAGCATGTGTACTGCGCTCGCCACGCCGTTTTACCTCGACATGGGTTTTTCGAAATCCGACATTGGCCTGATCGCGAAAAACGCCGGCCTGTGGCCGAGCGTAATCGGTGGATTGTTCGGCGGCTTGTGGATGCTGAAGCTGGGCATCAACCGTGGACTTTGGCTGTTCGGCGTAGTCCAGGTCGTGTCGATCCTCGGATTCGCGTGGTTGTCGCGCATCGGTCCGTTTACGGAAATCGGCGCGTCAGAGCGAACCGCGCTCGCGCTCGTGATCGGGTTCGAAGCACTTGGCGTCGGCTTGGGAGCCGCTGCGTTCGTGGCTTATATCGCGCGAGCCACCCATCCGGCCTATACCGCCACCCAGTTTGCGCTATTCACGAGCCTCGCCGCCGTGCCGCGCACTTTCCTCAATGCGACGACCGGATGGCTGGTCGAGCAACTCGGCTGGTTCGGTTTTTTCATGTTATGCGTGCTGTTCGCCTTGCCGGGAATGCTGCTGCTGTTCAAAGTCGCGCCGTGGAACGAAGATAGTCCGGCTCCCGGTCAGCGGGCGGGGAACGCGGCCCGGCCGTAGACGATCAAAGTGCGTAGTCGTAATCGATGCTCAGGGGAGCGTGGTCGGAAAAGCGTTCGGTTTTGTAGATCGCCGCTGCGGTCGCCTTAGTGGCGATGCCGGGCGTGGCAAGCTGGTAATCGATGCGCCAACCCACATTTTTTGCCCAGGCCTGGCCGCGATTCGACCACCAGGTGTATTGCTCGGCGCGGTCGTCGAGCTTGCGGAACACGTCCACGTAGCCGAGGTGGTCGATGACCCCGGAAAACCACTGACGTTCCTCGGGCAGGAAGCCGGAGTTTTTCTGGTTCGAGCGCCAGTTCTTGAGGTCGATCTCCTTGTGCGCGACGTTCCAGTCGCCGCAGATGACGATTTCGCGGCCGCAGTTTCCGAGCTTGTGCAGCGGATCGATGCAGCGCTGCATGAAGCTGAACTTGATCGCCAGTCGTTCCGGAGAACTCGATCCCGAAGGGACATAGAGCGATACGATGCTCAGATTGCCGAACTGGGCTTCGAGATAGCGGCCCTCGGCGTCGATGTCTGCAATGCCGATCCCGGCTACCAGGCGGTCGGGCTCTTTGCGGCAGTAGATGCCAACGCCGCTGTATCCGGGCCGGTCGGCGCAATGGAAATAGCCGTGGAATCCGTCCGGATTGCGAATCGCGTCGGTGAGATCTTTGTCCTGCGCCTTGAGTTCCTGCACGCAGACGACGTCCGCGCTCTGCTTCGCAAGCCAGCCGAGGAAGCCTTTATTGACGGCCGAACGTATGCCGTTTAGATTGAGAGTGACGATGCGCACGATAAGTCAATGAGTGATTTCAGGCAGGAGTTCATCGAATTCGCCGTGGCCCGCGGCGTTCTCTGTTTCGGCGAGTTCAAAACCAAGGCCGGGCGCCCGTCGCCGTACTTCTTCAACGCCGGCCTGTTCAACGACGGCGATGCGCTGCGACGGCTCGGGCAATTCTACGCGAAAGCCGTTCTGGCCGCGGATCCCGGCTTCGACGTCCTGTTCGGCCCGGCCTATAAAGGCATCCCGCTGGTGGCGGCGACTTCGGTGGCGCTTGCCGAATTTGGGCGAAATCTGCCGTTCTGCTTCAATCGCAAGGAAGCCAAGGATCACGGCGAAGGCGGGGTGACGGTCGGCGCACCCCTCAAAGGGCGGGTCCTGATCATTGACGACGTCATATCAGCCGGGACCTCGGTCCGGGAATCGGTGGACATCATCCGGGGTGCGGGCGCTCAGCCCGCCGGGGCGCTGATCGCCTTGGACCGCATGGAGCGCGGCACCGGCGCCCTTTCCGCCGTCCAGGAAGTCCGCAACCAGTTCGGCATTCCCGTCGTCAGCATCGCCACGCTGGACGATCTGGCGGCCTTTTTGCGCTCGCGCGGGGATATGGCACAGCAGTTGCACTCGGTGGAGCGATACCGCAAGGAGTATGGAGTGATTGCATGAAGCCGATAGTCGTTCTCGCCTGTTTAATTGCCGCCGTGCTAGCTCTTCCGGTGCACGCCGAGCAGGGGAACGCCCGCATGTACAAGTGCATCGATACCGCGGGAAAGGTGTACTACTCGGACAAGCTGAACCCGGATTGCGGCCAGAGCGTGGAGCTGAACCGCCAGGGCGTGGTCATGAAAAAGAAGGAGGTCGCCAAGCCCGGTCAGCCGCCCAAGGCCGACGTGACGGCAATAGCGAAAAGCACGCAGGAGCAGGAGCGGCGTGACCGTGCCCTGATGGCGACCTATACCAGTGAGGAAGAAATCGATGCTGCCCGCGATCGCAGCCTGGCCCTACCTGTGCAAGGGACTAAATCGATCGAGTCCAAGCTGGACAAGGTCAACCAGCAGTTGACCGAGTTGAAGAAACAGGCAGATGAGTTGGCGACGCAGAAAAAAACGTTGCCCGCCCATCTGCTGGAGGAAGTCAATGTCAGCCAGAAGGAAATTTCCGGGCTTGAGGCCGATCTCTCGCAGAGGAAAGTCCAGTCGGATTCGATTCGCGCCAGGTACGAAGCCGACAAGCAGCGTTTCCGCGAGTTGAAGGGCGCGGCCCCACAATAGTCAACCGAGCTTCTTCTTCAGTATTTCGTTGACCTGGGCGGGATTCGCCTTGCCTTGGCTTGCCTTCATGACCTGTCCGACCAGGGAATTGAAGGCCTTTTCCTTTCCACTGCGGTAGTCGGCAACCTGTTGCGCGTTGGCGGCGATCACTTCATCGACAATTTTCTCGATCGCACCAGCATCAGAAACCTGTTTCAGTCCTCGCGCCTCGATCGCACTATCGATTTCATCCGCTGGTCGGCAGGCTCTAGCATCTCGATCTGCATCCCAGAAACTGTTGAAGAGATCCCTCGCAGTTTTGGCGGCTATTGTCCCTTCATGCTCTCTAAGCACTAATCGTCCAAGCGTTTCCGGAGATATCCAGAACTGCCACGGCTCTCTCCCGTCTTCATTGAGCTTTCGAGAAACCTCGCCAACAACCCAATTTGCGACACGTTTTACGAACGCAAGGTTGGCCAGCAATGCGATCGGAAAATCAGTGTCACTGTTCCGGATACATGCGTTCTCAAAGAATAAAGACTTCTCACGAGTGCTTGTGAGTTGTGAAGCGACCGCCGCTGAAAGTCCGTAAAGTTTTTGATAGTTGGCAGCTATCTCCCATGGGAGTTCAGGTAAATCTGCCTTAATTTCATCCATCCATTCCGGTGCAATCTCCAGCGGCAACAGATCGGGGTCGGGGAAATAACGGTAGTCGTGTGCGTCCTCCTTGGTCCGCATTACGCGCGTTTGCCCGGCATCGGCATCGAACAACACGGTTGCCTGTTGAATCTTGCCGCCGTCCTCCAGTATCTCGATCTGCCATTTGATCTCGTACTCGATCGCCTGCTGCAGGAAGCGAAAGGAGTTCAGATTCTTGATCTCCCGGCGCGTGCCGAGCGGCGCACCGGGACGCCGCACCGAAACATTGGCGTCACAGCGGAACGAGCCTTCCTCCATATTGCCGTCGCAGATGTCGATCCAGGTCACCAACGAGTGCATTGCCTTGGCGTAGGCAACCGCCTCCTCTGCCGAGTGCATGACGGGCTCCGAGACAATTTCCAGCAGCGGCGTACCCGCGCGATTCAGGTCGATGCCGCTCATGCCCTCAAAATCCTCGTGCAGGGACTTGCCCGCATCTTCTTCCAGGTGCGCGCGCGTGAGTTGTATCTCGATTTCGCCACGCGTCGGGGAAACGATGGGGATTTTCCCTCCCTGCACGATGGGAATTTCGTACTGGCTGATCTGGTAGCCTTTGGGAAGATCGGGATAGAAATAATTCTTGCGCGCGAAAATCGAGCGGCGATTGATGGTGCCCCCGATCGCCAGTCCGAAGCGAATTGCGCGTTCGACTGCGCCCTTGTTCAGCACCGGCAGCACGCCGGGCAACGCCAAGTCCACGACGCTGGCCTGGGTGTTGGGTGCGGCACCAAACTGGGTCGATGCACTCGAAAAAATCTTCGATTGCGTCGACAACTGCGTGTGCGTCTCCAGTCCTATGACGACTTCCCAGTTCATAAGCTAGCGCAGGGCCGGGGGCCGAGGGATGCCCACGGGGTACTGGCCTTCGGCCATAAGGGGCAAAGGTAAATAAATAGCCATCTCCTAGATTCCTGCCGGCGTACGCCTGTGCCAGTCGGTCGCTTGCTGATATTGGTGCGCGATGCCGAGCAATTTCGCTTCCTCGAAATAGTTCGCCATGAGTTGCAGCCCGACCGGACGGTTCTTCGCGCCGAAGCCGCAGGGTATGCTCATGCCTGGTATGCCCGCTAGGCTGCCGGGAATCGTGTAAAGATCCGACAGGTACATGGCGACGGGATCCGCCGCCTTCTCGCCAAAACCGAACGCGACGCTGGTGGTCACCGGGCCGGCGATTACGTCGCATTGGCGGAATGCCTGCTGAAATTCATCGGCGATGATCCGGCGTACCTTCTGCGCCTGGATATAGTAGGCGTCGTAGTAGCCGTGCGACAGTACATAAGCGCCGATGAGGATCCGGCGCCGGGGTTCGGGTCCGAAGCCTTCCGCTCGCGATTTCTTGATCATGTCGTCGAGGTCTCCGTACTGGGCGGCACGATGGCCGTAGCGCACACCATCGAAGCGGCTCAGGTTGGATGAACACTCCGCCGGCGCGATGACGTAATAGACCGGGATGCCGAGTGCCGCGTTCGGCAGCGAAATATCCACCAGCTCCACGCCCAGCCTGACGTATTCCTGGAGTGCCTCGCGCACCGCCTTCTCGACGTCCGGTTGCAATCCGTCACCGAAGAATTCTTTGGGCACGCCGATGCGCAAGCCCTTTACGCCGCGCTTCAGGTCGCGGGTGTAGTCCTCGCCTGCGCGGTCCACGCTGGTCGAATCCTTCGGGTCGAAACCCAGCATGGCATTGAAGATCAGCGCGGCGTCTTCCGCAGAACGGGTCATGATGCCGGCCTGGTCCAGGCTGGAAGCGAACGCGATCATGCCCCAGCGCGACGCGCGCCCATAAGTCGGCTTGATGCCGGTGACCCCGGAGAATGCCGCTGGTTCGCGGATCGAGCCGCCGGTGTCGGTCGCCGTCGCGGCGGGCGCGATGCGCGCCGCCACCGCCGCAGCGGAGCCGCCGGAACTCCCCCCGGGAACGGCGGTCTTGTCCCAGGGGTTCAACACGTTGCCGTAGTAGCTGTTCTCGTTCGACGAGCCCATCGCGAACTCGTCGCAGTTGAGCTTGCCGAGCGAAACCATGCCGGCTTTGGCTAGGTTGTCGACGACAGTTGCGTCAAACGGGCTCATGTAGCCCTTGAGCATGCGCGACGAAGCGGTCGACGCGAAGTCGCGCGTGACGAAAATGTCCTTGTGAGCAATCGGCACACCGGTGAGCGGCGTGGCCTCGCCGCGGGCGATGCGCGCGTCGGCAGCCCGGGCCTGTACCAGCGTGACTTCCGGGCGCACGTCCAGAAAGGCGTTCAGTTCTTTGTGGCGTTCGATGCGATCGAGGTACAGCTTCGCGAGTTCGCCCGCCGAGACTTGTTTGGCGGACAGCGCGCGACCGAGTTCGGCCACCGATTTCTCGAACATCCGGTACCCCTACTCGATTACGCGGGGCACGAGGAACAGTCCGTCCTGCCTGGCGGGGGCGTTCTTCATGTTGGCTTCGCGGTCGGGTTTGTCGCTCGCCAGATCCTCGCGCAGGCGCTGGCTGCCCCCGAGCGGATGCGACATCGGCTCGATGCCGGTGGTGTTTACCGATTGCAGTTGCTCGATCAGCCGGAAAATCCCGTTCAGCTGTATAAGCGTCTGTTCGGTTTCCGCCTCGGTGATCTCGATACGTGCGAGATGGGCAATGCGCTTGACGTCGCTGGAAGTGAGTGGCATTTCCGGAAATCTTTTGGTCGGTTGCAGCGGGTTCGGGCGCGGGATTTTCGGGCATTGTCGTCCATACCGGACACCCCCTGACTTCTCCCGCTTTTTGTTAACCGCAGCAGAGCGATAGGGTATCATACGGCATTCATTTTCCGCACTGCGGCAACACATCGGATCAAGTCATGTTCGGATTTCTAAACGGTTACTTTTCCAACGATCTGGCAATCGACCTTGGCACGGCCAATACGCTGATCTATGTTCGCGGCAAGGGCATCGTCCTCAACGAACCCTCAGTGGTGGCGATCCGGCAGGAGGGTGGCCCGAACGGCAAGAAGGTGATCCAGGAAGTGGGCCTCGCCGCAAAGCAGATGCTCGGCCGTACGCCCGGCAACATTACCGCGATCCGGCCGATGAAAGACGGCGTGATCGCCGACTTCACCGTCACCGAGCAGATGCTCAAGCAGTTCATCAAGAAGGTCCACGACTCCCGCCTGTTCTCGCCCAGCCCGCGCATCGTCATCTGCGTACCCTGCGGTTCGACCCAGGTCGAGCGCCGTGCAATCCGCGAATCGGCTTACGGCGCCGGCGCGCGCAAAGTCGAGCTGATCGAGGAACCCATGGCCGCGGCGATCGGCGCCGGTCTGCCGGTCGAGGAAGCCACTGGCTCAATGGTAGTGGATATCGGCGGTGGCACCACGGAAGTGGGTGTGATCTCGCTCGGCGGCATCGTCTATTCCGGGTCGGTGCGGGTCGGCGGTGACAAGTTCGACGAGGCGATCATCAACTACATTCGCCGCAACTACGGCATGCTGATCGGGGAAACCACCGCCGAGGAAATCAAGAAGGAGATCGGCTCCGCTTTCCCCGGTTCGGAAGTTCGCGAGAAGGAGGTAAAAGGCCGCAACCTTGCGGAAGGCATTCCGCGCAGCTTCACCATCTCGAGCAACGAAATCCTGGAAGCGCTGACCGACCCGCTCAACAGCATCGTCAGCGCGGTCAAGTCGGCGCTCGAACAGACGCCCCCCGAACTCGGCGCGGACATTGCGGAAAAAGGCATGGTGCTCACCGGGGGCGGCGCGCTGCTGCGCGATATCGATCGCCTGCTGATGGAAGAAACCGGGCTGCCGGTGATTGTCGCCGACGATCCGCTGACTTGCGTGGTGCGTGGCTCCGGCCGTGCGCTGGAAAAAGTCGACAAACTGGCGACCATCTTCACGAACGACTGACAGGGGTGAGGCACTGGGCGTGAGGCGTCATTTAGCGGGCTTCGGGGCTGCCGCCATCCCCTGGCTCCGGTTACCCCTCAAGGGCACCCGTCGGGCGGGTATTGAAAAGAAGGTATCCGAAAAGAACCCCCGCCGCTAGATGGAATACACGCCGCCGCCATTCTTCAAGCGAGGCCCCAGCCTCCTTGCCCGCCTCGGTTTCTTCGCCCTCCTGTCCCTGATCCTGCTGTACGCCGACGCCCGCTTCCACTACATGGAAGCCATGCGCAAGGTCATCGCCGTCGTCCTCTATCCTTTGCAGGAGTTTGCCGATGCGCCCGGCCAGGCCGCTTCGCGCATCAGCAACTTCTTCGTATCCCAGTCTTACCTGCAGCGCGAGAACGACCGCCTGTCGCACGAAAATTTCCTCCATGCCGCACAACTTCAATCGCAGCAGGCGTTGATCGCCGAAAACCAGCACCTGCGCCAATTGCTGGAAATGCAGGAGCGCGCCGAGCAGACGTCCACGGCGGCCGAAATTCTTTATGTGGGCCGCGATCCGTTCAGCCGCAAGGTCATTATCGACAAGGGTTCTTCGCAGGATATCGAGGAAGGCGCCGCCGTCGTGGACGATACGGGACTCATCGGACAGGTCACCCGCACTTTTCCATGGACTGCCGAAGTCGCGCTGATAACCGACCGCGAGCAGGTGGTTCCCGTCCAAGTGGTGCGCAACGGACTTCGTGCGGTCGTGTTCGGGATCGGCTACGACGGCGCCCTCGATCTGCGCTTCATGCCGGTCAACACGGACGTCGAGAACGGCGACGTGCTGGTCACTTCAGGCATCGACGGAGTCTATCCGCCCGGCCTGCCGGTCGCGGTGGTGTCGAACATCGAGCGCAACGCCGCCTATCCGTTCGCCAAGATCACCTGCACCCCGGCTGCAGGGGCGAATCGCAACCGGCAAGTGTTGGTGATGTCCCGGCTGGCACCGTTGCCCGAGTATCCGGCAGCGCCTGATACCAGGAAAACCGGCAAGGCCAAGAAAGCGAGGAAAGGCGGATGATGCGTTCGCCGATGTTCGGCAAGCTGAGCGGCAGCGAAGAGATCCTCCTGCCGGTGAAGCCGCTCTACATAACGGTCACGCTGTTCGTCGCGCTGATGATCAATCTTCTGCCGCTGACGGGCTTGGTGCTGGGGTTGCGTCCGGACTTCGTTGCGCTCGTGCTGCTCTACTGGGGCATTCACCAGCCGCGCAAGATCGGATTCCTGCCGGCGTGGCTGCTGGGTTTGGCGATGGACGTTGCCGACGGCAGTCTGTTCGGCCAGCATGCTCTCGCCTACGCGGTGATGATGTTTGCCGCGATCGCCCTGCATCGGCGCGTGTCGATGTTCGACATGCGCCACCAGATTCTGCATGTTCTGCCGATCCTGCTGATCATGCAGCTGATTGTGCTGGGTGTTCGCCAGGCGGCCGGCGGCGATTTTCCCGACTGGTGGTATTTCCTGTCCAGCATCACCGGCGCGCTGCTATGGCCGGCGACCGACCTGCTGCTGAAGATCCCCCTGCGCCAGCGCACTGATCCGGACGAGGCGTGAACGGTCGCATAACCATGCTGGCCTGGTCCGCCGTGCGATGAATCGAACCGTTGAGCTTCGCGATCACCAGCGCGAGCTGTACTACTTCCAGTTGCGGCTGGCAATCGTCGGCGGTGCGGTGCTGTGCGCCTTCTTCGTCCTGCTGGTACGTTTCTTCTATGTGCAGGTGATCCAACACGAGTACTACCACACGCTCGCCGAACAGAACCGCATCTTCATCGTTCCAGTGGTGCCAAATCGTGGGCTCATCCTGGACCGCAACGGCGTCGTGCTCGCGCACAACTTTGCCGCCTATACCCTGGAGATAACGCCCTCGCTGGTCGGCGACCTCGAACAGACCATCATGGATCTGTCCGGGCTGGTGGAGATCACGCCGAAAGACCGCAAACGCTTCCAGAAACTGCTCGAAGAGGGGCACGATTTCGCCAGCATCCCGATCCGCACGCGCCTGAACGACGAGGAAGCGGCGCGCTTTGCGGTGAACAACTACCGGTTTCCCGGCGTGGAGATCAATGCCCGGCTATTCCGTCATTACCCGAATGCCGAGATCGCTTCGCATGTCGTCGGCTACATCGGGCGCATTAGCGACAATGACGTCGATAAACTGCGTAACCAGGGCACGGCCGCCAACTACAGCGCGTCCGATTACATCGGTAAGGTCGGATTGGAGCAGCGCTACGAGACGGAATTGCGCGGGGTTACCGGTTACGAACATGTCGAGACCGACGCCAACGGTAAATCAGTACGAACCCTGCGCAGCATTCTTCCGGTTTCGGGCAACAATCTCACGCTGGCACTCGATGCGAGGCTGCAGCAGGTGGCCGAGCAGGCGTTCGGCGAGCATCGCGGATCGCTGGTGGCCATCGAGCCCTCGACCGGCGGGGTGCTGGCGCTGGTGTCCAAGCCCGGGTTCGACCCGAACCTGTTCGTCGAGGGCATCGATCCGCAGAACTGGGATGCGCTCAACAACTCGCCCGACCATCCGCTCAACAACCGCGCGCTGCAGGGAGTGTATCCGCCGGGGTCGACGTTCAAACCGTTCATGGCGCTGACCGGCCTCGAACTGGGCAAGCGCAAGCCGGGCTTCACCATCAGCGATCCGGGCTACTTCGTGTTGAGCGGGGGAGGCGGCCACGTCTACCGTGACTGGAAAGCCGGCGGCCACGGCATGGTGGACCTGCACAAGGCCATCGTGCAGTCCTGCGACACCTATTTCTACGGACTGGCGCAGGATCTCGGCATCGATGCGATCCACCAGTTCATCGGCCAGTTCGGCTTCGGCAAGTTCACCGGCATCGACATCGACGGGGAGGTGGACGGCCTGCTGCCTTCGCAGGAATGGAAGCAGAAGCGCTTTCAGCAGAAGTGGTTCGTCGGCGACACCATCTCGATCGGCGTCGGGCAGGGCTATATGCTCGCCACGCCGCTGCAACTCGCTTTTGCCACGGCGATTCTCGCCAACGACGGCCGCGTGTTCCGCCCGCATGTGGTCAGGCAGATCCAGGACAGCCAGACCGATGCCATTACGATCATCGAGCCGCAGCCGCGAGCGGAAATTCCGCTCTCGACCGAAAACGTCAAGCGCGTGCGCGATGCGATGATCGACGTTACCAGGCCCGGCGGCACGGCGGCATGGGCGGGCCTGAACGCGAAGTATCTTTTTGCCGGCAAGACCGGCACCGCGCAGGTCATCGGCATGAAAGGCCAGAAGTACGAGGAGAGCAAAGTCAACGAACGCCATCGCGATCACGCTCTGTTCATCGCCTACGCGCCGGCGGATGATCCCAAGATCGCGCTGGCGATCCTGGTGGAAAACGGCGGTCACGGCGCCAGCACGGCAGCGCCGATCGCGCGTCAGGTGCTGGACTACTATCTGCTCGGCAAGGAGCCGCCGCCGCCCAAGCCGATCGCCAAGGAAGAGGAACAGGAGAATGATTAACCGACTGCTGGCCTACCTGGTCAAGCACATCGACCGTTATCTGATGGGACTGGTGGCGGCGTTGCTGGTGATGGGACTGATCACATTGTTCAGCGCCTCGGGTGAAAGCTTCGAGCGGGTGACCGGCCAGATCATCAATATCTGTGCGGCACTGACCATCATGTGGATTGCCGCCAATGTCCCGCTGCATTACCTGTCGCGGATAGCGTTACCGCTGTACGTAGTCGGCCTGGTCCTTCTGGTCGGGGTGGCGGTCGCCGGAGAAGTGGTCAACGGCGCGCGCCGCTGGCTCAATCTCGGATTCACGCGCATTCAGCCATCGGAACTGATGAAAATTGCGGTCCCGCTGCTGCTGGCATGGTATTTCGATCGCTATGAAGCGATCCTGAAGACGCGCAACTTCGTCCTCGGTGCAGTGCTCGTCATCGTGCCGGTGCTGCTCATCGCACGACAGCCCGATCTCGGCACCGCTTTGCTGGTGACCGCCGCGGGATTCTACGTGCTCTTCCTGGCCGGGCTGTCCTGGAAAATTCTGGTTGGACTTGGGCTGGTGGGGGGCGCCAGCCTGCCTTTTCTGTGGTCGATGCTGCACGATTACCAGCGCCAGCGCGTATTGACGCTGCTTGATCCTTCCCAGGACCCGCTCGGTGCCGGCTATCACACGATCCAGTCGACCATCGCGCTCGGATCGGGCGGATTTTTCGGCAAAGGGTGGTTGAACGGAACCCAGGCCCACCTCGACTTCCTGCCGGAGCGAACCACCGACTTCATTTTCGCGGTGTATGCCGAAGAGTTCGGCATGGTCGGGAATCTGGTGTTGATGGTGCTGTTCCTGCTGGTGATCGGCCGCGGTCTGGTCATCGCTGCCAACGCGCCCACATTGTTTACCCGGTTGCTCGCAGGCGCGATCACACTGACATTCTTCACCTACGCGTTCGTCAACATGGGCATGGTCAGCGGAATCCTGCCGGTGGTCGGCGTGCCGTTGCCGCTGATCAGCTACGGCGGTACCTCGCTCGTAACCATACTATTTGGCATTGGATTGCTGATGAGTATCCATACGCATCGAAGGCTGGTACAGACCTAGGACTCGGGACTCAGGGCTGAGGACTCAGTGAAAAGCAAACATCAAAAATGCGCAATCCGCATGCATTCCGTAATGTCAATTTTGCTGCACCGTGCTTCAAAGACCACTAACTTAGTCCCGAGTCCCGAGTCCCGAGTCCTCGTGATGGCGACCTTGGTCGCCATCACGCTCGCGGGTTGCGGCAGCGCCCCGTCGCGTCCCGCGACGTCGAAGCCCGGCGGCTATTATCTGGACGACGGACCCGGGCCAAACCCGCCGGCGAATCTGGATTCGGTTCCCGAGCCGACGCCGAAGGTCGAACCGATCAACAAATACACCAGCCGGCCGTATGCAGTGCTCGGCCGGGCCTACACGCCTTATACCCAGCTTGCGCCGTACAAGGCGCGTGGCGTCGCGAGCTGGTACGGCAAGCGTTATCACGGGCAGAAAACTTCCTCGGGCGAGGTGTACGACATGTATGCGATGACCGCGGCACATACCATCCTGCCGCTGCCGAGCTACGCGCGAGTGACCAATGTCGCCACCGGCAAATCGGTAGTCGTGCGCGTGAACGATCGCGGCCCCTTTCACGAAGACAGGCTGATCGATCTTTCATACATTGCCGCGCAACGTCTTGGTCTGCTCGGTCGGGGCAGCGGCATGGTCGAGGTCGAAGCGATCGTCCCCGGCAACGAGGTATCGCCTGTTGTCCTTGCGGCGCCGCCGGAACCCGTATCCGCGCCTGCCCCCGCCGCATCGACGGTCAGCACCGAGTCCGGCGGCATCTACGTGCAACTCGGCGCGTTCTCGGTGGCCGAGAATGCCGACGCCTTTCTGCGCAAGATGCGCATCGATCTGGGCTGGCTGTCCGACTCGATGCACGTTTACCGGAAGGATGGCCTCTACCGGGTGCATGCCGGGCCTTATTCCAGCCGTGAAGAGGCGGGGCGTACTGCCGAGCGCGTCCAGAAGGAACTCGGCTTCAAGGCATTGGTGCTCGATCGTTAAGACCAGACCTGGGTGAATATCATGCGTACGCTGATCTGCGGTTCCGTTGCCTACGACACCATCATGGTGTTTCGCGACCACTTCAAAAACCACATTCTTCCGGACCAGATTCACATCTTGAACGTTTCGTTCCTGGTGCCGGACATGCGCCGGGAGTTCGGCGGCTGTGCCGGCAACATCGCCTATTCGCTGAAAATGCTCGGCGGCGATCCGCTGATCATGGCGACCGTCGGCGAGGACTATCAGCCTTATGCGTATCGAATGGAGAAACTGCGCCTATCCCAGGCGCATGTGCGCCAGGTGCCCAACGTTTTCACGGCACAGGCCTTCATCACCACCGACCTGGACGACAATCAGATCACGGCATTTCATCCGGGCGCGATGAATTTCTCGCAGCAAAACCACATTTCGGAAGCGCGCGATGTCGGTCTGGGCATCGTCGCGCCGGACGGGCGCGAGGGCATGCTGCAGCACGCCCGCGAATTTCACGAAGCCGGCATTCCGTTCGTTTTCGATCCGGGACAGGGACTGCCGATGTTCAACGGCGAAGAGTTGATGAACTTCATCAATCACGCCGATTACGTGGCAGCCAACGATTACGAAGCAAAGCTGCTGCAGGAGCGCACGGGAAAAAGCATCGAGGAACTGTCCAGACTGGTGACAGCGCTGGTGGTCACACAAGGTGCGCAGGGATCGTTGGTGGTCGCGAACGGCAAATCGGAAACCATTCCCGCCGTAAAACCGGCTCAGGTCGTGGACCCGACCGGATGCGGAGACGCTTATCGTGCCGGCCTCCTGTACGGGATTGCCAATGACCTCGATTGGCCGACTACCGGACGGTTGGCTTCGTTGCTTGGCTCGATCAAGATCGCGCAGCGCGGCGCGCAAAATCACCAGTTCACCCGCGACGAAATCAACCGGCGCTTTCGGGAGGTCTTCGGCAGGGCGCCCTGGTAAAGAAGAATAAGGAATCCGCTGTGGTGAAAAGAAAAGTTTGCATGGTCATGCTGGTCGCGTTGCTCGAAGGATGCGCGTCGGCCAATTCCGAATCCGCCGCCGGCCGGAAGCAGGTGCGTATGGAGCAGAGCATGCGCATGGGTGCTGTCGAGGACGCACGCGATGTCCGGCTGGGGGCGAAATCCGGCGTGGGCGCGACTATCGGCAGCATCGCCGGATCGACGGAAGAAGGCGTAACCGGAAAGCCGGGTCTGGAGGTTACCGTCAAGCTCGATAGCGGCGCCGTGGTTGCCGTTGTGCAGGAAGCCAGGGAGAGGTTCCGCGTGGGCGATCGCGTGCGAATCCTTTCTGGCAACGGAGAATCTCGCGTCACGCATTGAAGAATGACGCTCCCCGATAGCACGAAGGCACTGGTCCCGGTCCGGTTCTATCGCGCAGTTTCCTTGCTGTTTCATCTCTTCGCCGGCGTATTCGAGGTGGCGGCGCTATTCCCTCTGTACGGAAATTCCCGGCGTAACCGCGCTGTAAGCCGCTGGTCGGCGCGCTTGCTCGCCATTGTCAATGTCAAGCCGTTTGTGCAGGGGGCACCGCCCGCGATCGCGGACCGCGCCGCGGTGCTGGTCGCGAATCACGTTTCCTGGCTCGACATTCAGCTGATTCATTCCGTCTGGCAGGTACGCTTCGTCGCCAAATCCGAAGTGCGTCGCTGGCCGCTGATCGGCTGGCTGTCGGCGCGCACCGGTACGCTATTCATCGAACGCGGCAAAAATCGTCACGCCGCACGCATCAATCAATCCATTCACGCTGCATTTCAGCAAGGCGACGCAATTGGCGTGTTTCCCGAGGGCTCGACAACCGACGGCAGGGAACTTACCCGCTTTCATGCATCGTTACTGCAGCCGGCCGTGGATGAACGCGCGATGGTTTACCCGGTAGCACTGCGCTATCTCGACGAAACGGGCAACATCAACGTGAACCCCAGTTATGTGGGAGACACCACGTTGATGGAATCGATGAGAATGATTTTCGCCGAGAAGACGATTCGGGCCGAGCTGATTTTCCTGCCGGCCATCGACGCAACGGGGAAAACGCGCCGGGAACTTGCCGCGCTAACGCAGTCCGCGATCGCGGCCGCGCTCAATCTGCCAATTTCGGGCAGGTCACCTGGACTATCCGCCGGTCCTCAAGGCGCACCGCGGTAAGACGCCGTCCCCACAGACAGCCGGAATCCAGCGCCAGCAGATTTTTCTCCGTCAGCACGCCGATCGCCGACCAGTGCCCGCAGATGACGGTCGCGTCCGCGCTCCTGCGCCCCGGCACGACAAACCAGGGGACGTAGCCCCGCGGAATGTCCCCGATCCCGCCCTTGTGGCTGAATTCCATGTGCCCGTCCGGTGTGCAGATGCGCAGGCGGGTCATCGCATTGATGATTACCCGCAACCGTTCGTAGCCCGACAGCGCGTCGTCCCAATGATCGGGCAGGTTGCCGTACATCTGCGCCAACAGATCGCGCCACCCGGATCCTTTCAGCGCGTGTTCGGTTTCGTGCGCAAGGTCGAGCGCCTGGGCGATGCTCCATGAAGGCAACAGGCCCGCATGCACCATCGCGTATTCTCCGTCAACGTGCATCAGCGGCCGCCCGCGCAGCCAGGTCAGCAACTCGTCGCGATCGGGTGCATGGAGAATCGCTCCGAGCGTGTCCTTCCGGTGCGGTTTCACACGCCCCTCGGCGACCATCAGCAAATGCAGGTCGTGGTTGCCGAGCACGCTGACGGCGCGTTCCCCCAGCGATTTCACGAACCGCAGGATTTCCAGAGACTGCGGACCGCGGTTCACCAGATCGCCCACAAACCATAGCCGGTCGTCTGCCTCGCGGAAGCCGATCTCGCCAATCAATTTCTGCAACGAGTCGAAGCAGCCCTGCAGGTCGCCTATCGCGTAGGTAGCCATTAGAAGCGGTGACTGGTGATTAGTGCCCGAAGGATACCGGGCGTTGCCCATAATCGGTGAATGGTATCCAATGGAGAGGCACCGCGTGGTGAATGTAGCAAACTGGTTGATTGAAACAAAAGGGCGCAGCAATTGCTGCGCCCTTGGATTCTGCCTTGCCAATTACCAATCACTGATCACCAATTACTGCTTCACTTCGCCAGGCTCACCAGGTAATCCACTGCGGCCTTGACGTCGACATCGGGCGCGGATGCCAGGCCACCCTTCGCCGGCATCGCATTTTTGCCGTGCAGCGCGCTGTTGTAGAGCGCTTCCTTGCCACTGGCGATGCGCGGTTTCCAGGCGGCCTTGTCGCCGGTCTTCGGTGCCCCGGCGATGCCCGCCGCGTGACACGCCATGCAAACGGTGTCGTAGAGTTTTTTCCCGGCACCGGCGCCCCCCGCGGCGGCCGTCTTGACGGCCCCGCCGCTTGCGGACTTCACCGCGGGTGTTCCCGCCGTCGGCTCTGCCGGCACTTCCCCGATCACCACGGTGCCGACCGGTTGCAGACGCTCCGCCACGGCAGTCGCACTGGCATCGGGACTCCGGCTGTCGACCCTCAGTCCGCCGGTGGCGAAACTGGCAATCATCACGATCCCGATGACCGGTATGAGGAAGGCCAGCAGCACGACCACGATCAGTTGCTGCGGCGTCTTGATCAGCGACGAGTGTTCTTCGACGTGCACTTCGGACATGCAAAATCCTTTGCGGTTATGCCTTTGGAAGCCGCAAATTATAGGCTATTCACCTCACTCCAAAAAGTGCGGTAATGGACGCCGATGCCCTTTGCCCGTACACTTACGTCCCAATGCGCCCGTAGCTCAGTTGGATAGAGTGTCGGCCTCCGAAGCCGAAGGTCGTGGGTTCGACTCCCTCCGGGCGCGCCATTCCTTCTGTCGTTTCTGCTCTTTCCCGCCGTTCAATTGAACGAATCATTCGGCCTTGGCGCGCTGTTCCTCAGCAGCTTTCTCGCGGCGACTTTGCTGCCCGGCGGATCCGAAGTCGTATTCGCAGGCGTGCTGGCGAGCGGTGCGGCCAGTCCGTGGCCGGCACTTGCCGTCGCGACAGTTGGCAACACGCTCGGCGGATCGAGTTCCTATCTGATAGGCCGACTGGTCCCGGATCGCAAGCTCGGCGGTCGCGCCCTGGAATGGGTACGTCGCTGGGGCGCGCCGGTACTGCTGCTGTCATGGGTACCGATCATCGGCGATGCACTGTGCGTCGCGGCCGGCTGGTTGAGGCTCAACATCGGGTGGTCGGTGTTGTTCATGGCGCTGGGCAAATTCGGGCGTTATTACATTATTGCCCGGCTTGTGGCCTGAACGCGCATGCCGGGGTTGATGCGTCGCGGTAGAATTCTTCTCCAGTCATGAAGTCCTAATCAGATGCAACCGATTCCCCCATTTGCCTCAACCGGCATCCGGCTTCGCGAAATCCCCTACAACTACACGTCGTTCTCCGATCGCGAAATCGTGATTCGCCTGCTCGGCGCGCCGATGTGGCAGGTGCTGGACGAGTTGCGCAGCCAGCGTCGCACCGGACGTTCGGCACGCATGCTGTATGAAGTGCTCGGTGACATCTGGGTCGTCAACCGCAATCCCTACTTGCAAGACGACATGCTGGACAATCCCCGGCGCCGCGATGATTTGATCGAGGCGCTGCGCCACCGCCTACGCCAGATCGAACTGCGCCGCGGCGAAGGCGAAGAGGCCGCCAACGTGGCCGGCAAAGTCGCACAGTTGCTCGCGTCGGCGCACAAGGCGGTGGACGAATTCGAGCGCGATTTCGAGGATACGGCGAAGCTGCGGCGTAAAGTCCTGCGCCGGCTCACGCGTGTAACCCGGCGCGACAATATCGCTTTCGACGGCCTGGCGCGGGTGTCGCATGTGACGGACGCGACCGACTGGCGCGTCGAATATCCCTTTGTGGTGCTCCATCCCGACACCGAGGAAGAAGTGCAGCCTATCGTGCAGGCTTGCATCGAGCTCGGGCTTACCATCATTCCACGCGGCGGCGGCACCGGGTATACCGGCGGCGCGATACCGCTCGACAAACTTTCCGCGGTGATCAACACCGAGAAGCTGGAAGCGCTGGGTGCGGTGGAATTGATGCCATTGCCCGGCTTGGCGCAGCCGGTGGCGACCATTCATTGCGGCGCCGGTGTCGTGACCCGCAGGGTCATGGAAGCGGCGGAAGCCGCCGGCCGCATATTCGCGGTGGATCCGACTTCCGCGGATGCTTCCTGCATCGGCGGCAACGTCGCCATGAATGCCGGCGGCAAGAAAGCCGTGCTGTGGGGCACGGCCGTCGACAATTTGGCGTCATGGAAAATGGTGACGCCGGAGGCCGAGTGGATGCTGGTCGAGCGCATCGACCACAACCTTGGAAAAATCCACGACGCCGGAGTGGCGCGCTTTCGGATCACGCGCTTCGGCCGCGACGGCAGGATGCCGCGCGGTGAACCCGAGATCCTGGAAGTGCCGGGACGCCGCTTCCGCAAGGAAGGCCTCGGCAAGGACGTGACCGACAAATTTCTTGCGGGCCTGCCCGGCATTCAGAAGGAGGGTTGCGACGGCATCATCACGTCCGCGCGTTTCATCCTGCACAAGATGCCGGCGCACACGCGCACCGTCTGCCTGGAGTTTTACGGACAGGTCGGACATTCGGTGCCTTCGATCGTGGAAATCAAGGCTTATCTGGACCGCCGCCCCGGCGGTGCGATTCTCGCCGGCCTCGAGCATCTCGACGAACGCTATGTCAAAGCCGTCGGCTACGCCACCAAAGCCAAGCGCGGAGGCCGGCCGAAAATGGTATTGCTGGCCGATATCATCGGTGAAGACGACAAAGCGGTCGGCGAAGCCGCCTCCGCCGTGGTCAGAATCGCCAATGCCCGCGGCGGCGAGGGCTTCATCGCCGTCTCGACGGAAGCGCGCAAACAATTCTGGCTGGATCGATCCCGCACCGCCGCCATTGCCAAACATACCAATGCGTTCAAGATCAACGAGGACGTGGTCATCCCGCTCGACCGCCTCGGCGACTACTCCGACGGCATCGAGCGCATCAATATCGAACTGTCGCTCAGGAACAAGATTCGCCTGCTGGATGCGCTGGAGGAATTTTTCCAGGGCGAACTGCCCGTGCATCAGGAGGCCGAGAAGCTGGCGCAAGACGAGTTGCTCGGCGGCCGTGCGGCGAATGCAACCGATCTGGTGCGCACGACCCGCAACCGCTGGCAATGGCTGCTCGACAATCTCGACGCGCCGCTGACTGATTTTCAGAAATGGTTGGCCCAGACCGGGCAGGATGAGGGTGTTTCACCAGCCACCAGCCATTCACTTCTATACCCCCTTGAGGGGTGCGAGCCACCAGCCACTGTTTTTCGCGCGCTTCAGAACCACAGCCTGCGCGTGTCATGGAAAAAGGAAGTCCGAGAGCTGCTGATGCAGATCTTCGATGGCCGCGCCTTCGATCCGATCCGTGCCGAGATCAATGCCATCCACAAGCGCGTGCTGAAGAGCCGGTTGTTCGTGGCCCTGCACATGCATGCCGGAGACGGCAATGTGCATACCAATATCCCGGTGAACTCCGACGACTACGCCATGCTGCACGAAGCCAATGTCGCCGTCGCACGCATCATGAAAATGGCGCGAGCCCTGAACGGGGTGATCTCCGGCGAACATGGCATCGGGATCACCAAGCTGGATTATCTCGAATCTCATGAAATAGACGCCTTCGCCCGATACAAAAAGCGCGTGGATCCCGAAGGCCGTTTCAACAAGGGCAAATTGCTGCCCGGCGCCAATCTCGACAACGCCTACACGCCGAGCTTCAATCTGCTGGAGCTGGAGAGCCTGATCCTGGAGCAGAGCGCGATCGGTGAAATTTCCGATTCGATCAAGGACTGCCTGCGTTGCGGCAAGTGCAAGCCGGTGTGCTCGACCCACGTGCCGAGGGCGAACCTGCTGTACTCGCCGCGCAACAAGATCCTGGCCACGTCGCTGCTGATCGAGGCTTTTCTCTACGAAGAGCAGACCCGCCGCGGCGTGTCGCTCAAGCACTTCGACGAATTTTCCGACGTCGCCGATCACTGCACGGTCTGCCACAAATGCCTGAATCCCTGCCCGGTGGACATCGACTTCGGCGATGTGTCGATCGCGATGCGCAATTTCCTGCGCCGTCAGGGCAAAAAGAAATTCAATCCGGGCACCGCCGCGTCGATGCTATTCCTGAACGCCACCGATCCGAACACCATCAAGGTCACGCGCAAGATAATGATCGAGTGGGGCTTCCGCGCGCAACGCCTGGCCTATCGCGCCGGGAAATCGCTCGGCCTGATACAGGACCAGGTGAAGCATCCGCCGGCGACGCTTGGCAAGCCGTCGATCAAGGCGCAGGTGATCCACATCATCAACAAGCCGATGCCCGGGGGCTTGCCGAAGAAAACCTCGCGCGCTTTGCTGGACATCGAGGACACCCGCATGGTGCCGGTGATCCGCGACCCGAAAAAGGTGAACGAAGACTCGGACGCGGTGTTCTATTTCCCGGGATGCGGCAGCGAGCGCCTGTTCGGCCAGGTCGGGCTCGCCACCCAGGCGATGCTGTACGAAGTCGGCGCCGTCACCGTGCTGCCTCCAGGCTATCTGTGCTGCGGTTATCCGCAGACCTCCGCCGGGGAAGCCGAAAAGGGCCAGAAGATCAGCACCGACAATCGCGTGCTGTTCCACCGCGTCGCCAATACGCTGAACTACCTCGACATCAAAACCGTGGTGGTGTCCTGCGGAACCTGCATGGACCAGTTGCAGAAATACGAATTCGACAAGATCTTCCCGGGCTGCCGGCTGCTCGACATTCATGAATACCTGCTGGAGAAAAACGTCCGTCTCGAAGGCGTGACGGGCGTGCGCTACATGTACCACGATCCCTGCCACACGCCGATGAAGACTTATCAACCGGCAAAAGTCGTCAGCGCGCTGATGGGGTCGGATGTGAAGCTGAACGATCGCTGCTGCGGCGAATCCGGCACGCTGGCGGTCACACGTCCCGACATTTCCACGCAGGTGCGCTTCCGCAAGCAGGAGGAAATGCAGAAGGCGGTGGCGGCCATTCGCGCACAGGGTAATGAAGAGCCGGTCAAGATCCTGACGTCCTGCCCGTCCTGCCTGCAGGGCCTGTCGCGCTACCGCGATGATACCGGCGTGCAGGCCGACTATATCGTCGTCGAGATCGCCAGACATGTGCTCGGAGAGAACTGGATGGCCGACTATGTCGCAAAGGCGAATAACGGCGGCATCGAGCGCGTTCTACTGTAACGCATCTCGGCCACCCTGAATTATGGTTGGACAGAGCGATCCGTGGTTCGAAGCATCGGATGTCATTCCGATGTTCCCGACGCTGGTCTGGAAGATTCAGGTCAAGGAAGGCGTGCGGGCAGCCATAGCGGCAAAGATGCTCCCGGTGCTCGCGAAAATGGCACAGGACGCACCGAAACTGGCTTCCGGCCAGGGATGGCAATCGCAGCAAACGTTACATCGGCTCGACGAGTTGCAGGACCTCGTTTCCTGCGTCGACAAGGCGGTCAGGGGGGTTCTGAAGTTTCTGAGAATCGGTTATGACGCTTTTGAGATCACCGCTTGTTGGGCCACTGTTCTCGCCAAGGGTGCTGCCCACAGGATGCATAGCCACCCCAATAATTTTCTGAGCGGCATCTATTACCTTCGCACTTACCCGGGCGCGGACACCATAAACCTTCATGATCCGAGAAATCAGACCGGCATCCTCAGGCCGCCGATCGTGGAACTGACGGGCGAGAACACAGATCAGGTCGTAGTCCGGGTGAGCAATGGCACGCTCCTGATCTTCCCGTCCTACCTGCAGCACTCCGTCGACGCCAATACGAGCGGGGAAGAAAGAATCAGTATCAGCTTCAACATCATGTTCTCTTCGTTCACGGAGAATCTCGCCAAGCCGCTATGGTAGCCACCGCACGGCATAACAAGCGGCTGGACCGCTTCACGCACGCTACGCGGCAGGCAAAAGGTCGAACCGCAGTGGAAGCTCTTCTGCCTGGTGCACAACATCGAGAAGCTCGCGCCTGCGAAATCTCGCCCCTGGGGGACCGCTGCCAATGCAAGGAAGAGAATCGCTGAAAAAGCTTTTTCTACCACCTCAAGGTTCGCGCTAAGCGGCGCGGCGGTTTTGAACGCGTCCGCTTGCGCGCTCACACCATCTTTCGCAACTCGTCATTGATGCGTGTTTGGTAACCGCCGCCCATGGCCTTAAAAAAGGCGATAACGTCGGCATCAAGACGGGCGGACATTAATACTTTGGTTGGCGCTTTTTGCGGACCCCGCCCGCGCTTGAGTGCCGGCGGTCCAAGCATCTTCTCCGACCACGGAGGATTGTCCGGATCGGTTCGCTCATTTGAAGTAGTCTTTGGCGATTTCAAAGTATTAGACGGCGGCCGTACTGTGCATGCCACTGGCGTCATACAACACTGTGCGCTTTGCCTCGAATGCGGGCGACATCACTTCTATATACCAACTTTGCGGAATCGATGGGAATGCGGCAGACAATGGACCAAAGAGATCGGGGAAACCGGCCCACTCTTCAGAGACCTGAACGGGCGCCTGACCTGAGCGGGATTCGAATAGCAGACAAATGCAGTCGGCGGTAAGGAGGTCGATTTTATAGGTCTGGATCCTTGAGACGTCCGCCCAGTGCACGGTGCGAATGACATCCTGGTCTTCGCATCGACGAGAGCAAACCCGTCATCCGTTACGCGGACGTTCGGTTCGACACGGGGTTTGCGACCGAAGAGCTGTTGGATGCGCGACCAGAGTGCCATTTAGCCGCTATATCAACGTCGCGCTCACCCGCGAGCGCCGCAGCAAGTTATGCGGCTTGTACTTCGACAATTTCGCTCGTCGAAGCAGGTGTAGGAATTGGCTGCCCCTCCTGCTTGAGGTCCTCAAGATGGAACTCGATGGCCTCCCGAATGAGCGAAAGAACCTCTTCTTTCGTTTCTCCAGCAGCGATGCAGCCAGGAAGATCCGGAACATGGGCTCCGTAGGAAGAGGGGCCTTTTTCAACAACTACGAGGTATCGCATATCGAATCGCGGCTCGTATCGCGTCTAATTCTTGTGTCGATCGACTTCGGACTTTTTCTACAGCCTTGTGCCGTTGGGCGGCACCGCGGCTACAGATTCTACGAACAGGCTGCGCATGACTATGCTATTTGTGTCCAGACCGAAATGCCCACACGCACAAGCTGCCAGCAACGACCATTGCAACCCAGGAAACCCACACTGGCACGTCGAAACCTGCGACTTGCACCGGCCATTGGTTCAGAGCCCGCACAGCTTGAACCACCGCTATCACGCCGAAGAGAACACCCGAAACGACGACATACTTACTCGGCATTCTCGATCCTCCTATTCAGAAAGTGACGCCCAACGCCAAGTTGAGCCGCAGCAAGCATTTGCTTGCCGTCGGTCTCGAACTTGATGTTAGATTTCGATCAAGAGTTAAACCTTGATCCGACCGCGAAAACCTCTTGCGGCGTAGTACGATTCAGCACCGTTGTGATACACGAAAACATGATCATAGCGACGATCACAGAAGAGCGCACCACCAAGATCTCTTATCTTGGCTGGCGTATTCACCCAGCTCGAAGTTTTCCTGTCGAATTCTCCAAACTCTTGCAATTCTCGATATTGTTGTTCCGTGAGTATCTCAATACCTATCGAGGACGCCATTTCGATTGCGTTTCCACTTGGTTTGTTTTCTTTTCGTGAATCGAGAGCCTCGCGGTCATAACAAATGCTGCGTCGGCCTATTGGACTTTCAGGTGAACAATCACAGAAAATGAACTCACTGGTCTTTTCATCATAACCAACGACATCCGGTTCGCCGCCGGTGCGTTCCATTTCATAGAGTGCTTGGATTTTTTCAGGACTAGCCTCCAATTTCGCTTGCATTGAGCTCCAGTCGATTCCTGTGTGACGACGCTTGTTTTTCGAGAACCGATCTTTGAGAGTCTTGATCAGCTCGTCAAGAAATGCTGCTTCCATTTCATTATCTCCCTTATGCAACTCGTTTACCGATCGTGTATCTTCAACTGTCTATCAATATTGCTGAATGCGTAAATCTAACGAATGAAAGGGACTTCCCCGTCCCGATAAAGCGGCGGAGAGGCTGCGCGGCATCGATCTGCCATGATGGTTGTTCGCGCAAACATCAACTGTCTCGAAAGGGGAAGTCCATGACGATTATCACTGTCGGTATCGATCTTGCCAAGAACGTGTTCTCCGTGCACGGCGTCGATGAGAATGGCAAGGTGGCGCTGCGGCGCACGGTGCGCCGTGACCAGTTGTTGGAGTTGATCGCCACGCTGCGCCCATGTGTTGTTGCGATGGAGGCCTGTTCGGGTGCACACCACTGGGCGCGCCAGTTCGCAGCCTTGGGGCACACCCCGAAACTGATTGCCCCCAAGTTCGTCACGCCTTATCGCATGAGTGGCAAGCGCGGCAAGAACGATGCTGCTGATGCGGCCGCCATCTGCGAAGCCGCCACCCGTCCGAAGATGCGTTTCGTCCCTCTCAAAACCGTCGATCAGCAGGGCACTCTGTGCGTGCATCGGGTGCGTCAGGGCTTCATCGAGGAGCGCACTGCGACCATCAACCGCGTGCGCGGACTGCTCTGCGAATTCGGCATCGTGCTCCCGCAGAACGCCAACACCGTGCGTCGCGAGGCTGCCGCGGCCCTGGAGGATTTGCCCGGCTGGGCGAATCGCGCCATCGGTGACTTGCTCAGCCATTTGCATGCGCTCGATCTGCGCATCGCCGAGTATGACGCCCACGTCAAGCTCAACGCACAAGCCGACGAACGCGCACGCAGACTCATGAGCACGCCCGGCATCGGCCCGACCCCCGCCAGTGCCCTGGCCGCGTCCATCGGGCAATGCCCATGACTTCAAAAACGGGAGGCAGCTCGCTGCCTGGCTCGGCCTGGTGCCCAGCCAGTACAGCACCGGCGGCAAACCCAGGTTGGGCAGCATCACCAAGGCGGGGGATGCCTACCTTCGAACCTTGTTGATCCTGGGCGCACGATCCGTTCTGGCCAACGCTCCCGGCAAGACCGATCGCATCAGCCGATGGGCGCTCGCTGTACAAGAGCGCACCGGCTACGGCAAGGCACTGGTTGCCATCGCCGCCAAGAACGCGCGCATGGCTTGGGCCATGCTCAGTAAAGGCGAGGCGTTCAGGTCGATGGCCTGAGCCTCTCAACATCGCACCCGCCACGCTCGCCCGATAAGGAGCTCGTCGATGAGTTAGAAAGCGTTTCATACCGTTCACCGCGTCTGTCCATGTTGATGAGTCAAGGTTGGACCTGCGTGAGGTGTGCCTGATACAAGCCAAGGTGGACGCTACGGCGATCCCGGCTAACGAATGAGGCCCTCACGCGCGTCTTTCATCAGGGTCCGCAGCCGATCGAACCGCTGCACCAAGACCGTTTGTAGAGCCTCAGTCCTTCACCTTGCACACGCATCATCGACAGAAACCAGAAAGCAGCTTTGCAGACTTGACTATTGGAGAAGCCCTTGTAGTTTGACTTAAGCGGACTGCCGAAGGCAGGTCCGCTTGAATGATGGGATGGACTCCTCCCGCTGTTTGTGCGGCATCATTGTGCCAAGCTGAAACATGGGCATGGGTCAGCGTAACCAGACAGGAGGAATCCAAAATGAATGCTACTACCGTGGCGGTGGATCTGGCAAAGAACGTCTTCGAAGTCGCCGTGGCCGATTCTCACTGGAAGATCATCGAACGCGCCCGCCTTACGCGTTCGCAGTTCGAGCGCTGGTTCGATAATCGTGAGTGCGCCACGGTCGTCATGGAAGCCTGTGGCATCGCGCATCACTTTGCGCGCTGGCTCGGCGGCCTGGGCTTTACGGTCAAGCTGCTGCCCGCGCAGTACGTGCGTGCCTATGTGAAGCGCAACAAGACCGATGCAGCCGACGCGGCGGCGCTGCTGGAGGCCGTTCGTGCTGCCGACATCAAGCCGGTGGCGGTGAAGTCGATCGAGCAGCAGGCTCTCCAGGCGCTGCACCGCACGCGCGAAGCCTGGAAGAGCACGCGCACCCGGCGCATCAACACCCTGCGCGGCTTTTGCCGCGAGTTCGGATTGGTGGTGCCCGAGGGGGCGGCCACCGGCCTCGCACAGATGGCGCGTTATCTGGCCGACGAGCAGTCGGGATTGCCCGCGATGCTGCGTAGCCCCATGCGCCTGATGCTCGACGAGATCCGGCTCATGGAGGCGAGAATGGCGCAACTCGAAACCCAGCTCGCCGACGTCGCTAAACACAGCCCCGCCTACCAGGTGCTGCTCACGGTGCCGGGCATCGGGCTGATCACCAGCACGGCCATGGTGGCCGCCGTGGGCAACCCGGCCAGCTTCGACTCGGGGCGGCGCTATGCGAGCTTTCTCGGGCTCACGCCGCGGGAATACTCTTCGGGCAATACGCGTTATCTGGGCCGCATCTCCAAGCGCGGCGATCGCTATATCCGCACCCTGCTCACCCACGGGGCGAGGAGCGTGCTGCGCTCGGCTACCGTGGCGCATCGCGCCGGGCGCGAGATCGACCGGTTGAAGCGTTGGGGGCTCGAGGTACAGGCGCGCACCAATCACAACAAGGCCGCGTGCGCGCTTGCCAACAAGTTGGCCCGCATCGCCTGGGCGGTGTGGGTCAAGCAGGAACGGTATCGGGGGCAGGCGCTGCCTGCATCTCAATCACCGCTGTGCAGTGTCTGAGAATGAGTAGGAATCTTTTTCCGCGGTTTGCGTAAGAGAGACGACGCCCATCATGGCAACAACGGTCGGACCGGCACGGGAGAAAGCCGATAACTCTGCTGATCGAAGCTTGATCGCTCAGAACGTGTGGCTTCCCGTGCGCAGATTCCATGTCGGCACGAGCCCTCAGAGGTTCACTTCAGATGCCGGATAGTCGACTGCAACCGATTCCCGCGTTGACAACCCTACGGCGTTTCTCTTGTTTCGCGGGAGGAGTCCATATAGGAAGGGTTAGGCCTATCCCGCACGAACGTACAGCCCTTCGAAAGTTGAAGGAATCTCAGCTAATTCTGCTTCGAGATACGGCACGCTCGAGATCGACAAGAGCCACTCGAGATACACATCTTCGGTGAAGTAGGCGTCGACTGCCTGAAGTGCCCGTGAGCGTGAATCCGCGGACAGGAGAGACGGCACTGCAGGTGCTTCGGCCGCATCCGCCGCGGCTAGCTCCGCCCTCAGGCAGTGGGACCACTCCCAACCGACGGAAGGCCTAGCTTCGACAAGGAACTCGGATGGCCACTGGATACGTCCGTTGAGGATGCCATGCGCGCCCACCAGCCAAGCCAAGACCTGGGCCCGCCAATGTGGGGAAGGAATCGCCAGAACCGACTGCAGCCAACCCTGAAGTAGTGGGCTAGGCAAGTACTTCAGGCAGAAGAACATTGACGCACTGAAGTCGCCGCTGGCGTCCCACCAGCACCAGACGCGGTTTGGGTTGTTGTTCGATCGATGGAGCAGCGTTCCCAAGACGATGTCTGTGCCGTTCCAGCACCTCTCGTCCATCATGCAGCGGCCAAGGGTAACGAGCGCGTCGTCAAGAAACTGGCGGTAGGGTGGTGAGTGCACGCCGTTCGGATACAGCGCCACGAAGCCAGTGATGAGTGACTCAAGAAGCGAGCTAACGAAGTGCTCGTGACCGCGAGAGAGTAGCTGGCCCAGCATGTAGTGATACCAGTCGTGCCACTCTTGCATCGGGCCGAAGGAACTGGTGCCGGATGCGATCTCCTGAAGTGGCGCCTGGAGCTCCCGAGCAGCTAGCGACGCAAGATCGCCTTGTAGTTCGCAAAAGAGGCGTCGCTCTTCGCCCATGAACCATGCCTCACCCATCGGCTCCTTAGGGCGCCTGAAGTGGCCTCGGAGCCGCGCGAGTGCGGCGGCATCGATTCCATCTCCTGGTTGCCAGACAAACCGATTCACTTGATGGGGCCTAACGTCAAAGCTCAGAGGCGCGCAGGTTATCGCGCGTCCCTTGGAGCGATCGGTTAGGACGACAAAGCCCAATCTCGACATCTGGTGAACACTTCGATGCCGTCTGGTTCCCAGACGATTAACGCGGGACTACCGCCAATCATTTTCATCAATTCTACTGATTTCTCCTTATCTCTTGCGAGACATGCAAAATGCGCATAGATATTCGCGTTCCACGGGTCGGGGTAACGCCTCAGCAAGTCCTCAAATCCAATCTTCATTCTTGGCCAGGAGGCCTTTGATTGACTAAACAATTCGTGCTTATACTGAAATTGGGACGCCGCCGCGTAGAACCTCGCGTAGAGTTCCATGCCTCTTTTCTCTTGCGTTTTTGTGACTACGTAAGATACGAAATGTTCTAGCTGATCGGCATCTCCGTGCCATTTCGGAAATAGATAATCCAGAACCGCGTAATAGATTCTGTCGTCATCGACGTTCTTACTAAGAGCTTCCTCAATAAAGGGGTTGATCCTCTCTCGCTTCCAACCCAAGTGTTTGGCAATGTGTATCTTAATGGCATACCAGCCCGTATCTGCGGAAGCGATACTCTCGTTCTTGTTGAGGTAATCCATAGCGATATTTTCATATCGAAAGAATGGTTCCCAAGCCTCCTCGGGAACCGTATTGGCGTAACCTTTTCCTCTAAAGAAAAACGCATGAGCTGATAGCGCGCGGGCATACGCAATTCGTGCCGCTGGTGATTTCGGATAAGCCCCTATCCAATTGAGCACTTTCTTTTCCATCCGATCACAATATTTCTCGTCTTCGTTTGGTGGTGGAGTGAGCGCCAAATTTAACCCATCATCAAACAAGCTAATCTTCTGGGCGCCACTAGGCGTTCGTTTGTCGTTTTTGCCATAGAGAATTGAAAGCCTTTCAAGCTCAGGGAAGTTTTCCGATAACAATGCATTTCGTGCTTGATTGCGGATCGAGTCTCTTATCGAGAGTTCGTCCGCATAAGCAGTTCGGAAAGTAAATAGCAGAAATAGGACCAACAAATAGCTATGACGTTTCATGGCGTCTTTCTAACGTTCTCAATCAGCCGCCGGCCGCTCTTGGCCGGTCGGCTGCATTAATTTGTTAGGCGAACCTTTGAGAGTGAGCGCCACTTTCGCCTTCGCCAAACAGGCACCAGAAATATTCTGGGCTTTGTTTCTGCGGAACGTTCCGGCCCTCATGCGGCAAGACCGCGCTGATGTCTGCGGTCGTCTTGCCAGTGGGCAAATGGACAAAGTCGACTGCGTTCCCGCTGACATATGCCTGCCTGCTGCCATCTGAAAAGAGAAGTGTGAACAAGCAATATCCCATGCCGGACTCGCCAGCGCGATATAGCTCATTAGCCAGTCTGACAGGAAGCCGTAGCGGACTTTCGGCGATTGACACCAAATCTTCTATCCGGACATGGTGCTTGCCCTTGTCATCCTGAGGCCATACGCCCCAGACATCGATGTATGACTGGGCATTCATCACATAAACGCACAGAAGCGTACGCCCGTCCTTCAACGTGACGCTGCAAGGGTAGTACTCCAGCTTTCCATTGACACTCGGAGCAATCGTTTCCCATGCGGCCAGCAGACTACCGGTCAAGGCAGCGTAAGAGCGCTTTCCTGGGACGTACGCCTTGAGCTGCTGAGTCATGGGTCGTCTAACGCCAGCGCTCAGCCGCGGGCCGAGCCCACAGGACGAGGCCCGTCGGCTGGTGCGCCTGGTTGGGTGGCAGCGCTCTCTCGGATCGCCGCGAGGATGCGACGCGCATTAGGAAGCCCGAACAACCAACCAATGAACGTGATGCCAAAGAATGCTGCGATGAAGGTGAGCATGAACTCAATTTCTTTAACCTTCCAGCCAGGCACATAACCCGGGCGAACCTCGGGCTGTTGGAACGCGGCCAGGAGCTGATACAGGAGCATGCCCAAAAATAAGACGCTGAACATCAACGTGTACCAATGAACGCGGAAGTAACCGCTCAAGTAACTGCGCGCTCCGTCATGCGCAAAGCGACCAACGAAGATTGGATTCCAAGAGTTGCGGAAGAACAACCCCAGCTTCTTTTCGACTTTGATTCGCGCGCCATTCACTGAATGCTTCAGTTCATGTTTCTGAAACGCTTCGACAAGGCGCTGTTGCGGGTTAACTATTTCGGGTGGGTAGTCGAATCGATAGCGAACGAACCAGATCATTTCTCTGCCACCCAACGTCATGGTCAGCGGCGCCGATAGGCGTCCGCTGCACCTAAAGTTAGGCACCGGCTGCTCAACCCTGCCACCTTTCGTACTCGGAAGCGATGTCGTCTTGATGTGAAAAGTCCAGATAGGCGCACTCAAAGAAATTCTCCAAGCCTTCCATGACTTCGCGCAGATTCGCCAGATCAATGCCCCTGTCACCGAACTTAAATGGTGCTTCATCGCGACCCGTAGCAAACCTAAATCCATCTGACTTTTGATCAGCCTCATGCATCTCAGCAACAAGCTTTTGCGCGGCACTCAGGCCCAACGTTTCGCCCCTAGACCGCTCGTTAGCAATGCACATGAATCTTTCCCAGAGGATGTTGAGTTCGTGCGTGTACCTCGGTGAATACTCTTTCCCTTTGCCGAATTCATCAATCAGACGTTTCAAGAAAAGTTCGATCGATTGCCTGTAGCAGAAGAGCGCTGCGTAGATTATGTTCGCTCGATCAACAACATCAGTTGCTGCCTGATCGACTAGGAGGTCACCGGCGCGCTTGTAGCCCATAGGCAGGCGATAGAAACGTTCGCCTGGGTCGCAAACTACGTGTGCATCGTATGCCCAAGCAGACTCGACAAAGAGACGATCACCATCCTTTGGCCAAGGCGCGTCGAGGTCTTCTGCTTCTGGCACGTTGTCATTCATGGTCAATGTAGTGGCGGTGCCTAACGAACAAGCTGTGCGGCCGAACGCAGCAGGCGGACGGTCCGAACCAGCGAAAAGTTAGCCACTGCGTTCTCAAGGAAACAGTGCAACGATATTGTCATCGAAGCGGAAGGTGTTGAGAACCCATCCCTTGTTGCTTCTATAGAAGTAAAACATCCATCGCATTGCATGCTTGTCGAATCGGTGAATATGGGTGATGCGAAGCAGGCTCTCGCCTACCTTTTCTTCGCGCACGAACTCGGTTCCGAGGCTTGCGCCGAATCGTTGAGCGATCATGGACTGTTGGAGCTTGAACTGACCAAAGGTCGCATCGACTTCGGCTTCAGGCACGATCGTGAAAGGTTTTAGCAGTTTGATGGCCGCGTCCAGGTCGTTCACGCCAACTTTGGCCATGATCTTGTCCGTAATGGCTCGCGCTTCTTTTGGCGTAGGGACTGTCTCAAATGCGTAATTGCTTAAAGCAACAGTCGCTAGGAATGCTGCGAATAGACTACGCACAAGGTACATAGGATGACTCCTCAGATGGCTAACGAATTAGCTCAGCGACGCGGCGCTTTTTGCCGCGTCCGCTGAAGCGCTGGGTTGGGCTTGCGTTCGGTCGGGTTTGCATATGGCCTCCGTTAAACCACTAACCGCGACCCATAACGTCATTAAGTAAGTGCAGCCGCGCCCGTTCCCGCAGAGAAAGTAACAATTTTTTCTCCACTCCTTCAACGGCCAACAGTTCTTGCAATGGGATGTAGGCCACTTCCTCAATGATGGTCAGTCCCGCTACAACCAACGCAATTGCTACTTGTTCGTTAATGCCGAGCACGCGCATAAACATTTCGACGATAGAACGATCTGGTTCGTCCATTTCGGCCACTATGTTCATGCAATGCCGTCCTCCGATGTCAGGCCCAACTAGAAGTAGCAATCCCATTGACGGGATATTTTGCGTCAACTTGACGGATAATCTGGCGGGGCGCATGATAACTACTGGATATATCAACAGTCCTCATCCCGGGAAACCTCCCATTAGGTCATGAACGCGCCCGATGCCACCGGACCGAAGAAAAGCCTACTCTTGGACCGTGTCCGGGACAAGATCCGCCTGAAGCATTACAGCATCCGGACGGAATCGGCCTATGTCGATTGGGTACGCCGGTTCGTGGTGTTTCACCACCGTCGCCACCCGCGCGAACTCGGTCCCGAGCACGTGGAGGCATTCCTTTCCCACCTTGCCGTGCAGCGCAACGTAGCTGCCTCAACCCAGAACCAGGCCAAAAGTGCCTTGTTGTTTCTCTACAAGGAGGTGCTCGGCTCGGAACTGCCCTGGCTGGATAACGTGGAAAACGCCAAGCGGCCTCAACGCCTGCCTGTGGTGCTTAGCCGCACCGAAGTCGATGCGGTACTCGGCAGGATGCATGGCACCAATGGCCTGATTGCGCGGCTGCTGTACGGCTCGGGTTTGCGGATCATGGAGGCGGTCAGGCTACGGGTCAAGGATCTCGATTTGGAGAGTTGCGAAATCCTGGTCCGCGACGGTAAAGGTGCCAAGGACCGGGTGACGATGTTGCCGTCCAGTCTGGTCGATCCACTGCGTGCCCATCTGGTGCTCGTGCGCGAACTGCATGCTCAGGACTTGGCCGCAGGACTGCCCGGGGTTTATCTGCCGTATGCTCTGGATCGCAAGTATCCGAATGCTCCCCGGGAGTGGGCCTGGCAGTATGTGTTCCCGTCCGATCGTCTTTCCACCGACCCGCGATCGGGCCTGCGGCGCCGGCATCACGTCGATGAACAGAATGTCCAGCGCGCGATGCGCCAGGCGCTGCGGGACGCAGGCGTGGCAAAACCCGCCACGCCGCACACCCTGCGATACTCTTTCGCCACGCACCTGCTCCAGTCCGGCTACGACATTAGGACCGTGCAGGAACTGCTGGGCCACTCGGATGTTTCGACGACGATGATCTACACGCATGTGTTGAATCGCGGTGGCCGGGGAGTGGTGAGCCCACTCGATGCGCGTTGAGTCGACCCCGAATCCGGAAACCATGAAGTCAGAAAACTGTGTGCTTTGTGTCTCTCCCGGCGGCGAAGTGCTCTGGGACGACGGTTTCGCGCGCGTGGTGCTCGCGGGCGATGCGGATCACCCCGGATTCTGCCGGGTGATCCTGAATGATCACGCGAAGGAAATGACGGATTTGCCGGAGGCGGAGCGCGCGCGGCTGATGGGCATCGTCTATGCGGTCGAGGAATTGCTGCGCGAGCTGCTTGCGCCGGAAAAAATCAATCTCGCCAGTTTCGGCAATGTCGTGCCGCATCTGCACTGGCACGTCATACCGAGGTTCTCCGACGATCCGCATTTTCCGAATTCCGTCTGGTCGACCCGGGTGCGCGATGGCGCGCGTCCGCTGCCTGCGGGGTTCAATCGATTGCTGCGCCAGCGTTTGGGCGAGCTGCTCGGCCCGAAGCGCTAGGCGGACTCTTTTGCGGGCGGTGCGTGGCTGGTGACCAGGCGGCGGGTATCGGGGAATACGACAGAAAACGTACTGCCGCTGCCCGGCGCGCTCTGGATATCGAATCGTGCCTGATGACGGTTCAGCACGTGCTTGACGATCGCAAGGCCCAGGCCGGTACCGCCGGTTTCACGCGAACGGCTGCGGTCCACGCGATAGAAGCGCTCGGTCAGCCGGTCGATATGCTGCGGTTCGATGCCGATCCCGGTGTCGCGCACGGCGAACGTCGGATGACCATCGCGCATTTCCCAGCGTATTTCGATCTCGCCGCTTTCGGGCGTGTAGCGCACGGCGTTGCTGATCAGGTTGCCGAAAGCACTGCGTAATTCGTCGGCATTGCCTTTCAGCCATTCGGCGCTTTCCAGCTTTACGCGAATCCGGTGGCGGCCAGCCGACAGCACCTGGGCGTCCTCGTGCAGCGCACGCAGCATTTCCGGCACGTTGACGTCTTCTTCCCGCAGTGGATTCTGGGTGCTCTCGAGCCGCGACAACGTGAGCAGATCCTCGACCAGTCGCGTCATCCGATTGGTCTGCTGTCGCATCAGTTCGATGGCGCGTTTCGACATTTCCGGATCCGGTGCGTCCATGTCGTCCAGCGTTTCCAGGAAACCGCCGACGACGGTGAGCGGTGTGCGCAACTCGTGCGAAACGTTGGCAACGAAATCGCGCCGTGTCGTTTCGAGGCGCTCCCAGCGGGTGATGTCGCGGCCGAGGATCAGTTTGCGGCTGTCGCCATAAGGCACTTGTTGCACAGCCAGCACCATTTCGCCGCCCGGGCGCAACATTTTCAGCACCAGCGGTTCGCCGGCGTGATTCGACGACAGATGTTCGACGAACTGCGGCTGCCTGAGAATGTAAGTGATCTGCTGACCGCGGTCGCGCTGGTTGTCTAGGCCGAAATAATCCTCGGCTCTCGGATTGCACCATTCGATGCGATCGGCGGCGTCGAGGATGACGACCGCGTCCGGCAACGCTGCGCCCGCAAGCTGAAAGCCCGACAGCGCCTGGCCGAGCCGTTGTTCCGTAGCCCGCTGGCGCTTGAGCATCCTGAGCATGTGGGAAGACAGATATTCCCAGGCACCGGATCCCATCGGCATGCTCTGCGACCGCGGATTTTGCAACCACCGGTACAGCAGCGAGAGATTGCGCAGATGATGCAGCAGCAATCCGAGCAGCATCAGGCTGAGAAACAGCAGTGCGCCCCCGGAGCCCAGCATCGGCCAGGAAACAAGCGCAATCGCGCCGATCAGGACGACGGTGGAGAGGGGCCTGCCCCACATGAACTTCAAGCGCTTCGTCCCTCGAATGAATCGGCGGGAATTATCGCAGAATTTTCCGACACCAATCCTGCATGGACTCGATCAGCTTGCGGAGAAACGATAACCGGTGCCGCGCACGGTCTGTACCAGGCGGTCCAGTCCGGTGGGTTCGAGCGCCTTGCGCAGCCGCCGGATGTGCACGTCCACCGTGCGTTCCTCAACGAACACATGGTCGCCCCAGACCTGGTCGAGCAACTGGGTGCGCGAATGCACGCGTTCCGAATGCGTCATCAGAAAGTGCAGCAATCGGAATTCGGTCGGCCCGAGCTCGACGGGTTCGCCGTTGCCGGTCACTCGATGGCTGGCCGGATCGAGCTTGAGGCCACCGAGCTGCACCATGTCGTCCGTCATCTCCGGGGCACGCCGGCGCAGCACCGCCTTGATGCGGGCATTCAACTCGCGGGGTGAAAAAGGCTTGGTGATGTAATCGTCGGCGCCGGTCTCCAGACCTTGCAGCTTGTCCTGTTCGTCGGAGCGCGCGGTCAGCATGATGATCGGTATCGAGCGGGTGCGCTTGTCGGCGCGCAATCGTCTCGCGAACTCGATGCCCGAGAGTCCGGGCAGCATCCAGTCCAGCAGAACCAAGTCAGGCAAGGCATTGGCCACGAGGTGGAGTGCCTGCTCGGCATTGTCGGCGCGCAACGGCTGATGGCCCGCCTGCTTCAGGTTGTAGGCGATCAGTTCCTGGATTGCCGGTTCGTCTTCGACGACGAGGATGGTGGCTGCCATAAATGACATTTCCCGCTTGATTTTTTACGTTTGCAATACTATGAAGCAAATGTTACAAGCTCGTGACATGGTTGCGGGACGCCGGCACGGTTGACGGCTATGATGGCGCCTGACGCAACCGTGCATTGTCCATTCCGAGAGCCGCCGTTTCCGACAGTAACCATGGCAGGACTTCAGCCCGGGGCTCCTCGTCCCGTCGAAATCAAATTGCATCAGAAGTCGCGCGTGCTGGAGATCAGCTTCGACGACGGCAAGAGCTATCGCCTGTCCTGCGAGTATCTCCGGGTGTATTCCCCGTCGGCGGAAGTGCGCGGGCACGGGCCCGGGCAGGAGGTCCTGCAGGAAGGTAAAAAGGAAGTGGAAATAACCGCAATCGAGCCGGTCGGCAACTATGCGGTCAAGCTGGTCTTCAGTGACGGCCACGACACCGGACTGTACTCCTGGGATTATCTGTACAGCCTTGGCGAAAATCAGCCCCGGCTATGGCAGCGGTATCTCGAAAGGATGGCTCTTGCCGGCGTGAACCGCGAGCCGGCAGGCAAGGCACCGCCGCCCGTATCCGGCTGGAAAAAGCTCTAACTCTTGGCTAACAAGAATCCTCCGCGGTGAGCGCTTGAATTCCATGGACAAGAAAACCACGCACTTCGGATATCACGAAATCGCGGAGGAAGACAAGGCGAAGAAAGTCGCCGGCGTATTCAGTTCGGTTGCAAACCGTTACGACATCATGAACGACCTGATGTCGGCCGGACTGCACCGCCTGTGGAAGCGCTTCGCGGTCGAGATGAGTGCCGTGCGCGTTGGCGATCGTGTTCTGGATGTCGCCGGGGGAACAGGTGACCTCTCTTCGTTGTTCGCATCCCGTGTCGGCGAAGGCGGCGAAGTCTGGCTGACGGACATCAATCGCGGGATGCTCGAACGCGGGCGCGATCGCCTGATCGATGCCGGCCGCTTGATGCCGGCTTTGCAGTGCGACGCCGAGCGGTTGCCGCTGCCGGATGAATATTTCGATTGCGCGATCGTCGGCTTCGGCTTGCGCAACATGACACACAAGGACAGGGCTCTGGCGGAAATGCTGCGGGTCGTGCGCACCGGCGGCCGCGTGCTGGTGCTGGAGTTCTCCCAGGTCTGGCAGCCGCTGCGACCGGCTTACGACGCTTATTCGTTCAAGCTGCTGCCGCTGCTGGGCAGGCTCGTCACCGGCGATTCAGACAGCTATCGTTATCTCGTGGAATCGATTCGCAAGCATCCGGGCCAGGAAGAACTCAAGCAGATGATGGAGCAGGCCGGCTGCGTACGCGTCGAGTACTACAACCTGACCGCGGGCGTGGTGGCACTGCACATCGGCCACAAACTCTGACCCGATGCTCGCTGTCCCTTTCAGTGCATTCGTCAATCACCTGCTCGCCCCGGCGGCATGGGCGCGGGAGAGCCTCGCCGCGCACGCCGGCAAGATCGCGGTGTTCGATCTGTTCCCGCTGCGCGTCGCGGTCGCCGTCGATCCCGACGGAACGCTGCGCGCTGCGCCGGAGAACGCTTCGCCAGCAGTCACGATCCGCCTGACCCATGCCACCGCGCTGCAAATCCTCGCGGAAGGCGAGAATGCCTGGCGCAAGACGAACGTGGAGGGCGATACCGAATTTGCGTCGGCCATTTCCAAGGTCGCGGCCAATCTGCGCTGGGACGTCGAAGAAGATTTGAGCCGGATGTTCGGCGACATCGCAGCGCATCGCCTGACCGAAGCCGGGCGCTCGGCCGCCGCGTGGCCGAAGCAGGCGGCGAGAAGTCTGGCGGGAAACGTCGCCGAATTTCTGACCGAGGAGAAACATCTGCTGGTCACGCCCTTGCGAGCCGCCGAGTTCGTGCGCGGCGTCGACGATCTGCGCGACGCCGTCGAGCGTCTCGACAAACGCATCGACCGCCTGCAACGGCAAGTCCGCGGCGACTGAGACTGCGGCCAGCCCCCATGCATCTGCTGCGGTTGCTGAAAATCATTCGTGTATCGCTGCGCTACGGGCTCGACGAATTCTTCCTCGGCCACGAGCGCGTGCGGGGATTGCGGCCGCTGCTGTCGGCGGCATTGTTCTGGCGCCGGCTCGAACGTCCTCGCGGCGAACGCTTGCGCCTCGCGCTGGAAGCGCTCGGACCGATATTCGTCAAGTTCGGCCAGGTATTGTCGACGCGGCGCGATCTGCTTCCGCTCGATATCGCGGACGAACTGGCGAAGTTGCAGGACAGGGTGCCGCCGTTCCCGGTCGAACGGGTCTATCGCACGCTCGAACGCACCTATCGCCTGCCGGTCGACCAAGTCTTCGAGCATTTCGACCCGATAGCGACTGCCAGCGCTTCGGTGGCACAGGTGCATCTGGCTGTATTGCCTGGGGGGCGCGAAGTCGCCGTCAAGGTATTGCGGCCCGGAATTGCGTCCGTGATCGTCGAGGACATCGCGCTGCTCAATGTCGCCGCCAGTCTGGTCGAGAAGCTCTGGGCGGACGGCCGCCGGCTCAAACCCAGGGAAGTAGTGGCAGAGTTCGAAAGGCATTTGAAAGACGAGCTCGATTTGATGCGCGAGGCGGCCAACGCCAGCCAACTGCGCCGCAATTTCGAGAATTCGGCGCTGCTGCTCGTCCCGGAAATATTCTGGGACTTCTGCGGGTCCGAGGTCATGGTGATGGAGCGCATGATCGGCACACCGATTAGCCAGGTGAACCGGTTGCGTGCGCAAGGCATCGATGTCCCGAAGCTGGCGCGGGCAGGCGTGGAGATCTTCTTCACCCAGGTATTCCGCGACGGGTTTTTTCATGCCGACATGCATCCGGGCAACATACTGGTGGCGTCCGACGGCCGTTACATTGCGCTCGACTTCGGCATCATGGGTACGCTCAACGAGGTTGACAAGAATTACCTCGCGCAGAACTTCCTGGCTTTCTTCCGTCGCGATTACCGTCGCGTCTCGCAGATTCACATGGAGTCGGGCTGGATTCCTTCCGAAACCAGGATGGAAGAATTCGAGACGGCCATCCGCGCGGTTTGCGAACCGATTTTCAACAGGCCGCTCAGGGAAATCTCCTTCGGCAAGGTGCTGCTGCGCCTGTTCCAGACTTCGCGGCGCTTCAACATCGAGATCCAGCCCCAACTGGTCCTGCTGCAGAAAACGCTGCTGAATATCGAAGGCCTGGGGCGCGATCTCGAACCGGATCTCGACCTGTGGACGACAGCCAAACCCTATCTGGAGCGCTGGATGTCGGAGCAGGTGGGCTGGCGCGGCCTGCTGCAGAACATCCGCAATGAAGCGCCCCAGTGGAGCGCACTGCTGCCGCAGTTGCCGCGCCTGCTGCACCGGGCGCTGTCCGATCGTTCCTCCCTGAACCTGCAGACGGCGGTCATGGCCCTGCTGTTGAGCCAGCGGCGCCACAACCGGCTGCTGGCCTGGATGCTCGCTGTTCTACTGGTTATCCTGGTTTTCGCAGCAGCCCGCTGGTTCGTCTGAGCCAGGCCCCGGCAATATCCCCGTCATCCGGGGGACATTTCGCGTTCATCTGTCTGTCACATTCGACCCCCAGAATTCGACCCCGTCAGGCACCTGCATGGTTCGGTGCGCAAGTTTTCAACTGGGAGAATTATTAAATGGGACTCACGACCACGGCATCCAAGCGCTTGATTCTGGCAGCGGCGCTAGCCGGCCTGTTTGGCGGCGCCGTCACGCCAGCGTTTGCCGACATGGAAACCCTGCTCGACAAGCTGCACGAGAAGGGCGTGTTGAGCGACGATGACTATGACCAAATGCGTACCGAAGCGCGTGCCGAACGGCGCGCCCAGGCACTGAAAAATGCCGGCGATGTGGAAAAAGAGCAAAGAGCCAAGGGAGCGTCTACCTCAACGCTCAAGGTCCCTGACGCTCTTAAGAGCATGGAACTTTACGGTGACCTGCGGTTGCGCTACGAGAACCGCATTGCCAGAGCGGCATCCGACGCCGCGACTTCCGAGGAGCGCCAACGCTGGCGTTACGCTCTCCGCGTCGGCCTGCGAGGCGACGTAAGCGACGATTTCTTTTACGGCATTCGCCTGGACACCGGCACCTATGGCCGGTCGGCATGGGTGACGATGGCCGATGACAATGCTGCCGGTACGCCAGCTACCTCAAAGGCATCACAATCAAACAAGACCACCGATGCGGTTGCTGTCGGCCTTGCCTTTATCGGCTGGAAACCGACTGATTGGGCGCAAGTGATCGTCGGCCGTCAGAGCAACCCCCTCTATACCAGCGCGATGGTATGGGATCCGGACATCACCCCGGAGGGCCTGACCGAAAAGTTCAGCTACAAGCTCAATGACGAAGCGACCCTGTTCGCCACGGCCGGGCAGTTCCTTTACTCTCAGATCGGCAAGCGCACCGGCGCCTGGAACGGTGCAACGCTGAACGGCCCCAGCCTTGGATTTGGTACCAGCCAGTCGGCCATGCTGTTTGCAACGGAAGTGGGGGGTGCCTACAAGTTCTCCGAGAGCACGGCGGCGAAGGCGGCCTTGAACTACTACCACTATCGCCTGACCGCGGACGAAACCGTGTTCAACAGCAACTTCCAGGGCACGGGCGGCACCATCAATGATCTTGGCATCAAGAACCTGCAGGTCGTCGAGATCCCGATGGAAGTGCGCTTCCCGGTGTCCAGCCTTTCGGGGGCCGTGTTCGCCGACTATGCATGGAACACCAAGGGCGACGACCGCGCCCGCCTGAGCGCCACGCCGAACATCACCGGCCAGAACAAGGCGATCATGATCGGTCTTTCGCTTGCCAGTTCTGGCGTGCCGCAGTCCCTGAACCAGGGCCCGACGCTGGGCAGTTCCGCCAAAAAAGGCACATGGGAAGTCCGTAGCTACTGGCAACGGACCGAACAGTTTGCATTGGATCAGAACATGCTGGATTCCGACTACTTCGAGCGCACCAACGTGGTCGGTTACTTTCTGGCCGGCGCCTATAGCCCAGCAAACGGCATCATCACCACGCTGCGCTACGGGCAGGCCAAGCGGCTCAACGACAACATGGGAACCGGTGGCTTCAACGACGACTCGTCGAACGTGGGCACCATCGACAAGTACCGGATCATTCAGGCTGACTTGACGCTGCGGTTCTGATCCGTTCGGTCGTAGTGACCGACACTCTTCCGGGAAAATCACCGGGCGCCAATAGGGCGCCCGTTTTTTTTGCAGCAACTCAAACGAACGGGCTAACATTTCAAATTGATTTAAAGATTTCAAACTGACATAAACCCTGATTCAAAGTCGCAAAAAGGACAAAAATGGATGCATGCTTCCCGCATGTAGCGCGCCGGATCTGGCCGATACCGGGATTGAGGCAGTAGCTACGGGATAATTGAGGGCCGGGCCAGCTAGTTGCGTTACTCGCTGTGATCGTTCCCGTTCGTGTACCGTGTGTTGCTTCGGTCGACAGGTCGATCGGCATTTCTCGAGCGTCAACGCCGATTGTGCGAGTCGCGTTAACGCGCCGAAACTCTCGATCACGTGCTGCCATGTTGTATTTACGAAAGGCATTGCAGAATCGCGTCTAGGATAAAATCGCGCCCAAGGGATTGCCAGACGTGGGTTTACAGAACTTGCGAAGCCGGGTAAGTCGGCATCTGGACATCGTGCACGGACAACTCAAGAGGATGTAAAAAAATTTGAAGGCGGTAGCGCTTGACCCGGAAGGCGCAACCGGGTATTTCACAACGCAGATGGCGATGCGTATGACAACACGCCCGAGCATTGCTTGCGCCGTGGCCGTTCGGACCTAGCCCATGGAATCAGATGCGCAGAAACCCGGAACAAAACGCGGCCGTCGGCTGTTGTCCACCGCTTTTCTGGTGACAGCGCTTGTTGCCGGAGCGGCGATTGTGTATGTGCGACACGGAACCGGAACGCCGGTTTCCGAAGCTGTCGGGCCCCGCGCCATCCCTCTTGTTTCGGTTACTCCATCCCGGCGCGAGGACCTTGCCGATCAACTGAAACTTTCCGCGGAATTCCTGCCCTTTCAGGAAATCAACGTATACGCCAGGGTGGCGGGGTACGTTCGCCAGATGAGGGTCGATGTGGGCGACCGGGTCAGAACGGGAGATGTGATCGCGGTGCTGGAAATTCCCGAACTCGACAACGACCTGCAGCGGGCCGCTGCCGCGACGGAACGCGCTATTCAGGAAGTCGTTCGGGCAAAGGCGGCTTATGACGAAGCACACCTGAGCTTCGAGCGATTGTCCGAAGTCATCAAGCAGCAGCCGAACCTGATCGCCCAGCAGGAGATCGATCAAGCCAAGGCGCGGGACGACACGTTTCGCGCCTCCTGGATTGCGGCGCAGTCCGCGGAGCGCGAGGCTCGAGCCAACCAGGCAAAGTACAGGACGATGGTGGCCTACTCGCGCATTGCCGCTCCGTTTGCCGGTGTCATTACAAAGCGCTATGCGGATACCGGCTCACTGGTGGGCGCAGGAACCGGATCGGGCAGTCAGGCTCTGGTGAGCCTGTCGCAGGTCGACCCGCTGCGTCTGATCCTCCCCGTTCCGGAATCCGCCGTGTCGAAAGTCAAGGTCGGAACCCCTGTCGAAATCTCCATTCAATCCACCAAACAGGCTCTCTCCGCTGTCGTGATTCGGACCAGCGGCCGTATCGCCACCGAGACCCGGACCATGCACGTCGAAGTGGATGTTCCCAACCCGGGATTGAGCATGGCGCCCGGAATGTATGCGACCGCAACGCTGGAACTGGAAAACCGCAAGCAGGCGCTATCTATTCCCGTCGAGTCCTTGCAGGAGAGAAATGACACCGCCGCGACCGTTCTCGTTCTCGGCAAGCAGCACAAGATAGAGGAACGGAAGATCACGACCGGGATGGAGACGCCCACACGGATCGAGGTTGTTTCCGGGCTGACTGAAGGTGAGATGGTCGTACTGGGCGGACAGGGTCGCTATCAACCCGGCCAGTCCGCGGAGCCCAAGCTGGCCACCGAAAGCAATTCGCAATGACGCAGCTGCTCGTCCGCGACCAGAAGTAAGGGTTCAGCGCTAAGCCAGTACGATCGCCATGTCCCGATTCGCCATCCGCTTTCCCTATTTCGTCATCGTGTCCTGTCTGATGACGGCAGTCGTCGGCATTACCAGCCTGGTGAGGATGCCGGTAGACCTGTTTCCGAACATCAACATTCCGGTTGTCGTCGTGGCGACTTTCTTTTCCGGAATGCCGCCTGAGCAGGTCGAAAACGACATTACCGGCCGCTTCGAGCGGTTCTTTACCCTCGGCAGCGGCATCGAGCATATCGAGTCGCGCTCGCTGCCCGGAGTCAGTCTGATCAAGGTGTACTTCCAGCCCGGGAGCAATGCGGATTCGGCTGTCACGCAGATATCCAATCTGGCGATGGCCAATCTGCGGCGATTGCCACCCGGGACCCTTCCGCCCGTTGTCCTCAAGTTCGACGCCTCGAGCCTGCCGGTGTGCCTGATTACCTTGAAGGGCCAGGGGCTCAACGAAACCCAGTTGCGGGATCTCGCGCAATATAACGTGCGCAATCAGGTGGCCAACATCCCGGGTGCGGCGGTGCCCCAGCCGTTCGGCGGGCGATATCGCCAGATCATGGTCTACGTTGATCCGTTGAAACTCGAGGCCCACGAGTTGAGCGTCATGGACGTCGTCCGGTCGGTCAACGACGCGAACCTGATCCTGCCGGCGGGGCACGTGGCCATCGGGCCTTATGACTACAGCCTCTACACCAATAGCCAGATATCCTCGATACCGGAGATAGATCAGTTGCCGCTCAAGACGGTGGATGGCGCCTCGGTGATGGTGGGCGACGTGGGCAAGGCGCGCGACGCGTCCCAGATCCAGACCAGCGTCGTGCGCGTGGACGGCCAGCGTTCGGTCTACCTGCCCGTGCTCAAGCAGGGCGGGGACGTCAATACGATCGCGGTGGTGGAAGGGGTAAAGCGCGCCGTATCCAATCTTCTTGACATACCCAAGTCGCTCGTCACCTCCGTGATCTTCGACCAGTCGGTATTCGTGAAGACTTCGATCGAGAACCTGCTGCATGAGGGCGCAATCGGCCTGGTGCTGACCGGGCTCATGATTCTGATCTTCCTCGGCAGCATGCGCGCCACGGCGGCGGTTTTCCTTTCGGTGCCGCTGTCGGCGCTTGCCACTTTCATAGCGCTTTCAGCCGGGGACAATTCGGTGAACGCGATGGTGCTCGGAGGTCTGGCCCTGGCCTTTTCGCGGTTGATCGACAATTCGGTGGTCGTGTTGGAGAACATCTTCCGCCACATGGAGCTTGGAGAACCGCCGCTGATCGCCGCGGAGAAAGGCGGAAAGGAAGTGGCATTGCCGGTGCTGGCGGCAACGCTGGCGACGGCGATCGTATTCTTTCCGGTCGTGTTTCTGTATGGGGTGAGCAAGTTTCTCTTCACGGCGCTGGCGCTGGCCGTGGTCCTGTCCCTGCTGGCGTCGTACCTCGTCGCGATGACCGTGGTACCGCTTTTCTGTGCTTACTGGATCAAGGGAGTGCCGGCGCACGCAGCCGGCAAAGTCCAGCCCGGCACCCGCATGGAGCGCTTCAATGCCTGGTTCAATGCGAAGTTCCAGGCCATGCTGAAGCAGTACGACCGCGCCGTGGCTGTGGCGCTGATGCGTCCGGCCGCGACTCTGGCGGGATTCCTGGGACTGTTCCTGCTCAGCCTGGGCCTGCTGCCCTACCTGGGAATGGCCTATTTTCCGCGCACCGATCCCGGCCAGTTCGTCATAAATCTCAAGACGCCCACCGGGACCAATGTGGACCTCACAGAACAGGCCGTTGCCCGGATCGAGAATATCGTCAGGGAAGAAGTCGGCACCGAGGACCTGAGGCTGGTCGTATCGAATATCGGCTCCGTTCCCGGATTCTCGTCCATGTATACCCCGAATTCTGCGTCCCATACCGCTTTCGTGCAGGTCAGCCTGAACGAGAACCACCGCGTAGGCAGCTACGATTACATGGACAAGGTGAGAACGCGCATCCGACGCGACCTGCCGCAACTCACGACCTATTTCCAGTCCGGCGGACTGGTGGACGCGGTACTGAATCTCGGCCTGCCGACCCCCATCGATGTCCAGGTCAGCGGAAGTAATCTGGAAGCCGCACATGGCACGGCCGTGAAACTTGCGGATTCCATCAGACGGCTTTCCGGAGTCAACGACGTGCTCATTCCGCAAGACATCGACGCGCCCTCGCTGCAGATGGACATCGATCGCGTGCAGGCGGCCAAGCTCGGTCTGACCCAGAAGGAAGTTGTGAGCAACATCATTACCGCATTGACTTCCAACGCGATGATCGCGCCCAGCTACTGGGTTGATCCGCGCAGCGGCAACGACTATCTCCTGACGGTGCAGTACCCGGAACAGGCGGTACAGTCAGTCGGCGATCTGAAGGCGATTCCGATCCGGGCGAGCAACCGGTCCGAGCCGGTCAGGCTCGATGCGGTGGCAAGGCTCGGCGTGATCAGGGCACCGACGGAAGTGGGGCACTATCAGCTGCGTCGGATTGTGGATGTGTATGTTGGGCCGGCCAAGGAAGACATCAGGCAGTTGATCGCGGACGTGGAACACATCGTCGCTCGGACCGCATTGCCAGAGGGAGTAAGGGTGACCCTGCGCGGAACGGTGCAAAGCATGCGGGCCTCGTTCTCGAGTTTCGGGCTCGGGCTTCTGCTTTCCGTAGTGCTCGTCTATCTCATACTGGTTGCCCAGTTCGCGTCGTTCCTTGATCCCTTGATTATCCTGCTCGCCATCCCGACCGGCTTGACGGGCGTGCTGGCGACAATGCTGCTCACCGGCACCACGTTGAATGTCATGTCTCTCATGGGCGTTGTGATGATGGTCGGCATCGTCGTTTCCAACAGCATCCTGATCGTCGAATTCACACGCCACTTGCGTGCAGACGGCGTGCCGCTGCGCGAAGCGGTTGTGCTTGCTTGCCGCGTGCGCCTGCGCCCGGTGCTCATGACGTCGCTGGCGACCATCATCGGCCTGCTTCCGATGGCGGCGAAGCTGGGCACCGGAACCGAGGCGTATGCGCCACTGGCGCGGGCGATCATCGGTGGTCTGACCGTGTCGGTTGTCACCACCATCTTCATCGTTCCCGCCGCTTACTACCTGGCCTACCGCGGGAAGGAAGCAGCGGTTGCCGCGCAGCAAGGCACCTGACCTGATTTCGCCGGGGGAGATTCGTTCATGAAGCACGTCGCAAGCGTGGTTGCCGTTCTGCTGGTTTGTCTGTCCGCATCGCGATCTATCGCCCAGCAGCAACAGCAGCCGTTGACTCTGAAAGAGGCGCGACAGATCGCCCTGGCAAACCGGCCTCTGGTGCGGGCGGTGGATCTGTCGGTTGCGGGGGCTCGGCAGAACACGATCCAGGTGCAATCCGCGCGCTATCCGCAATTGTCGGCAAGCATAACCGCAGCCGATGCCTACCGCGAGACCACCACGCAGGATGGCAAAGAGGTGACGCTGGATACCCGCATTGCGGCGGGAGGCCTAAACAATCCGACTATCCTGCGCAGAGAATCCAACGGGCTGTTCCTCAGTCAGCTGATCACGGACTTCGGCCGCACGGCCAATTTGGTGGAAAGCGCGAAATTCGCGGAGACGGCGCAGCAACATCTGGCAAACGCGACGCGCGCCCAGGTTATTCTAGAAACCAGCGACGCCTACTTTGCCGCTCTCGCAGCCCAGTCCGTGCTGCGAGTTGCGGCAAAGACTGTGGACGCGCGCAGCCTTTTGTTCGACAAGATCTCGGCGCTGGCCAGGAACAAGATCAAGTCCGAACTCGACGTCAGGTTTGCGCAGGTGAATCTGGGCGAGGCGCGTCTGTTGCAACTCAAGGCAGAGAACGCCGTGGACGCGGCTTTTGCCCGACTTTCCACCAGTCTCGGCTACCACGATGCGCGGCGCTTTACTCTGGCGGACGAATCGACCGCCGAGCCGCTCGGCGATATCGATACGCTGCTTGGACAGGCCGTGGCGGCGCGTCCGGAACTTGCGAGCCTGCGCGCAGACCGCGAGGCCGCCAAGAAATCCGTGGACGCGGCAAAAGCACTCAGTTATCCGACAATCAATTTATACGCTGCGGCCGGCGTGACGCCATACGGGGACGACCGCCTGTCGCGAAACTACGGGGCGATCGGGCTCAACTTGAGCGTGCCGCTGTTCGATGGCGGGAAGATATCGGCGTTGCAGCAGCAAGCGCAACTGAGGTCGCTCGCCCTTTCCGAAAATCTGGTGGAGGCGCAGAACAACGTCTTGCGGTCGGTTCGCGTTGCCTGGCTCAATGCGCGGTCCGGTTACGAGAATATCGGGATCACGGAAAATATCCGGGACGCGGCATCCCAGGTTCTGAGCCTCGCCGAATCGCGCTACAACCTCGGGATCACGTCGATCGTTGAGCTGAACCAGGCACAACTCAGCGCGATCGACGCGGAAATAGCGAATAGCCGCGCCAGGTACGACTATCTCATCGCGCGTACCGCACTCGACTACGAGGTAGGCGCGCTCGACCTGACGGGCGCCACAAAGTAACGGCGCAAACCCGTGTCACGCAAGGCCCAGCTTCTGGGCAAGGCCGATGCGTTGCAGCTTCCCGGTCGCTCCCTTCGGGATCTCGGCAAGAATGAGTATCTTGCGCGGCACCTTGAAGTCCGCCAGACGTATTGCGGCGAACTCCCGCAAGTCTTTCTCGCTGGCCTCGGCACCTTCGCGGAGAACCACGGCAGCGGCGACATCCTCACCCAGCTTGTCGTGGGGGACGGAGAACGTGACGCATTGCTGGACCGACGGGTGGTCCATGAGCACTTCGTCCACCTCGCGCGGGGAAATTTTCTCCCCGCCCCGGTTGATGATTTCCTTCAAGCGCCCGGTGATCGTGACGTAGCCTTCCGCATCCATGACGCCCTGATCCCCGGTGCGAAACCAGGACTTGGCATAGGCTTCGGCGTTGGCCTTCGGGTTATTCTCGTACCCCGGCATGACGTTCTCGCCTTGAATCGCGATTTCTCCCACGACACCGGGTGGCAGCGAATTGCCCTCGGTGTCGATCACGCACACCTCGGGCCCCGCCGCCTGCCCAACCGTGCCCGGTTTGCGCTCGCCGGGCGGCAGCGGGTTGCTGGCCATCTGATGTGCGGCTTCCGTCATCCCATAGGCTTCGATCACCGGGACGCCGAAGATCTCTTCAAGCTCCCGGATGACCTGCGGAGGAAGCGAGGACGATGACGAGCGAATGAAGCGCAGCGAGCAGGCCCTGACGACATCGAGGTTCTTTGCCGCACGGGAGAGTATTGCCTGGTGCATGGTCGGCACGGCCGTGTACCAGGTCGGACGAACCTCGGCCATCCAGGAGAAGAATTTCAAGGCGTTGAACCCGGTGGTGCAGCAGACCTGGCCACCCGCCGACAGCGGCGCCAGAATACCCGCGATCAGGCCGTGAATGTGGAACAAAGGCATGATGTTGAGCCCACGATCGGCCGCAATGAACGCGACCGTCCGGCTCACGTTGTGAGCCGAGGCGCAGACGTTGCGCTGGGAAAGCGGCACGATCTTCGGCCGCGATGTGGTGCCGGATGTGTGCAGCACCAGTGCAGTGTCTTCCGGCGCAGCCGCACCGGATTTTTCGGCGCGCCGCGTTGCAAACCCCTTCGGGAATTCCAGGGCGAAACTGCCCGCGCCTCTTTCGGGCGCGGGGACGAGCCGGACGAGCGGAATATCGAGCCGGTTCGCCACCTCGACTGCGGGCGAAGACATCTCGCGCCCGACCACGAGAAGCTTGGCCTTCAGGTCGGATAGATAGAATTCGAACTCGTCCGCACGGTAGGCAGGGTTCAAAGGCGCGGCGGTGGCGCCGGCGGAAATGCACAGGAACGCTGCCGCCATTTCCGGACCATTGTCGAGCACGATCGCAATGCGGTCGTTTCTGCCGATCCCCTGGGCATTGAGCGCGGTGAGCGTGTCGGACGCGAGGTTGCGCAAGGATTGATAGGTGAGCGGCACGCCGCCAGGTGCGCTCAAGGCGGTCGCACCTGGCGCGCCCCGTTCCAGCAATCCGATCACGGTCGAAGCTGAAGTGCTCATGCTGAGGACCCTCGCAATAAATTTGGTGGTTGGAACTCGGCCGAAACCTAGTTCGCGACAGTCAGCCTGCCGTGCCGGACATTCAGAGTCCTCGCCAGCAGGCTGGCGCACGCAAACATCGCGCTGATGTGCGGCGTCGGCGTCCGGGTTAACGAACCCAGTTCGACCACCGACCCGACCAGCGCTTCGATCTCGATCGGCCGGCCTTGTTCGACGTCCTGCAGCATCGAAGTCTTGTGGGCGCCGACTTTTTCCGCGCCGGCGATGCGTTTTTCGATACCGACCCTGAAGGTGATTCCCAGCTTTTTCGCGATCGTCTCGGCCTCGGTCATCATCTGCGTGGCGAGATCGCGCGTGAGCGCAAACTGGCAGATATCCACCAGCGTCGCATGGGTCAGCGCGCTGATCGGGTTGAAGCTCAAATTGCCCCATAGCTTCAGCCAGATCTCGCTGCGGATCTCGTTGGTGATGGGCGCCTTGAAGCCCGCCTTGATGAGGCTTGCCGCGATCGCCTGCAGTCGCGGCGTGGTCGAGCCGTCGAGCTCGCCCAGAGTGAATCGATTTCCTTCCACCACTTGCACCACGCCGGGCGCGATCAGGTTCGCCGCCGGATAGACGACGCAACCGACGATTCGCGCCGGGTCGATATGACGAGCGATCGTGCCGCCGGGATCCGCAGCCAGGACCGGTTTGCCCTCGTACTCCCCGCCGTGTTTCTGGAAATACCACCAGGGAATGCCGTTCTGCATCGTGACGATGCTGGTCTGCTCGTGAAAAAGATCCCGCAGCTCCGGGGCGACCGCGGTAACCTGGTGTGCCTTGACGGTGAGCAGCACGACGTCTTGCGGACCGGCTTCGCTCATTTTCTCGCAGGCCCGGGCGCCGCTCGCGTGCACCTCGGCGCCATCCTCCAGGATTAACTTCATTCCCCTGCTGCGGATCGCATCGAGATTCGCTCCCCGGGCGATGAACGTGACTTCCGCGCCGGCGGCGGCAAGCCTCGTGCCCAGATATCCGCCGATTGCGCCGGCGCCGACTATGGCAATTCTCATGGCGATTTCCCCGAGCGATGTTTCATGCGTATTGGTTCGAAAGCCTTCCTACGCCGTCGATGACCACATCCACGGTCGCCCCGTTCGGGAGCGACCCCGTTCCCACCGAAGTACCGCAGGAGATTACGTCCCCGGGAAACAGGGTCAGGTCCCGGGAAATCAGGCTCACCAACTGCTCGGGCGAGAAGATCATGTCCCGCACCGGGTAGTTCTGCCGTTCCTTGCCGTTGACCAGCGTGCGCACGGTCAATACCGCCGGATCTACTGCGGTCGCGATGACCGGGCCGAACGGCCCGAAGCCGTCGAAACTCTTGGCGCGCGTCCACTGGGCGAAGCTGGGGTCGGACTTCAACAACTCGTAAGCCGTCACATCGTTTACGCAGGTGTATCCGAAGATATGGCTTGCCGCCTGATCCGGCGGAATGTCTTTCCCTTGTTTGCCGATGACAATGCCGAGCTCGCCTTCATAGAGCACTTTGCCGGAATTAGGACTTCGGCGCCGGAATCGTAGCGTCGTGCGGGCAGAAAGAATTGGCGCTCTTCACGAAGAACAACGGCTCCTTGGGGACGGCGAGCGAGAGCTTTGCTGACGCCTCGTGAAAATTGTTCCATAGCGCAATCATTTTCGTCGGCGTGCAGGGCGTTTCCCAGCGAATTTCGTTCAACGCGATGAGTTCGTCGGTCTTCTCCCAGGCGGAAAACATGTCGCCCCGGCATGCGCGCACCCCGTCTGCTTCCATGATGCCGAATTCGCTTCTGCCCTGCCGCGAGAATCTCAACCAGTGCATCTCTGCCCCCCTCCCGCAGTCACAACCGTCCTTTCAATCATGATTTTCTCATGCCGGCGCGCAGCGGCTTCAGTAGAAATAGTGCGGTGAATGCAGCGACGAAATTCATCACGCTTGCGGTCACGAAAATCGTATGCCATCCGCCCGTGGACGCGGCTACGATGCTGGTGAGGGGCACCAGCAGCGAGGCCGTGCCTTTGGCCGTGTAGAGCAGGCCGGCATTGGCTGTGGCGTATCTCGATCCGAAGGTGTCGCCGCAGGTAGCGGGAAACAGGCTGTAGATCTCTCCCCACGCGAAGAACACGAGTCCGGTAAGCAACACAAACGCCACCGGGTCATGTCCGAAGCGGCTCAACATGAGTATGCCAACCGCTTCCAGAAAAAACGCGATGAACATCGTATTCTCCCGGCCTAAACGATCCGACACCCAGCCGAAAAACGGGCGGGTGACGCCGTTAAGCACGCGGTCGATCGACAGTGCAAAAGTAAGTGCGGGCAGGGTCAGGCCGAGGATGCTCACCGGCATATCGGCAATCTGGAAATCCTTGGCAATCGGCGCTAGCTGGGCCGTCGCCATCAGACCCCCCGCTGCCATCAGCACGAACATCGCGTACATGATCCAGAACACCGGCGTAGCGGCCATCTGCAGCGGCGTGTAGTCGCGCCGCGCAGGCGCGGCGTCCGCTTCGCGGGCGGCGCCGAAGCCCGGGTCGGGCTTCCGCAAAAACCAGCCCAGCACGAACACGACCAGACCCTGGGCGATGCCGAAGTACAGGAACGTCGCCTGGTAGCCGCTCGACTTGATCATCGAGGCGATCGGAATCACCGTGAGCGCGGAGCCGGCGCCGAATCCCATCGCGGTGAGGCCGGCAGCCAGGCCACGCCGATCGGGAAACCATTTCAATGCCTGACCGACGCAAGTGCCGTACACGGCTCCGGCGCCGATTCCCCCCACGGTGGCAGCCAAATAGAACAGGAAAAGCGAATCCGCAACCGAGTTCAATACCCACGACAAGCCGACCAGAAGCCCCGCGACGACGGTGACCGGTCCCGGGCCGAACCTGTCCACCAAGTAGCCCTCGACCGGCACCAGCCAGGTTTCGGTGAGGACGAAAATGGTAAATGCGACCTGGATCGAAGCTTTGCCCCACTGGAACTTGTCGTTGATCGGGTTGACGAACAGCGTCCAGCCGTACTGGAGATTGGCGATCATCGACATGCAGATGATGCCGATAATCAGTTGCCGCCAGCGGCTGGACGTGGAGGCGCGCACGTCGCCCGGCGTGGATGCCGCCGCTCCCCTCATCTGTTTGGGTCTTCCTCCGGTGTCCGGGAAATTGTTCTCTGCTTCGGCGCGGACCGCCAGACAACCGGATTGGGTCGTCGTGCGTCAATCCTATCATCCCGCAAATGCAGCTCGACGGTTTATCGCGGTGCGCCATTTGCTAGAATCGCGGCTTCATTTGCGTCCTGGTCTTTCCCCGATGGCACTGCTCGAGATCCGCAACGTGACCCGCCGTTTCGGCGACTTCACGGCGGTCGACAATGTCAGCATCAGCATCGAAGGTGGCGAGTTCTTCACCCTCCTCGGCCCCTCCGGTTGCGGCAAGACCACGCTGCTGCGCATGATCGCCGGATTCGATGCACCGGACGCCGGCAGCATCGTCGTTGACGGCAAGGACATGACCGGCATCCCGCCGGAAGCGCGCAACATCCATACGGTATTCCAGAGCTATGCGTTGTTTCCGCACATGACGGTCGCGCAGAACATTGCATTCCCGCTGAAGATGGCCAACGCAGACCCGGGACAGATCGGCAAACGTGTCGAGGAGGCGCTCGAGGACGTGCGGCTGACCGGCATGGAGAAGCGCTATCCGAACGAATTGTCCGGCGGGCAGAAGCAGCGGGTGGCGGTTGCGCGTGCGCTGATCAATCGGCCGAAGTTGCTGCTGCTCGACGAACCGCTTGCCGCGCTCGACGCCAAGCTCAAGGAAAGCGTGCAGCTGGAACTGATCGGCCTGCAGAAGGAAGTCGGCATCACCTTCGTTTACGTCACCCACGACCAGAGCGAAGCGCTGGCATTGTCGCACCGGATCGCCGTCATGAACCACGGGCGCGTCGAGCAGGTCGACGAACCGTCGAAAATCTACGGCTTTCCGAGGAATCGTTTCGTCGCCGATTTCATCGGCCAGTGCAACCTGCTCGACGGTGAAATCAAATCCTGCGCCGGAGAGCGCATGACCGTCGCGTTGTCCGGTATCGGTGACGTGGCCGCGTTGAACGTCGAAAGCGATGCGCCCGGACTCAAGGGCGCGCTGGCGCTGCGTCCGGAGAAGGTTGCGATCGGTCGCGATCTTGCCGCCGGTCCCGATGTCAACCGCTTTGCCGGCAAAGTCCACGATTTCCTCTATCTCGGCGACGTGACGATCTACATCGTCGAACTCGCCAACGGCATGCGCATCGAAGCGCTGCTGCCCAATTCCACCGCGGGCCGCACCAAGTTCTTCGAGGCCGGCGACGATGTCCAGGTGAGCTGGCGTTACGATGCCGGCCATTTCCTGAACGATTGAAATGCCGAACCCCCCACCTCACCCCGGCGCGCGGACACGTTAGTGATGAAATCACCCGTTTGCGGGCAGCGCGCCAGGCATCGCTTCCCGCCCCAATGGCAACATCCATTCGCCGAGTCAGCGATGCCCTCTCCCCCCGAAGGCGGAGAGGGAGATAAAAACACGGCGGCCCGTGGTTTGGAGAGGTTGGGCAGTGAGATTCTTTTCTCCGGGACTTTGTGGTGAGCGATGAAGTCCGCGGCTAGTCAGACGCGCCTGCACAAATGGCTGATCGGCGGGCCGCCGCTCGCCTATCTGGTGGTGTTCTTCGCCATTCCCGTGCTGATCATGGTGGTCGCGTCGTTCCGCAATCCGGGCGAGTTCGGCGGCTTGGCGCCCATCTTCGCCGAGGGCGAAGGCGGCGGACAACTCGACCTCACCACGGAAAGCTACGGCCGCTTCTTCTCGGATTTTCTTTATACCGAACTGTTCCTGAAGTCATTCGCCTACGCGGCGATCACGACTCTCGTCTGCCTGATCATTGCCTACCCGCTGGCGATGCTGATCGCGCGCAGCCCGAAGAAACACCGCGACCTGCTGGTGCTGCTGGTGATCCTGCCGTTCTGGTCGAACTTCCTGATCCGCGTCTACGCGTGGATGATCATCCTCGGGCCGCAGTCGGTGTTCGTAACCGCCCTCAACAACGTCCTCGGCCTGTTCAGGTTCGAGCCGGTCACGCTGCTGTATACGCCGTTCGCGGTCATTGTCGGACTGGTCTACGTGCACCTGCCGTTCATGGTGCTACCGCTCTACGCCAACCTGGAAAAACACGATCCGGCGCTGCTCGATGCCGCGCAGGATCTCGGCGCCAATGCGTGGCGGCGCTTCTGGCGGGTTACGTTCCCGTTGTCGTTGCCGGGTGTCTACGCCGGTGCCGCGCTGGTCTTCATTCCCGCGCTGGGCATCTTCGCCATTCCCGATATTCTCGGCGGCACCGAAGGCATCATGATCGGCAACGTGATCAAGCAGCAGTTTCTCGACACGCGCGACTGGCCGTTCGGCAGCGTGCTGTCGATGGTGCTGACGGTGATGGCGGTAAGCATTGCGGGGTTGACCGCCTGGGTGGCAAGGAGATCGCGGACATGAACCGGCGCTCGCGCGGATTATGGGCCGCGGCAATCTTTGCGTATGCGTTTCTCTATGCGCCGCTGGTGATCGTCGTCGCGTATTCCTTCAACGATTCCAGGCTCAACGCCGAGTGGGTGGGCTTCACGCTGTCCTGGTACGGAAAGCTCTTCCACAACGAGAAGATGCTGAAGGCTGCGTGGAACTCGCTGCTGATCGGCATTTCCGCAAGTGCGGTATCCACGGTCTTCGGCACCATGGCGGGTTATGCGATGTATCGCTTCAGGACGCGATTGCTGCCGCTGCTGGTGCTGGCACCGATCGCGATCCCCGAGATCCTGATGGGCGTCTCGCTGCTGATCTTCTTCGTGCTGCTGAACATCTCGCTCGGCATGGTCTCCATCGTGCTGTCGCACATTGCGTTTTGCATCGGTTTCGTCGCCATCGTCGTGCGTTCGCGCCTGGCCGGCATGGACGAGAGCCTGACCGAGGCCGCGCGCGACCTGGGTGCCACGCCATGGAAAGCCTTCCGGCTGGTGACGCTGCCGCTGATCATGCCGGGCGTGGTCGCCGGCGCACTGATGGCGTTTACGTTGTCGATCGATGATTTCGTAATCACGTTCTTCACTGCCGGCGTCGGTTCGACCACGCTGCCGCTGCAGATTTACACGATGGTCAAGATTGCGGTAACGCCCGAGGTCAACGCCATCTCCACCTTGCTGATGATGCTGACCTTGGCGCTGATCCTGATCGCCTCCAAACTCTCGCCCGGCTCATTGCGTGCGGAGTGAGCCCGCTGCCGGGATGCCGCTGGACGGGTTTCCCGAGTTTGCCTAATCTGGCGCTGGCGGATTTGCAAAAAAGCCACTTCCCCAAACACGGAGTACGATCATGAAAAAGCTGTTGTTCCTGCTGTTGTTCGCCACCCTGCCGGCGCTGGCTGCAGACGAATTGCATTTATACAACTGGAACGACTACGTCGCCCCGGACGCGGTGAAGAGCTTCGAAGCCCAGTGCAAATGCAAGGTGGTGCAGGACTTCTACGGTGACAATGAAGAACTGCTTGCCAAGCTTGCCGCGGGAGCGAGAGGGTACGACGTGATGGTTCCGACTTCGAATTACGTCGCGGGCATGGCCAAGGCCGGCTGGCTGCAGCCGCTCGACAAGGGCAAGTTGCCGAACTTCAAGAACCTGATGCCGACCTATCTCAACACCGAGTTCGATCCGGGCAACAAGTACTCCGTGCCTTACGCGATGTCGATTACGCTGATCGGCTACAACGACCAGAAACTCAAGGAGCTCGGCATTACCGTGGACTCCTGGGCTGTGATCTTCGATCCCAAAATCCTGCAGAAGATAAAAGGCAAGGTGACCGTGCTCGACAGCCAGGCCGAAGTCATGGCGGCGGCGCTGAAGTATCTGGGCTACTCGGTCAACGACCGTGATCCCGCGCACTGGAAGCAGGCGAAGGAAACCATCCTCAAGGCCAAGCCCTACTGGGCGGCGTTCATGGCGCAGGGCTACATCAAGGAGTTGTCGACGGGCAACATCTGGGTGGTACACGGCTACTCGAACGATATTTTCCAGGCCGATACCGGCGCGCAGGAAGCCAAGCAGAAATTCCGCATCCGCCACGCCCTGCCCAAGGAAGGCGCTGTACTGGCCCTGGATGCGATGGTGATCGCGAAGACGGCGCCGCGCCCCGACCTTGCCCACCAGTTCATCAACTTCATGCTCGAGGGCAAGAACTCGGCCGCGCTAACCAACATTACCGGCTCCGGCAATCCGAATTCCGAGGCGATGCAGTTCATCAAGCCGGAGATCAAGTCGATTAAGGCCGTATTCCCCGACGCGGAATCCGCCAAACGGCTCGAGCAGCTGAAGGACATGAACAAGAAGGAGCGGCAACTGCTCAACAAGATCTGGACCGAGATCAAGGCCAAGTAGTCGTCCCGCCCGTCTGGAAGCGCACGAGTGGCGCTTCCAGACGGTTTTTTCAGGGGTCTGCCGCCGATTCCGGCGTAGCGCCTGCGAAGGGATGCCGCAGGAGCGCCAACAACCTGGCAACGTCACGCTCCGGCAAAAACTGGATGCCCGCGGATCGCGCCCTGCCGTTTCCCGATTCGAACTGCTGCGCCAGAAGATGCATCGCCGATCCACCGTGTTCGGGTGCGCGCAAACTGACCTGATAGCCGGCGCCGCTGCGCACCAGCAATGCCACCGTTCGATCGGTGTGCCGCCGTGACAATTCGTTGGCGAACGTGCCGGCGACGCGCCGGCTCCATGCGGCTTCCGGCATGAAGACCACCAAAGCATCATCGCCCACATTCTCGATCGGCAACGCAGTCGACTGCTTCAGATCATCGGCACTGGCGCGGCGCAATGCATCGAGCTCGGGCGTCTGCGCGCAGAACGCAAGCGGATCTGCGTAAGGCTGCATGCGCAGGTAAAGCTCCGCCGGATGAAAATGCAGGTCGGCGAGATTGGCGCCGTAGGCGTTGTAATTCAGGCATTCGCCCAATTCCCTCAGGGTTTCGACATCGGCGTGCTTAAGGCCAAGCGCGCTCGCCGCGGAATACGCCTGGGCGCGAAGGTTGTCCCCGAATGCGGCGGCGACGGCCCATGCGCGATGACGGCCTCCGAGATGGCGGTCGACGATCAGGCTGGTGCAGACCGTCGCAGAGGGGTCGATATGGGCTTCGAGCAGGCCGTGATGCGGAATTTCTCCGGCGAAATGGTGATCGAAATAGCGCACGCGCGCTCCGATCCGCAGGGCGCCGAGCAGCGCTTCCCGATTGGTGTCGAGCGAGACGTCGAGCACGGTGAGTTCGTCGCCGGGTTCGGGGGTCAAACGCGCGAGCAGGGCTATGTCGCGCTTGACACCGGTTATCAGCGTGGCTTTCCGTGGTTCGGCGAGCCGGAGTTGGTGCAGCGCGCAGAGTCCGTCGGCGTCGCCGTTGAAGATGTCATAGAATCTCATGCTGTGCCGCCCGCTGCGGATAGACGATCCCCGGCCCGGCGCATTGCCTACACCACATGAGCGGTTCGCTTCCTTTTCCGTCCGCGCGTTACGCGCGCAATTCCAGGCTGGTCGCCTACCTCGCCGTAGCTTACCTTCTGCTCGTCGTGTATGCCAGCTTGTACCCCTTCACCGATTGGCGCGTGCCGAACGACGAAGCGACGCGATTCTTGTTTGCCGGCTGGCCGTCTTATATCGTCGTCTCGGACGTTGTGCTCAACATCCTGGCTTACATGCCGCTCGGTCTGCTGCTGACCTTGTCGTGGATGGGGCGGGTGCCGCGCTGGGTCGCGGTAGTGCTCAGCGTCACTGCTGGAATGTTGTTGAGCCTGTCGATCGAGTTTGCGCAGGCCTATCTGCCCACGCGCATTTCCTCGAACGTTGATGTGCTGACCAATTCCATCGGTATGCTGGCGGGTGCCGCAATAGCCTGTGTGTGCGGCGAGCGCTGGCTGCTGTCGGGAGAGCTGCGTCGATTGCGCGAGACCCATTTCCGGGCTGGCGCACGCACCGACCTCGCCTTCGTACTGCTCGCCCTCTGGCTACTTACGCAACTGAACGCGGAGATCTGGCTCTTCGGCAACGGTGATCTGCGCCATCTGATTCCCGCCAATTTCGGTGTGCACTATTCCGCGGACGCCTATCTGCTGCTGGAAGCGGGTGTCGCGGCACTGAATTTTGCCGGAGTGGCCTTCCTGACCGGCGCGATTGCCCGCTCATTTGCCGCGGCGGCCGCATCGGTCGCCGCGCTGATATTGACCGCGCTGATGTTGAAGACCATAGCGTCGATGGCATTGTTCATTCCCGGCAATCCCGGCTTGTGGCTGACGCCGGGATCCGCACTGGGGCTGGTTGCGGGCGTGATGCTGTGGCTGCCGCTGGCACGGTGCCCGCCGGTGAGGTCAATGCGCGCTGCCGCGATCTGCTTTGCAGCGGGACTCTTCCTGGTGAATCTTGCGCCCGAGAATCCTTATCTTGTCGCTGCTTTGCAGATTCTGCAACGCGGGCATTTCCTGCGATTCAACGCCATGACCGGGTTATTGTCTTCGTGGTGGCCATTTCTGGCGTTTGCCTTTCTCGTATTTCTGATGCGCGGCGACAACGAGGACCGGCCGGATTCCGGCCGGTCCGGCAAATGAAGGGACCTGTCATGACGATACCGGTGCCTGCGGCGAGCCCGCCGCCCGACAGCCTGGACGATTTGCGCGAACGCCTGCGCCGGTTCTCCGCAGAGCGCGACTGGGAGCAATACCACACGCCGAAAAACCTGGCGATGTCGGTCGCGATCGAGGCTGCCGAGATCATGGAGCATTTCCAGTGGCTGACCGTTGCCCAAAGCGCCAATCTCGACGAGGCCGCCCGGCACGACGTAGCGCTCGAAATCGCGGACGTGCTGCTCTATCTCGTCAGACTGGCGGACGTGCTCGATATCGACATGGCTGCCGCGGCGCGCGAGAAAATCGGACTCAATGCGCACAAGTATCCGGCGCGGCGCGGCTTATAATTGCGCACCGGCTTCATGAGGATCGTCCTGTGAGTTTCTACACCCATCATGTGTTCTTCTGCTGCAACCAGCGCCAGAACGGCGAGGCTTGCTGCGGCAATCATGACGCACGGCAAATGCGCGACTATGCAAAGTCAATGGTCAAATCCCTCGAGCTCGCCGGCAAAGGCAAGGTGCGCATCAACCAGGCGGGCTGCCTCGACCGTTGCGAGGAAGGGCCGGTGATCGTGGTTTATCCCGAGGAAGTCTGGTATACCTACGTGGACAAGAACGACATCGACGAGATCATCGAGGAGCATCTGGTCAACGGGCGTGTCGTCGAACGCCTGCGCATTTGAGGCCCGCGTCCCCACAAAAGCTTTCCATCGACGGCCCGGCGGGAAAGCTCGAGGTTGCCGTCAGCGAACCCGGCGCGGCGCGGCGTGGCATCGCGTTGATCGCCCATCCCCATCCGCTTTACGGCGGCACGCTGGACAACAAGGTCGTGCAAACGCTGGCGAAGGCCTTTGTCGCGCTGGGATACTGCGCGTTGCGGTTGAATTTTCGCGGTGTCGGCGCAAGCGACGGAGTATTCGACGAGGGGCGCGGCGAAATCGAGGATTTCCTCGCGTTGGCGGATTACGGGCGGCGTACTTACGGCGAAAGCGAACTCGCGATCGGCGGGTTTTCCTTCGGAGGTTTCATCGCGGCGGCCGTGGCGGAGCGGCTTGCGCCACGGCATCTGGTATTGGCGGCTCCCGCGGTGGGGCGTTTTCCGGTCGGCAACGTGCCGGAAAATACGCTGGTCGTGCATGGCGAGGAAGATGATGTCGTGCCTTTGAAAGACGTGTTCGACTGGGCACGGCCGCAAACGCTTCCGGTGATCGTGTTCCCCGGTGGCGGCCATTTTTTCCACGGCAACCTGGTTACGCTGCAACGACTGGTCGAACAGCATTGCCGGACCTGAACAGACATGCCGCTTCTCGAAGTCAGCGAACTGCGCAAAAGCTACGGTGACCTGGAGGTGTTGCGCGGCGTGAGCCTGTCGCTCGACGCCGGCGAATGCCATGGCCTGCTTGGCCCGAACGGCGCCGGCAAGACCACGACCTTGCGGCTATGCCTCGGGCTGACGGATGCGGATGCCGGCCGGATCTCGCTGCTCGGTTTTCCGGTGCCGAAAGCGGCGCGCGAGGCGCGTATCCGGCTGGGCGTCGTGCCGCAAATCGACAATCTCGATCCGGACTTCACGGTATTCGAGAATCTGCTGGTGTACGGTCGCTATTTCGGCGAGGCGGAGGCGACGATACGCGGCCGCATACCCGATCTTCTGGAATTTGCCGGACTCGCGGCGCGCGCGACATCAAAGATCCAGACGCTCTCCGGTGGCATGAAGCGGCGCCTGTCGCTGGCGCGAGCGCTGATCAACGATCCCGACCTGCTTTTCCTGGACGAACCGACCACCGGGCTCGACCCCCAGGCCCGTCATATGATCTGGGACAGGTTGAAGCAGCTCGTCAACCAAGGCAAGACCATTCTCCTGACTACGCATTTCATGGACGAGGCCGAACGGCTGTGCCACCGGCTCGCCATCATGGATCACGGCCGCATCATTTCCACCGGCACGCCGCGCGAACTGATTTCCCGCCACATCGAACCTCAAGTGCTGGAGGTTTACGGCGAAGGCGTTGCCGAATGGGCCACCGCGCATGGCGACAAACTGGCCGATCGCGCGGAGCGCGCGGGGGAAACGGTATTCTGCTATACCCGGCATGCGGAACCGCTGATCGCGACGCTGGAGAACAATCCCGACCTGCGTTACCTGCACCGGCCGGCGAATCTCGAGGACGTGTTCCTGAAACTCACCGGTCGCGACCTGAGGGACTGATGCTCACGCACCCGTTTGTCAGCGCATTGTCGAAAAGACCAACGCTTTCACTGCGGTGAACGAGGTTCTGTTTTGACGTTGGCGAAGCCGTGACCATGAGAACGAAAGATTTTCGTCTACCGATATTGAGCTTGCGCTTCGTGCACGTATGGCGCCGCAATTTCCACGTGTGGCGCAAGCTTGCCATTCCGTCGATGCTCGGCAACCTTGCGGACCCGATGCTCTATATGCTCGGGCTCGGGTTCGGCCTCGGCAAACTGGTCGGCGAAGTCGGTGGGCTGCCTTATATTACCTTTCTGGCCGCCGGCACGGTCTGCTACAGCACCATGAACACTGCGACGTTCGAGGCCCTCTACTCGGCATTTTCGCGCATGCACGTACAGAAAACCTGGGACGCGATCATGAACACGCCACTCAATCTCGACGACGTGCTGCTGGCAGAAGCGGTCTGGGCGGCGAGCAAAAGCTTCCTGTCCGGCTGCGCCATCCTGCTGATCATCTTCGCACTCGGCTTGTCGCATTCGCCGATGACGCTGTGGATCATTCCGCTCGCGTTTCTGATCGGACTGACATTCGCCAGCCTCGCGCTGGTCATGAACGCGGTTTCGCCGAGCTACGATTTCTTCCTGTATTACTTCACATTGCTGATCACGCCAATGGTGTTGCTGTGCGGCGTCTTCTTTCCGACCGATCAGTTGCCTCCGGCTTTGCAGGCCGTTTCCTCGGTGCTGCCGCTTACCCACGCCGTACAGATCTCGCGGCCGCTGGTGACCGGCGTTGTGCCAACCGGTACGTTGACACATGTCCTGGCGTTGCTCGGTTACGCAGTTGCCGGGCTCTATGCCGCCCTTGTGCTGACACGGCGCCGGTTGCTTTCCTGAAGGGTTCGTCATGCTCTGGATCAAGGCGTTTCACATCATCTTCATGGTCACCTGGTTCGCCGGCCTGTTTTATCTGCCGCGCCTGTTCGTCTACCACGCCGTGAGCGAAGATACGACAAGCCGTGAGCGCTTCAAGGTCATGGAGCGCAAACTGTTTTTCGGCATCATGACACCGGGCGCTCTGCTGACGATCGCGTTCGGCCTGTGGCTGTGGTTGGGTTACGGTTTCTACGGCGGCTGGCTTTTCGCCAAGATGGCGCTGGTGGCTGTGCTGGTGCTCTATCACGGCTACTGCGGGAAGCTGATGATCGATTTCAAGCATGACCGCAATCGTCACGGCCACGTGTTCTATCGCTGGCTGAACGAGCTTCCGGTCGTCGTACTGATCGCGATCATCCTGCTGGTGGAATTGCAGCCGTTCTGATGCCGATGACCAGGGCTGCGTGGCTCTTCACCGTCGTTGCGGTCTTCGCTGCCACCTTGCTGCACGCGGCGCAGCCGGCGACGCGCATCCTCATACAAAGCTCGCCCGTCGCCGGATTCCAGTTTCACGAAGGCAAGTGGCTGTGGGATCAGTTGAAGGTCGGCGATGCATTGACGCTGGTGCGCGAACCCGACAATCCGCATGATGCACGTGCGGTGCGCGTCGAATGGAATGGCCACATGCTCGGTTACGTCCCGCGTGTCGAGAACGACGCGGTAGCGCGCCAGCTGGATCGCGGCAACAAGCTTGAAGCGCGCATCGCGCGGCTGACCAGACACCGCGATCCGTGGAAGCGCATCGAATTCGAAGTCTTTCTACGGCTCTAGAAAATTGAACCGCAAAGGCGCAAAGGCGCAAAGGCGCAAAGAGAACGCAAAGGAAACGAAAGATGAGAAAAAGCACAGTCAATAATCCATTGACGGCGATTTTCGCATCAGTTGTTGTTTTTCTGCTGCTGTTCTTCTTTGCGAGTACTTCTTTGCGCCTTCGCGCCTTTGCGGTGAAGGGTTTGACTGGGTAACTATTCTTGAAGCAAGAACGTTTTTTCGCACCGTGCCCGCGCGGACTTGAAGCGGTACTGGCCGGGGAGCTGGCCGAACTGGGCGCGGGCGAGATCACCGCAACGGAAGGCGGGGTGGGCTTTTCCGGCCCGCTATCGGTTGCCTACGCTGCCAATCTGCACAGCCGCATCGCGAGCCGTGTTCTATGGCAAGTCGGCGTGGGCCGATATCGTAGTGAAGACGACGTTTATCGCGGCGTGAATGCGCTCGACTGGAAGCAACTGTTCGCTGTCGCCCTGACGATACGCGTGAACGTCGCCGCGGTACGCAGTCCGCTCAACAGCCTGGATTTCATCACGTTGCGGATCAAGGATGCGGTCTGCGACAAGTTTCGCTCGCAGACGGGCGTTCGCCCGAACGTGGATACCGCGCAACCCGATGTGCGTATCCATGCCTTCCTGGAGACGGAACGCTTCACGCTGTATCTCGATACTTCCGGCGAGCCGCTGTTCAAACGCGGCGCCAGGCAGATCGCCGGGGAAGCGCCGTTGCGCGAGAACCTTGCCGCCGGAATCCTGAAGCTGTCCGGCTGGACCCCTGACCTGCCGCTGCTCGACCCGATGTGCGGCAGCGGGACCTTCCTGATCGAGGCTCTGCAGATTGCGCGCGGGATTCCTCCCGGCGCGCGTCGCCAGTTCGGCTTCGAGAAGCTGCGCAACTTCGATGAGGCGAAATGGCACCGGATTAAGGCGGAGGCCGCTGCGCGACCGGCACCGAATCCTTTGCCGGCGATTTTCGGCAGCGATCTATACGGCGATGCGCTGAAACTGGCGCGCGTGAATCTTGCGGCGGCCGGATTTGCCGACGCCGTCTCGCTCAAGCAGGCCAACATGCTGGAGATTTCCGCGCCGGGCGCGGAAGGCGTTCTGGTGGCCAATCCGCCTTACGGTGTGCGCATCGGCGAGCAGGACGACCTGGCTTCGTTTTACCCGCAGATGGGAGACGTGCTGAAGAAGAAATTCGCCGGCTGGCGTGCTTACCTGTTCACCGCCGACATGCGGCTGCCGAAGCTGATCGGGCTGTCACCCTCGAAACGTACCCCGCTCTATAACGGCGCGCTCGAGTGCCGGCTGTATGAATTCAAGATGGTTTCCGGGGCGATGCGGAGGGAAAAGCAGGGGCTAGGGAACAGCAGGGACTAGGGGCTAGGGGGAAAAGCAGGGATCGGAAAGCTTAAGGCGGGACCAAAGGTCAGAAGCTTTGCGGGTTTCCCCTAGCCCCTAGTCCCTCGCCCCTAAACGATGTTCAGGTGATCCACCCCGGACGTGAGGTCGCGATCCTTCATTTCCTTGCCGTGCAGCTTGATCTGCAGGCGCAGTTCGTTCATCGAGTCGGCATTGCGCATGGCGTCCTCGTAGCCGATCTTGCCGCCCTCGTACAGGTCGAACAAAGCCTGGTCGAAGGTCTGCATGCCCAGTTCGCGCGACTTCTTCATGATTTCCTTGATTTCGTGCACCTCGCCCTTGAAGATCAGATCGGAGATCAGCGGAGAGTTCAGCAGGATTTCGATCGCGGCGGCACGACCCTTGGACTCCTTCAACGGGATCAGGCGCTGCGACACCAGCGCCTTGAGGTTAAGCGACAAGTCCATCAACAACTGCGAGCGGCGTTCTTCCGGGAAGAAGTTGATGATCCGATCCAGCGCCTGGTTGGCGCTGTTGGCGTGCAGCGTGCACAAACACAAGTGGCCGGTTTCGGCGAACGCGATGGCATGTTCCATGGTTTCGCGTTCGCGGACTTCGCCGATCAGTATCACGTCCGGTGCCTGGCGCAGCGTGTTCTTCAGCGCGGCCTCCCAGGAATCGGTATCGACGCCGACTTCGCGCTGGGTGACGAGACAATTCTTGTGGTCATGCACGTATTCGATCGGATCTTCGATCGTGATGATGTGGCCGTGACTGTTTTCGTTGCGGTAGCCGATCATCGCGGCAAGCGACGTCGACTTGCCCGATCCGGTTCCTCCAACCAGGATTACCAGGCCGCGCTTGGTCATCGCCACGTCTTTGAGAACCGGCGGCAATCCCAGTTCGTCAATTTTGGGAATTGCCGTGGTGATGGTGCGCAGCACGATGCCGACGCGGGCCTGCTGCACGAAAGCATTGACGCGAAAGCGGCCGATTCCGGGCGGGTTGACGGCGAAGTTGCATTCCTTGCTGGCCTCGAACTCCTGCGCCTGCTTGTCGTTCATCAGCGAGCGCGCCAGTTCCTGCGTGTGCTGCGGCGTCAGGCTCTGGTTCGACACCGGCGTCATTTTGCCGTCGAGCTTGAATGCCGGCGGAAAGCCGGCGGTGATGAACAGGTCGGAGGCTTTCTTCGCCACCATGGCCCGCAACAGTTCGTGAATGAATTTGACGGCCTGATCTTTTTCCATCTGCTACTCCTGGCTAATGTCCGGTGTGCCCGCCGTCCCGGCAGGTCAGTTGAACGCATCCTTGTTTGCTGCCTTTCCTCGCGCTTCGTCCTTCGTGATGATGTTGCGCTTGATCATTTCGGTGAGGTTCTGGTCCAGTGTCTGCATGCCTATGTTCTGGCCGGTCTGGATCGCGGAATACATTTGCGCGATCTTGGCTTCGCGGATCAGGTTGCGGATGGCCGGCGTGCCGATCATGATTTCATGCGCCGCCGCACGTCCGGTGCCGTCCTTGGTCTTGCACAGCGTTTGCGAGATCACGGCGCGCAGCGATTCCGACAGCATTGCGCGCACCATTTCCTTTTCAGCCGCCGGGAATACATCGATGATCCGGTCGACCGTCTTTGCGGCAGAACTCGTGTGCAGCGTCCCGAACACCAGGTGGCCGGTTTCGGCCGCGGTCAGCGCCAGGCGGATGGTTTCCAGGTCGCGCAATTCGCCGACCAGGATGATGTCCGGATCTTCGCGCAGCGCGCTGCGCAGCGCATTGTTGAACGACAGCGTATGCGGCCCGACCTCGCGCTGGTTGATCAGACACTTCTTGCTTTCGTGTACGAATTCGATCGGATCTTCCACCGTGAGAATGTGACCCATCTCGTTCTCGTTGATGTCGTTGACCATGGCTGCGAGCGTGGTCGACTTGCCCGAACCGGTCGGGCCGGTCACCAGCACCACGCCGCGCGGGTACTGGGCGATTTCCTTGAAAATCGCGGGTGCCTTCAGCTCTTCCAGGGTCAATACCTTGGACGGAATGGTCCGCATCACCGCGCCCGCGCCGCGGTTCTGTACGAAGGCGTTGACGCGGAAGCGCGCCAGATTCGGGATCGCGAACGAGAAGTCGCACTCGAGGTTTTCCTCGTAGAACTTGCGCTGACCGTCGTTCATGATGTCATAGATCATAGCGTGCACGTCCTTGTGCTCCATCGGCGGCAGATTGATGCGCCTGACGTCGCCATGCACCCGGATCATGGGGGGCAATCCGGCCGACAGGTGAAGGTCGGAAGCCTTGTTCTTGACCACAAAAGCGAGGAGTTCAGCGATGTCCATTTATAATTCTCCGACGACGGCTAGATGGGGAACGAAACATGCCGGCGGCCTCGGCGCAGATCGAAAATGCTCGCTGCATTCGATGGTTACGGTCAAGAATGCAAGGGAATTATGACAAGAATAGCGTCCCGCTTGCAAGCCGTACGCAGCCGTATTGACGCAGCGGCCGTTACGGCCGGCAGGTCACCGTGGGACATCAGGCTGATTGCCGTCAGCAAGACCTTTGCGCCGGTTGCCATCGCGGAAGCCCACGCCGCCGGCCAGGTCGCATTTGGCGAGAACTATCTGCAGGAAGCGGTCGGAAAGATTGCGGCATTGGCCGATTTAGGGCTCGAATGGCACGTCGCGCACGGAAAGCAGGACGACGAGCGGCGAGAGGGCGACGTGCGCCCCTCCGCCGGGGTGCGCCAGCGAGACGTTGACGGGGCATTGGGCCAGGCCGTGGAGCTGGCGCATGGAAGCGCCTCCTCGGTCGCACGTGCCGAGGCTCCGCGTTCCGGCGCTTCCTCCCCACAAGCGGGGCCCCTGCTCCTCCCTCTGGAGTGGCACTTCATCGGGCCGATCCAGAGCAACAAGACCCGTCAGATCGCCGAGCAATTTCACTGGGTACACAGTGTGGATCGGCTAAAGATCGCCGAACGCCTGTCATTTTCGCGCCCCACTATCCTGCCGCCGCTGCAAATTTGCATTCAGGTCAACGTCAGCGGCGAGGAATCCAAGAGCGGTATCCGGCCGGACGAAGTCCTTGCGCTGGCGAAAGCGGCATCGCGCCTGACGGGAATCCGGCTGCGCGGATTAATGGCCATCCCGGAACCGACCCCGGATATTGGATTGCAACGCGCCCGGTTTCGGCTGCTGCGCCAACTCCGGGACGAAACCGTCAGCCGCGGAGTCCCGCTGGACACCCTGTCGATGGGCATGTCCGATGATCTGGAGGCCGCTATTGCCGAAGGTGCGACCCTGGTTCGTGTCGGCCGGGCAATCTTCGGCGAGCGCCTGCCCTGATTCCGGCCCGGGGCAATTTGCCCGCGATGGTGGCGCCCCCCTATACTGACCGGCCGGATGTGCAGGATTTGGCGACCGGATCGAGTTGGCTTACTGCTGCGAACATGGGAGAAACAAGATGAACAGAAGGAACTGGATCATGGCTGCCGGTCTGCTGCTGGCGATGCCAGGCATGGCTTTCGCCGCCAAGGCCGGATATCTGGGTGTAAAGGAAAGTGTCGAGATCAATGCTCCGCCAGCCAAGGTCTGGAGCCTGGTGAAGAACTGGAACAGCTTGCACAAGTGGCATCCGGCGTTCTCGAATACCGAGATCAAATCCGGCGAGAACAACAAGCGGGGATCAGTGCGTACGCTTACGATGACCGATGGCAGCAAATTCGACGAGGAACTCGATGGCTTCAGCGAAAAGAGCCGGTTCGTCAAATACCGGATCATCAGCGATTCGCCGCTGCCCGTTTCCGACTATTCGTCGACCATCTC